>JAJXUF010000244.1 GCA_021783175.1 Pseudomonadota bacterium
GCCGGTGGAGAGGTCCATCACCGTGGCGCCGCCCCAGCGGATGGCCCAGGTCATCTTTTCCACTTCTTCCTGGATGCTGGAGCCCAGCGCGGAATTGCCGATGTTCGCGTTGATCTTCACCAGGAAATTGCGGCCGATGATCATCGGCTCGATCTCGGGATGGTTGATATTGGCAGTGATCACCGCACGTCCGGCGGCGACTTCGCTGCGCACGAATTCGGGCGTGATTTCCTTGGGCATCGCCTTCCCGAAGTTCTCGCCGGGATGCTGTTTCAGCAGCATCTCGGAAAGCCCTTCGCGTTTTTGATTTTCGCGAATCGCGATGAATTCCATCTCGGGCGTGATGATGCCTTTGCGCGCATAGTGCATCTGCGTGACGTTCATGCCTGCCTTGGCCCTGCGCGGGGTGTGTTGGAGGTTGAAGCGCATGTCGGCCAGGGTCGGGTCATTCAGGCGCTGGCGACCGTATTCGGAAGTCAGGCAAGGTAGCGCTTCGGTGTCATTGCGCTCGGCGATCCACTTTGCGCGCATCTCGGACAGGCCGGAGCGGATATCGATCTTTACCGACGGGTCGGTGTAGGGGCCGGAACAGTCATATACATGGATAGGCGGGTTATGCTCGACGCCGTTGTTCAGGTGGGTGTCGGTCAGCGCGATCTCGCGCATCGGCACGCGGATGTCGGGCCTGCTGCCTTCGACATAGATCTTGCGCGAATTGGGTAACGGCTTGACGGCGGCCTCATCAACGTGGGCGGCAGTGGCGAGAAATTGGGGATTGGCGTTCATGCGATGCTCCGGATTAACTGGGAAGCATCGGCGGATGCTTCCCTACGACGGCATTACCCGTACAGGTTCAAAGGGTGTTTCTCACTTCAAAATGAAGACCCCTAGCGAGCGAGCAAGGTACTGGAAAGCCGGGCTGAAGGCAAGCTGATAAAGCGTTGAGCAGGCGGGGTGCGCTTGCTATACTGCGCAGTGACAGATAACTATGCGGCAAGGGGACAGGGGGATGAACAATATGGAACTCGCTCGCTTCAATATGGTGGAACAGCAGATACGTCCATGGGACGTATTGGACGCGAACGTGCTCGACCTGCTCAGGAAAGTCAAACGCGAACATTTCGTGCCGGTGGACAAACAGTCGATGGCCTTTATGGATGTCGAAATTCCGCTCGGGCACAACGCCAAGATGTGGATGCCAAAAGTGGAAGCGCGTGCATTGCAGGCCCTTAAACTCAAAGTGAGTGACCGCGTACTGGAAGTTGGCACCGGCAGCGGCTACCTGACCGCACTGATTTCCCGCATGGCGCATCATGTCACCAGCGTGGAACTGGTTCAGGAACTGAGCGCCCGCGCGGCCCGAACGCTGGCTGCGCATCATTACGATAACGTGACACTGGAAATCGGCGATGCTTCCAGGAGTTGGGGCAACGAGAAGTACGATGCCATCGTGCTGACTGGCTCCGTGCCGTTGCCGCCGGAATCTTTTTACCAGATGCTGAATACGGGCGGGCGACTGTTTGCGATCGTGGGCGATGCGCCGGCGATGCACGCGGCGCTGGTAACCTGCGTAGCCCCGGGGGTGTTCGAGACCACCACGTTGTTCGAGACCAGCGTAGCGCCTTTGCTAAACGCCCCGCAACCCCAACGTTTCACGTTCTGATCGCTTCCCGGCATGGTCGAGAATACTCATGCCAACTTGAATTGTGCAGTCGCAGCAGGTAATATTAGCAAATTCTAATATTTGGAACGGGCGATGAAATTCTCGAAAATTGCAATAAGCGTCGTGCTGGCCATGGCCGCAAGTCCAATGGCTGGCGCGGCAGATCTGCTGGATTTCTATCATGAGGCGCAAAGTCAGGATGCGGTGTTCGCGTCGGCACGCGCGACCAGACAGGCCGGGCAGGAGAAATTGACGCAAGGCCGCTCGCTATTGTTGCCCAGCGTCAATCTCAACGCGAATAGCACCTATAACAACGTCAACACGACGTATACGGGGGCCGGCGCTACGCAATTCCCGTTTCCATCCGGTGATCAACGCTTCAACAACCACGGTTACGGCGTAACGTTGGTGCAACCCCTGTTTCGCGAACAGAACTGGGCGGCTTACACGGAATCCGAGCTGCAAGTGGTGCAAACCGAGGCGCAATACAAACTCGCCGAACAAAGCCTGATACTGCGCGTGGCGCAAACGTATTTCGACGTGCTGATCGCGCAGGACACCGTGCAACTGGCTGCAGCGCAAAAGACAGCTATTTCCGAACAGCTCGAGCAGGCCAAACGGAATTTCGAGGTCGGCACGGCCACCATCACCGATACGCATGAAGCACAGGCACGCTATGACCTGATCGTTGCGCAAGAGATCGCAGCGCAAAGCGACCTGGAAGTAAAGCGACGCACCTTGCAGCAGCTGATCAATGCGGTTCCTCAGGAGTTGGCGCCTTTGGGCAAATCGTTCCAGTTGGAACAGCCGCAACCGGCCAGCCTGGACAAATGGGTGGAGGGTGCGAAGCAACACAATTACCAGATCGCCAGCGCGCAAGCGGCCGCAGAAATGGCCGAAAAGGAAGTGGATCGCAACCGGGGCGGGCACCTGCCGACCGTAGATCTGGTGGCGAACTATTCAAAGAGCACGGCCAACGGCAGCATCTACGGTATCGGCAACGATACCGCCGCAACCACAGTGGGCGTGCAACTGAATGTGCCGCTCTTTCAAGGCGGCGCGATCCAGTCCAAGTGGCGCGAGGCAGAAGCCAACCGCGAACGCGCCAAGCAGGATCTGGAAAATACTCGCCGTACCGTCGAGTTGCAAACGCGCCAGGCGTACCTGGGCGTGGTCAGCGGCATTGCCCAAGTGCAGGCGTTGCAACAAGCATTGAAGTCGAGCGAAAGTCTGCTGGACGCAAGCAAACTGGGACACGATGTCGGCGTGCGCACCAATCTGGATGTCCTGAATGCCCAGCAGCAAGCCTTCTCGACGCGTCGCGATCTGTACCAGGCAGAATACAACTATCTGGTCAGCCAGCTAAATCTGAAAGCAGCAGTGGGCGAGTTGAGCGAAGAAGATTTAAGCAAGGTCAATCAGGCGCTGCATTAAACCCAAATAGCCGACTATTGTGGCGGGAGCGCCATGCCGGTCGGTTCATAAATCTCCCGCACGCACTCCGCAACGCTGTCCTGCCATTGCGGCAGTGCGATCCCGAATGCAGCGCGAATTTTGTCGTTGGAAAGGACGGAATTTGAGGGTCGCTTTGCGGGTACGGGATACTCGTGCGTGGCGATGGGGTGGATAGCGAGAGCCTTGGATGCGAGCGCAGGATCATACTGGCGAGCCAGACGCACGATCTCTTCGGCATATTGATGCCAGTTGGTGCGCCCGGCGGCAGTCAGATGATACAGCCCGCTCAAATTGCTATCCCGATGTGCATTCTGCCAAAAGGACAGGGCAGAAGCCGTGGCTTCAGCAATATCCCTGGCCCAGGTCGGCGCGCCGAACTGGTCGGCGACGATGCGGAGCTCATTGCGCTCTTTCGCCAGTCGCAAAATCGTCTTCACGAAATTCCCGCCGTGCACTCCATACACCCAGCTGGTACGCAATATGAGGTGCTTGCAACCGGAAGCGCGAATCGCCTGCTCTCCGGCCAATTTTGTTGCGCCATAGACACTTTGCGGGTTGGGTGCATCGTCCTCGGCATAAGGCGCAGTCTTGCTTCCATCGAATACATAATCGGTGGAGTAATGGACCAGCAACGCACCGAGACGAAGAGACTCTTCGGCCAATATTCCGGGGGCAATGCCATTTACAGCCATCGCCAGTACCGCATCGCCTTCAGCCTTGTCGACTGCAGTATAAGCAGCGGGATTGACGATGATGTCGGGAGCAAGACTGCGAATGGTGCGCCTTAACACCTCCGGATCGGCCAAATCCAATTCTTTCGAATCCGTAGCGACGACCTGACCGTAAGATGCCAGAGCGCGTTGCAACTCCCATCCGACCTGCCCATTCTTGCCGGTAAGCAGTATTTTTTTCACTCAAATACCTCTGCATCGCGGAAGC
>JAJXUF010000245.1 GCA_021783175.1 Pseudomonadota bacterium
TGCTGGCTCGGGGCATTGGCGTCGATGGTGCGCACCAAGCGATGGGTCGCCACGTCGATGATGGCGATCCGGGGTTGAAAGGACATCTGAGGTTGAAGCATGTCGTAATCCCCCGCCGTCGCCACGTACCGGCCGTCGGGGCTCAGGGCAAGGGTCTTCGTGCCGAAATCGAGGAACAGACCGCCCAGGGGCTGCCACGTCTTGGTGCTGTAGAACACAAGGTTGTCACCGGCATCCTTGTCAGGGGAACCCGTCGCCTTGATGAGAATTTGGCTGTCAGGCGTAAAAGCGATCGCGGTGCAGTTGTTAGATAGGAAGCTTCGAAAATCCTTCACCACCTGCCAGGTCGTGGTGTCCCAGATGCGGATGGCGACCTCGTTCCTCGCCGCACCTTGGCAGGACGCAAGAAAACGCCCGTCGGGGCTGAAACTGATGGGCTCGGTCGTGCTGGTGTCACTTGATGGTCTTTGCAGGGTCCGCACAATCCGCCCGGCTCGCCAGTCCCAGAGGTTAAGGTCAACATTGCCGGGGGAGGTCGTAGCGAGAAGCTGGCCATCGGGGCTGAAGGCGAGACCCCAGATGGCGTTGTGCTCGTGGAGACTGGCCACCTCGCGCGTCACGTTAGTCACGCGCCCCTCTCCGCCGGTAAGCCAGCTGAGAAGTGGATTGCAGTAGGCGGTTAGCGAAAACACCGAAAGCATGAGACCCATTAGTGCCGAGGCGAGATGTGTTGACGTGGTGTTCCGAGTCGATGGTGCGGTATCGGATTGCAAGGGCAATCTCCTTGTCAGTGAAGTTAGATTGATTGTACTGGGAGTGGCCGTCGTATCACTACTGCACACTATGCGGAAAAAGGTGCAAAGTTGTTAAGGCAGCGCTCTAATTGCAAAGCGGATGCTCAGGCGCGAGCTCCTCGAAGATCTCGAACTCTGGGTCAGTCATCTGCGCTTTCAATGTTGCGTATCAGCCACCGAGGTAGCGCCATCTCCCACGTCACAGACCTCTACCTCATCATTCTTCCCTAAAGTGCTGCACTTGATCATTTGGCCGGCTTCGCTTCTTTATTCTTATTGGCGTGACCGCGCTTGGGTCTTTACTTCGACTCGGTTCAACTTACGCATGCCGTAATCGGGGTTGTCAAGGCAGGCCAGACAAAGCTAGCTTGCACAGCCTCTGGGGCGGAGTATGATTTTGCCTCTGGTTACGGGTACGGGAGAATGTCGACGTATGGCTCCCGCCGGATGGAGCGTAGCCGACCATGATCAAATACAAGCCATGGAGGAGCACTCAATGATTCAATTGGTTATTAATGGCACTGCGGAAAATATCGATGTCGATCCCGGTACGCCGCTTCTGTGGGTCTTGCGTGATACTGTCGGTCTTACTGGCACGAAATATGGTTGCGGAATTGCCGCGTGCGGAGCGTGTACTGTTCATGTAGACGGCGAACCGGTGCGCTCGTGCGTTACGCCGGTATCGACTGTTGCCGGAAAAAAGATTACCACGATCGAAGGATTGTCTAAGGACGGAAGTCATCCGGTGCAGCGCGCCTGGGTTGCCGAAGAAGTTCCGCAGTGTGGTTATTGTCAGTCAGGACAAATCATGGCGGCTGCCGCCCTGCTTGCGAGGAATCCCCGGCCCACCGATGCGGATATTGATGATGCGATGTCAGGGCTGATCTGCCGTTGCGGCACGTATCAACGGATCCGCAGCGCAATCAAGCGCGCCGCGCAGACTGCGGCAGGGGAGGGTTGATATGGGCGAGGCGATCAATGCAGGGCGACGCGGCTTTTTGAAGGCAAGTGTCGCCGTAGGCGGTGGGTTGCTCATCAGCTTTTATCTTCCCGGTTGTGCGACGACGAAGTCCACACCTGCGGTCGCAGAACCAAAGCCGGCTTTCGTCCCGAATGCGTGGATACGCATCGGAAGCGACGATGTGGTGACGCTAATGGTTGCCAGTTCGGAGATGGGCCAGGGCGTCATGACGGCTATCCCGATGATTGCCGCAGATGAGCTGGACGCCGACTGGAGAAAGGTGCAAGTGGAAACCGCGCCAGCCGCAAGAGCCTATTACAATCCGATTATCGGCCAGCAGCTCACCGGCGGCAGCACTGCCGTGCGAGCCTACTGGATGCCGTTGCGTCAGGCGGGGGCCACTGCCCGCGAAATGCTGGTGAATGCGGCCGCCGCCACCTGGCAAGTACCGGCCGACGAGTGCCATACGGACGCTGGCATGGTCATTCACAAGAGCAGCGGACGCAGTCTGGGCTACGGTGCCTTGGCCGAGAAAGCCGCCACGTTGCCCGTGCCGGAAACGGTATTTCTCAAGGACAAGTCGGAGTTCAGGTATATCGGCAAATCCGTTCCCCGCGTCGATACACCCGCCAAAGTCGTCGGCGCTGCCGTATTTGGCCAGGATGTTCGGCTGCCGGGTATGCTTACTGCGGTGGTGCTGCACTGTCCGGTGTTTGGCGGCAAGCTGGCAAGCTTTGAGGCCGATCGCGCGCGGGCGGTTGCCGGAGTGCGCCGGGTCTTCGCCATCGATTCCGGCGTCGCGGTAGTCGCCGACAGTTTTTGGGCGGCGAAAAACGCACGCGACGTGCTGCAGGTGCGTTGGGACGAAGGCGCCAATGCCACATTGAGCAGCGAAGGAATTTTGCGGCGTTTCCAGAAGGCGGCGCAGCGCCCCGGCGCAATGGCCCGCCAGACGGGCGATGCCGGTCGCGCGATTGCCCGGGCCGCCAAAAAGCTGGAAGCCGTCTACGAAGTTCCATACCTCGCGCATGCCTGCATGGAACCCATGAACTGCACCGCCGACGTGCGCCAGGATAGCTGCGAAATCTGGGCTCCAACCCAAGCGCAAACCGGAACGCAAAATACTGCTGCCCGCATCACCGGACTGGCGCCAGAAAAGATCAGCGTGCATACGACTTTTCTTGGTGGCGGCTTCGGACGGCGATCAGAGCAGGACTTTATCGCCGAGTCAGGCCAAATATCCAAAGCAGTAGGTGCGCCGATCAAGCTGATCTGGACGCGCGAGGATGACATGCAGCACGATTTCTATCGTCCCGCGACCTACAACCAGCTGTCGGCGGGCATTACCGGCAAGGGTGAACTGATCGGCTGGCATCACCACATCGTCGGACCGTCAATTTTTGCGCGCGTATTTCCCGCGGCCGTCAAAAACGGCATTGATAGCACCTCGGTCGAGGGCGCTGCAAACCTGCCGTACGCCATACCAAACATCAACGTCAGCTACGTACTCGATGACCCAGGCGTGCCGGTCGGATTCTGGCGATCGGTCGGATCGTCGCAGAACGCCTTCGTGACTGAGTGCTTCTTTGATGAGATTGCGCATGCAGCACGCAAGGATCCCTACGAGTGGCGTCGGCAATTGCTGAAACAGCATCCACGACATCTGGGTGTACTCGAGCTGGCAGCCAATCGTGCCGGATGGGGTCGACCAACAGCGCCAGGCCGGCATCGGGGTATTGCCGTCGCCGAGGCGTTCAACAGTTTCGTTTCCCAGGTTGTGGAGATTTCCATTTCGGAGCATGGCAAGGTGCGCGTGCACCGCGTGGTTTGCGCAGTTGACTGCGGTATTGTGGTTAACCCCGATACGGTCGTGGCCCAGATGCAAGGCGGAATCGTTTACGGCCTCACTGCCGCACTTTATGGTGAAATCACGATCAAGAACGGTCGCGTGCAACAAAGCAACTTTAACGATTACCCCATGTTGCGCATGAACGAGATGCCCGAAATCGAGGTGTATATCGTGCCCAGCACCGAGTCCCCCAGCGGAACCGGTGAGCCGGGGACGCCGCCCATCGCGCCGGCGGTGGCAAACGCCGTATTGGCGGCCACTGGCAAACCGGTACGCCGGTTGCCGATCCGCATCAGCTGAAGGACCCAAGTCCGATGGACGCGCCGGATCTGGAAGTTCTGCGTACGGCAATCTCCTGGATGGAACAGGGCCACGAAATCAGTTTTGTGACGGTGGCCGCAACCTGGGGATCGTCACCGCGTCCGGCAGGATCCAT
>JAJXUF010000246.1 GCA_021783175.1 Pseudomonadota bacterium
AGCAGCGCGGATTGCATGTATGGAGCGAAGTGCTGTCCGCTGATTCGCTCCATCACCAGGCCCATCAAGTCGGGCCCGAGGTTGGAATAATTGAATACCTTGCCCGGCGGATAGGCTAGGTATTGACCGGTAAGATCTTTTGCCAGTTCCGCCATGGGTTCATGGGAGAAAAAGCCCTTCAGATAATATGTCGGCAGGCCGGCATGATGTGACAACAGTTCGCGTGGTGTGATTGGTCCGGTATCGGCCCAACGCGATTTCATGTAGAAGTGCGGAAGGTAATCCTGAATCGGAGCATCAAGATTGATCTTTCCCTGATCCACAAGTTGCATTACCGCTGTGGCGGTCAATAGTTTGGAAATCGAACCCACTTGATAGACGGTTTCAGCTCCTGCCGGGATTCGCCTTTCCCTGTCGGCATAGCCAAAACCTTGTGCCCAGACCAAGCGCTGGTTGTCTACAACCGCGATGCTCAGGCCAGGGACGTTGTAACGCTTCATCTGCTTCGGGATGTACCAACTGAGGTACTCCTGCAGGTAATGGAAATCCCCCTGCGCGGACTCTTTCGGCGCAGGGGGCGTGCTCGCGCAACCGCCCAGTGTGAAACCGGCTGAAGCAATGAAAAGCAGGAGATAAAATCGCTGAAGAATGCGGGAAGTCAAGGGCTTGCACTTTCTCTGAGTTGTCTAAGCAGGATAATGCAATGCGTGCGCCCTAACAAGTCCGCGGCGGAGGGCCATCAGCTTCAAGTTAGACTGGAAATGACGGTTTCTTGTCCCCATATCCAAATTCAATGGGATATTCCTGGAGGCAAGTCAGCGTGACTGAGGCGAGACGTATCGTTTGTTCTCATTGTGGCGGAATCAATCGCGTTCCATCCGAGCGTTTGGGCGACAACCCAAAGTGCGGCGTCTGTCATCAGGTCCTGTTCGATGGGAAGCCTGTGAATCTGACAACGGACAATTTCGATCAGCACGTTAGCCGCAGCGACATTCCCGTGGTGGTCGACTTTTGGGCTTCTTGGTGCGGGCCGTGCAAAGCGATGGCTCCCGTGTTTGCCCAGGCGGCCGCCGAGTTCAATACGCGCGCCCGATTCGCCAAGGTAGACACCGACGCCAACCAGGCTCTGGCCAGCGCTTACGCGATACGCGGCATTCCCACTCTCATTGTTTTCAAGAATGGGCGCGAGGCCGGCCGATTGTCCGGGGCACTCGACCTGCATGGATTGCGGGCTTGGATTGGACGGTATATGTGAAATGCGCAACGTCTCGCTGCCGCGACAAACGATGCAATGCAACAGCCCGGCGCCAGTTAATCGTTCTTGGCACACGATCGCTCATTTCTTTTATTTCCCCTAGCGGGACGCGAGCCAGCTCGTTACCGCGAGGATCGCGACCGGTACAGCAAAGGCAGCATCGCGGGCGTGACCCGAGTGAACCAGCAGGGCCTCCAGTGCCAGCACGGCCGCCACTGCTGCCATGTTGGTACTGTCGCCAAACAGTGTTTTGAATAGAGCTTTCACGAGGCCGCCTCCTCCTCCGCTGTGCGGCGTTGACGCAGGAAGGCGGCCACCGCCAGCCCACCTATCAAATAGAAGCCAAGTAGCAACAGTAGGCTCCAGTCACCCATTGGCCATGCAGTGCTACCGGCCAAAGCCTCCAGAGACCAGAACGTGCCGAACGACACGATCATTGCGCCAACACCGAACTTGATCGTGTTCTCCGGCACGCGTCGCAGGGGCGCCCGGATAAACATGCCGACGGCCGCCACCAGCACGAACGCCAGCAGCGCGGCAACGGTAGCCAGGGCAGAATGACCGCTCTTCATGCCGAGCGCGACTACGATGAGCCATACCTCCAACCCCTCCAGCAATACACCCTTGAACGCGATGACCCAAGCAGCGTGGTGGTCGCCAGTCTCCAGCTTGTGTCGGGTTTCAGTAAATTCCGAATCTTCGTCGTGCAGAGCTTTGATACCGGCCGACCGGGCAACCGCTTTGGCTAGCCAGCGCACGCCGAACAGCAACAGGAAAACACCAATGCCGAACTGCAACCAGTGCATGCCCAGGCCCAACCTTAGCATGCCGCCAGTAGCCGCTGTCATTGCTGCAAGTACCAGCAGGGCCGCGGCGGCTGCACCCGCAGCTCGGCCCCAGCCGATGGTCAAGCTCACCGCAAGCACGATGGTGAAGGCTTCAACCCACTCCACCGTGGCCGCCAAGAAGGTGGCCAGAAATATTCCCCATTCAGACATTGCGCTGATCTCCTTTCGACGGGTATACGAAGATATGCTCGGAGGCGATACAAAGGTGCCGGTCGCCCGTAGCGGGACGAGTAGCCTCGTGGCTGCATAAGGGTGTACTGATACCAGGCAGCTGCCAATAAGCTCGGTAGGACCCCGCCTCAAACACACAGTGCAGCAGGCGGGCCGGCACGCCGTTTGCCCCGTTAATTCGAATCCCGGCGGGCCGGATGAATACGTGCGCTTCTTCGCCTTCAATCACACCCGTTACCTGCGCCTTGTGGAAGCGACCGCCAAGCTCGATGCCCAGTCCATCCGCCGCACGCCGTACGCGGGTAGTAAAGCCGCCTTGAGCGCCGATGAAGCGCGCAATGCGGGCGGTCGCCGGACGGGCATAGAGCTGTTCCGGCGCAGCCGCCTGAGTGAGTACGCCATTCTCCAGTACCGCAATGCGGTCTGCCATGCGCCAAGCGTCCGTGGGGTCATGACTGACGAAAAGGGCACCGGCGCCGAAGTCGCGGGTCAAATCCCGGATCTCAAGCCGCAGGAACTCGCGGGTGTCCACATCCAGGCTCGATAGCGCTTCATCAAAAAGCAGCAAGTCGGGGCGCGCCGCAAGAGCGCGGGCAATTCCCACTCGCTGTTGTTCACCACCAGAGAGCTGCGCCGGACGCTTGTCGGCATGATGGCCAACTCCGACTCGTTCCAATAACTCTCGGGCACGACGATTGCGCTCCTTGGTATGCCGGGGGATGACCGCAGCCACGTTTTCGCGGCAGCTGAGGTGGGGCCATAGCGCATATTCCTGAAACACCATGCCAAGACCGCGACGTTCCGGTGGCACCCATACACCCTGTGCTGGTGCATCGACAATTTGTCCGCGCAGGCGGACGACGCCACCGTCGAGCCTCTCCAGGCCACCCATTGTGCGCAGCAGCGTGGTTTTGCCGGAGCCAGAGCCGCCTATCAAAACGACGAACTCCCCCGGGCTAAGATTGAAGTCGATGTTACGCAGCACTGGCGTGTTACCAAAGCGCTTCGTTCCCGACTGCATTTCCAGCAAAGCATTCATGTGATGCCCTCCGCGGCGTGACCAGTTTGTGCTGCTGCGCGTAGGAGCAGGGTTAGCAGGGCGGCAACGGCTATTGCCAATCCTATGCCAGCGAGGGCGAGGCGAGCCTCCTCCCCGTAGCGCAGTTGCTGGTTAAGCGTGATAAGGTCGACAGCTACCGGCGGCCGACCTGCGGGATAAAGTATCTCGGAGATGGGCAACTCAAAAAAGATCTGACCGAAGGCTATGGACCAGCCCCACAGAAACGGCGAAAGCAGTAGCGGCGCATGAATGTCCAGGGCACGGGTGACCCGGGACAAACCGTGCAGGCGCGCGGATTCAGACAGATTGCTGTGCAGCTGGCCGAGCGGCCCCTGCAGGAAACGAATCAGCATGGGTACCTGGGCTGCTACGTAAGCGATTATCAATAGCAACGGCGTGCCGTACAAAGGCAGCCATCGGGTATTGAAGGTAATCAGGTAGGCGGCGCCGAGCACCAGCCCCGGGATGGCCTTATTGCCGAGACTGACAGCCTCCAGGATTCGGCCCGCACCGCCCTTGCGCATCTTCTGATTTGCCACCACGGCCATCGCTGCCGCGGCCGCCAACAACGCGCCGAAACTCGCATAGAAGGTTGAATACAGCAGGCTGCTCCATTGAATCGGCCGGGTCGGGTCGACTGTCGTCGGCCACAGAGCAGCATGTACCAGGGCGGCACCGGGTAGCGCCAAGCCGACGGTG
>JAJXUF010000247.1 GCA_021783175.1 Pseudomonadota bacterium
AACCGCCGAATTCTTCTCGTTCGGCACCAACGACCTGACCCAGGCCACCTTCTCGTTCAGCCGCGAGGATGCTGAAAACAAATTCCTGCCCGCCTACAACGAGACCGGCATTCTGGAAGACAACCCGTTCGAGGTGCTGGACATCAAGGGTGTGGGGCAACTGATGAAGATGGCCGTAACAAGAGGCCGCGAGACCAACCCTGACCTGAAAGTCGGCATCTGCGGCGAACACGGCGGACATCCCGGCTCCATCCGTTTCTGCCATCACGTCGGGCTCAACTACGTCTCCTGCTCCGGCCCGCGCGTGCCGATCGCACGCCTCGCGGCGGCGCAAGCAAAGTTGCTGGAAAACGAGTACAAGGAACCGAGCTGATTCTATTCTTTTTATATAGTGCTTTTCGTTCGCGTCTTGTTGTTGCTTAATCCAACCTTGGGGAGGAAGTATGAACAAACAGAATATCGCAATCATCGGATTGGGAAGAATCGGATCGGCTTTTCTGGGCGCCATGCTGCAGAAGAAACAAAACATCAATCTGGTTTGCGTTGCTGAACGCGCCGACACGCCAGCCAAGGCTCAAGCTGTGGCAAATGGGATCAAGGTCGCCACGCTGGAAGAAATCGCCGCCCTGGGCGACAAGATTGACATCGTCTTCGAATTGACTGGCTTGCCGGAAACACGCAAGGAACTGCGCGAAAAGCTGCTGAGCACACAGAATGCCCACACGGTCATCGCCTCTGAAAGCATTGCGCGGCTGATCTGGTCTCTGATCAGCGATACGGATATGCCTGTCATACAGGGGCGCAAAACCGGCTATTGATCCGTTAGTTCTGCAGCAAGAGGCGGATGCAGTACAGCTGCTTAAAGCAACTTAACGACTTTGACGCAACTTTCTCCGGTCGGCCGACCGGAGAAAGCAAAGACGCATCAGGCGCCCAACTCATCCTTGAGCACCGCGTGATCCAATTCCTTTTCCCATTTCGAGACGACTATCGTGGCGACGCCGTTGCCGATGAAATTGGTCAGCGCGCGCGCTTCCGACATGAAACGGTCGACACCGAGTATCAACGCCAGGCCGGCCACCGGGATCGAAGGCACGACCGCCAGCGTCGCCGCAAGCGTGATGAAGCCGGCGCCGGTGACTCCGGAAGCGCCTTTCGAAGTCAGCATCGCGACGCCTAGGATGGACAATTGTTGCGTCAGCGTCAGGTCGATATTGAGCGCCTGGGCAACGAACAATGCCGCCATCGTGAGGTAGATATTGGTGCCGTCAAGGTTGAACGAATAGCCCGAGGGCACGACCAGGCCCACCACTGATTTCGAACAGCCGAGCCGCTCCAGTTTTCCCATCAACGGCACCAGCGCCGACTCGGAGGACGAGGTGCCAAGAACGGTCAGCAGTTCTTCCTTGATGTAATAAATGAACCGGAAGATATTGAACCCGACCAGCAAGGCTATAGTGCCGAGGACGATGATGATGAACAGCAGGCAAGTCAGGTAGAAGCTGCCCATCAGCGCCGCCAGTGGTTTCAGCGCCCCGATGCCGTATTTGCCTATCGTGAAGGCCATGGCCCCTCCGGCGCCCAGCGGCGCCACTTTCATGATGGCGTTCATCATCGCAAAGAAGATGTGCGAACATTCTTCGATGAAACGGTGGACCTGCTGCCCTGTTTTTCCCATGTGCATCATGGCGTAACCGAACAGGATGGCGACCAGCAGCACCTGCAGCAGATCGCCGGAGCCGGTGAACGCATCGGTAAAGGTCTTGGGAATGATGTGGAGGATAAAGTCCACCGAGCTTTGCTCCGAGGCCACCTTGGCGTAATTGGCCACGGCCTTGGCATCGAGCGTTGCCGGATCGACATTGAAACCGTCTCCCGGCCGGAGAAAGTTCATCACCGTCAAGCCGATGGCCAGCGCGATCGTCGACACCACTTCGAAATAGAGCAGGGCCTTGCCTCCAACGCGGCCGACTTTCTTCATGTCGCCGGCGCCGGCGATGCCGAGCACCACTGTACAGAAGATCACCGGACTGATCAGCATCTTGACCAGGGCGATGAAGCCGTCACCCAGCGGTTTCAACGTCACCGCAGTAGCAGGGGCGAAATAGCCCAGCGTGCCCCCGGCCAGAATGGCCAGCAGAACCCAGAAATACAAATGACTGGTCAAGCGCTTCATATTCTCTCCCTTGGGTAGCTTATCCAGCCCCCAGATTTAGTTTTATTGGCCAAAAAGGCCGCCCAGTATTCCGGCTTACGCAAGCAAAGGCAACCCTGATCTCCCCGTATCGGCATACCCAAACCGGATGTTCCCCGCTTATTCCTTGATATCGAAGAGTTTTCAGTCAGGCCGGCGACAGCCGTGCGGCAACAGGCGCTTCGCGTATCGGGAGGTTGACGATGGCGGCAACCGCAGCGAGCGCCATGTCCGCGTACCACATCCAGCCATAGTCGCCGAACCGGCTGATCGCAAGCCCGCCCAGATATGCCCCAAAGAAACCGCCGATCTGGTGTGTCAACAGCGTGAGTCCGAACAGCGTTGCCAGATAGCGGAAGCCGAACAGCTTTCCCACGATGGCCGCAGTCGGCGGCACCGTCGCCAGCCAGGTAAAACCGAGGCCCGCCGCAAACAGGTAAAAGGTCAGTTCGGTACGCGGCATCAGCAGGTAGAGCCCGATCAGAAGCACGCGCGACGCGTACATCGCAGCCAGGATATATTTGCTGCGGTAACGTGAAATGCACCAGCCTGCGTAGAGACTCCCGAATATGTTGGCGAGACCGATGATGGCGAGCGACCAGCTTGCGACCGAAGGCGGCAGTCCGCACAGATGGACTTCGCCCGGCAAATGCGTGACCAGGAAAGCGATATGGAAACCGCAGGTGAAGAAACCGGCATGCAGCAGCAGATAGCTGCGATCTTTCATCGCGCTGCCGATCGCCTTCAGCACGCCGTGATCCGTATCCGCATGCATGACCGGCTTGTCCGAGGGGCTCGTCAACTTGCCGACCAGGGGGAGTGCGGCCAGGGTCATCGCCGCCATCGTCCACATGGCGCCCATCCAGCCCACTGACTGGATCAGCTTTTGCAGGATCGGTGCGAAGACAAACTGGCCGAAGGAACCGCCGGCATTGATGACGCCCGAAGCCGAACCCTGCGCTTCCATGGGCAGGCGCCGGGCGGCCGCGCCGATCAGCACAGAAAAACTGCCCGCACCGGCGCCTATCGCAGCGAGCAGCCCGAGCGTAAAAGTCAGCCCGAATCCGGAATGCACAAATGGCGTAACGGCACTGCCCAAAGCGAGAAGGAGTAGCCCGCCGATCAGCACCGCGCGCGGGCCGAAATGATCGGCGACGGCGCCCGCGACAGGCTGGATCGCACCCCAGGTGAACTGCCCAATGGCCAAGGCCAGGCTGATGGTGGCGATGTCCAGCCCGGTCGACGTGCCGATCGGTCCGATGAACAACCCCAGCGATTGGCGCGCGCCCATGGTCACCATCAATATTCCGGCAGCAGCCAGGGTTGTGGTCAGAATGTCGGGACGGCCAAGTGAACGCAACATGGGATTTTCAGCAGCACATCGGTTTCGATAATAGTCGGCGAACTATACCAAAATAAATTGTTCGTCTCGCTCCCCGCATGTGAAATGACCCTGCGGGCAGGCATTGTATGAGTGAGCCAGCATGTACAATTGGCCCGAGAATATCAATTGAATTCCAGACCATGCACGCGTTGAAACGGAGAATAACTTGAAGCACCACATCACCTACCCTAACCTGCCCCAGCGCATGCTGAAAGCGCGGGACAGCCTGATGTCGCATTTTCGGCCCATCCTCAATCATTTCGGCGTGACCGAACAGCAATGGCGGATATTGCGCGCGCTGGATGAGCATGGACAGCTGGAACCGAGGGAGCTTTGCGACATGTGCCAGATCTCGAGTCCCAGCATGGCAGGCATATTGTCGCGCATGGAAGAAGTCGAACTGATCGAGCGCGACGGAATACCGGGGGACCAGCGGCGCGTGATCGTGCATCTG
>JAJXUF010000248.1 GCA_021783175.1 Pseudomonadota bacterium
TCGCCGGAAGAACCGGAGCGCTTCCGCGCGATCGTGGACGGCCTCACGCATGGCGGCGACCGCTTCCTGCTCCTGGCGGATTATGCCGCTTACGTCGATTGCCAGCTAAAGGTCGACGCCCTCTACAGCAAGCAGGAAGAATGGACACGCAAGGCAATCCTGAATGTGGCGCATATGGGCAAGTTCTCCAGCGACAGGAGCATCGGCGAATATGCCGAGAAGATCTGGCGCATTGATGCGCTCCCGAAAGAACGAACCACCCGGCAACAAGACCGCCGGGGCCCGGCATCGGAAAAACATCTGGCCGTTGCCTGAAGCCTACCGTCAGGGACCGGCGAAAAAAATCAACTGACATTCATTACCCCAACATATCAGGAATCCACATGGCCAATCTGCTGGAACAACTTGAATCCATGACCGTCATCGTGGCGGACACGGGCGATATCGGCGCGATCAGCCATCACCGGCCGCAGGATGCCACGACCAACCCTTCCCTGCTGCTCAAGGCGGCAACCCTGCCGGAATATGTTCCGCTCATCACCGATGCGGTCGCATGGGGGAAAGCGCAAAGCGACGACCCGGTGCAACAGGCACGAGACGCCATGGACAAACTGGCGGTGGATGTCGGGCTGGAAATACTCAAGTACGTTCCGGGGCGTATCTCGACCGAGGTGGATGCGCGGCTTTCCTTCGATACGGCTGCCACAGTGAGCAAGGCGCGCAAACTGATCCGTCTCTACAGCGCCGCCGGAATAGCGAGCAACCGCGTGCTGATCAAGATCGCGTCCACCTGGGAAGGCATACGCGCGGCTGAAATCCTTGAGCACGAAGGTATCAACTGCAACCTGACACTGCTCTTCGGCTTTGCCCAGGCGCGTTGCTGTGCGGAAGCCAACGTCACGCTGATCTCTCCTTTCGTCGGACGCATTCTTGACTGGCACAAGACGCGCAGCGGCCAGGACTTTGCAGCGGATGCCGACCCCGGCGTGCTCTCGGTGCGCAAGATCTATGCATACTACAAAGCGCACGGCTATCAGACCATCATCATGGGCGCCTCATTCCGCAACATGGACGAGATTCTGGCCCTGGCCGGATGCGACCGTCTCACCATCGCCCCGGTTTTTCTGCAAAAACTGGAAGCCACACAAGGTTCGCTGCCACGCAAGCTGACCGACACGGGCGTGACCGACGTGCGGCCGATGCCGATGACCGAAGCCGAGTTTCGCTGGGCAATGAACGAGGATGCCATGGCCACCGAAAAACTCGCCGAGGGCATACGCGGTTTCACCGTGGACCAGGTCAAGCTGGAAAAAATGCTGGTCGAGAAATTCTGAGGACACGTCGGCATCCGGCTGCGGCTCCCGGAAACAATTCGGGACGGGATAACGTGTTCGACGGCGGCTTCTGCCGCCCTGTCGCCAAGCCGCGGGGAACCGGCACTAACAAGGCAAGGAGTTAATTGTGAAACAATCACTTCCACAGCTGGTGTATCTGGAGCGCGAAGTCTGCAGCAGTCTCGAACTGGCGGAACAGCATGAATGGTGGCTGGCCAACGGAAAAGGCGGCTACGCCGGAGGCACGGTTGCCGGCACGCTGACCCGGCGTTACCACGGCTTGCTGATCGCCCCGCTGCAATCGCATTTGCAACGGCACCTGTTATTTGCCAAGGCCGACGCCGAGTTGCTGGACGGCGACCGCGTCATTCCCCTGCATACCAATCGCTGGAGCAACGGCGCGGTGGAGCCGCGGGGACACCTTTGTATAGAATCGTTCCGGTTGGACGGGCGCATGCCGGTCTGGCGCTACCGGCTGGACGACTTGCTGATCGAGGCGCGCATCTGGATGGAACACGGCAGGCACAGCACCAGCCTGGCCTGGCGCTTGCTGGAAAACCCGGCGGAACGCAAGGTGGAGTTGCGAGTAAAACTGCTGACCAATGTCCGGGATCATCACGGCATCACCGGGTTTGAAAATAATCCGCCCTCTTTCCAGACCAGCGACCACGAACTGGATATCGCCTATCCGGATTGCCCCACCCTGCATTTTCATTCCCGCTGCGGCGAGGTGCAAAGCGCGAACTACTGGGTAGACGATTTCGATTTGCCCGCCGAACGCGACCGCGGCCTGTCCAATCTCGATCGCCATTTGTGCGTCGGCTTCATGACGTTTCCCATCCATGCCGGGCACTGGGTCGGACTGACTGCATCCATCGAGCAGGATGAACCGGCCTACTACATGGAAGATGCAATGCGGCGCTTCCAGGCACGCGACCTGGCGATGCTGACCCGCGCAAAAACCACCGTGCCGGAACTGATACCGGCACCCGCATGGATAGATCAACTGATACTGGCAGCGGACAGTTTTGTGATCCGCCATGAACAAAATGACACTGACCGGCGCGATGCCATCGTGGCAGGATACCCTTGGTTCGGCGAATGGGGACGCGACAGCATGATCGCGTTGCCGGGCTTGTTGCTGGCAACCGGACGTTACCAGGAGGCACGCAGCCTGTTGCTGGACTACCTGCCGCTGGTGGATCACGGCATGCTGCCGAACTGCTTTCCGGGCAACGGCGAGGCAGCCCGATACAACACGGTGGATGCCGCGCTGTGGTACATCGCGGCATGGTGCGAGTATTTTTCAGTCATCAAGGATTTGCCGTCGCTGGCTTATGCATGGCCGGTATTGCAGCAGATCGTCAAACATTATCGCAATGGCACGCGCCACGGCATCGGCATGGATTCCTCGGACGGCCTGCTGCGCGCCGGCGAGACGGGCGTGCAGCTTACCTGGATGGATGCGAGGGTGGGCGACAATGTCATTACTCCGCGGATCGGCAAGCCGGTGGAAATAAATGCGCTCTGGTACAACGCCCTGCAGACGATGGAGTATTTCGCCCATATCCTGAACGATGAAGTGCGCGCGAATAAATACTCGGCGATGGCAGCAAGGACCAGGGTTGGATTCCAGCGCTTTGTCCGGCCTAAACACGAGGGACTGCTCGACGTTCTCGATGCGCCCGATGGCAACAACGATGACATCCGCCCCAACCAGATCTTTGCCGTCAGCCTGCCGTTCACTCCGCTGGGCCCGGACGCCCGGCAGGATGTCGTTGCCATCTGCGCGCGACATCTGCTCACACCCTGCGGCTTGCGGTCGCTGGATCCTGCCAGTCCCGATTACCGTGCAAACTATCAAGGCGATGTCTGGTCGCGCGACAGCGCATACCACCAGGGCACGGCTTGGGCGTGGCTGCTGGGCCATTACGCCATGGCGGAATACCGGGTCAGCGGCAATGCGGAGCGTGCCTTGTCGCGACTGGAGGGGATGCAGAGCCATCTCAACAAAGCCGGCCTGGGCACGGTGAGCGAGATATTCGACGGCGAGGCTCCCCACACGGCGCGTGGCAGCCCGGCGCAGGCATGGTCCGTCGCGTGCGTGCTGGAGGCATGGCTGAAGCTTCGCCGCGCCCAATCGATGAATGAAAAAGAATTCCGGCATGAACAAACCAGATCGGCCGCATAAACTGAAAGGATGGTCTGCATGAAAACGCTGGATCCCTGCACACTGGCCATATTCGGGGCCGGGGGCAATTTGAGCCGCCGCAAACTGATACCGGCGCTATTTCACCTGGAAACGGCAAACCGTTTGCCGGAACGCATGGCCATTCTCGGATGCGACATCGCGCAACGCGAGCGCGCAGACTGGCTGGAGTTTATCTGTGGCATATTGCGCGGACAGCACGGACAGGACATCGACGAAGTTGCGCTCCAGCGCTTTTGCGCGCGCTTGTATTATTTTGCCATTCCGCCGGACGACGAAACTGCCTACTCGCGCCTGCAGAAATTGCTGGATGACGGCCCCGATCTGCCGCCCAATATCGTCTATTACATGGCCGTACGGCCGACCGACTATCCCGGCATCGTCGACAAGCTCGGCAGCGTCGGCCTGCTCCAGCAGAAGAACGGCTGGCGGCGCGTGGTGATCGAAAAGCCGTTCGGCTACGACCTGCAGAGCGCACAGACG
>JAJXUF010000249.1 GCA_021783175.1 Pseudomonadota bacterium
CGCTGTTTAGCGCGCGTCCAGCACTGCCTTGTAGGATTCGTATGTCGGTTTCCAGCCGAGTTCCAGTCGCGCGCGTTTGGAATCCAGGGCAAGCGAATAGCCGATTGCATCCAACCATGTCGGATCCGTGCCCCGGCCGAACCAGCGCCAGGCTAATTTGAATAGATTGGTGGTAAGCAGACGTGGTACGGGCAACGCAACCCAGTGGGCGTAGCGCTGCATCGTACGAAAGGATGCGCTGTCAGAGCAGGCCAGATTGAACGCGCCGCGTGCTTCACCAAGGAGCGCCAGGCGTACCGCTTCGGCGACGTCCTGTTCGTGGACGCATTGCACAACGGGCTGCGGATCTGCAAGCAGTGGATAGAACGGAAAGCGCAGCAGCGCACGCAGAAAGGGCTGCGACTGGGGGCCAAGAATTATGTGTGGCCGCAAACGCACGACGCGTATATCAGGATGCTCGGCTTCAAAACCATCGAGCCAGTCCTCTACCGCGATTTTGTCCTCTCCGTAGGCGAAGCCAGGCAGTGCCGCGCGTTCATGAGTTTCAGTCACGCGTTTCATGTGCGTTGGTAAGGCGTAAACGGCAGCGCTTGACAGGTGTACGATCTGTTTGACTCCGCGCTGGGCGGCCACTGTGAACACATTCTGACTGCCGCGCACGTTGATGTCTCGCATGAGTTCGCGGTCATTGCGCTGCCCTCCCAGATCCTGACGCATGACGACAAAGGCCAAATGGACGACGGCGTCGATGTTAGTCATGACGCGGGCGAGCTGCGGCGAGCGATCGTCCATCAATACCTCGGTGAATCTGGGCAGGGACTGCCCACTCTCGCGCCAGTCGACGCCGATTATTTCGTCAACTGCCGGGTCGCTGAGCAGGAGCGGAATCAGGATGCGTGCCAGGTGTGAAGTACTGCCGGTTATGAGGACTCTCATGTCTGAAAATGCGGAATGATGTGTTTGTCAATCGTTAGGATGGATTCTATAACGTCTTGGGACGAACTTCCGCCGGCACCGATGGCACATAATAGGTGATCAACGCCCGCCGCGCGATACCGCTCGAGTTTGCGTATGCAGTGATCCGGATCGCCGGCTACAACCATGCCGGCAGCCTCAAGCATTGTCAGGTTAGCCGCCTTTTCAAGTAGAAATTTCATGCTGCCGAAGCGTCGATAGTACTCGTAGCTCGCATAAAGCTTCTCGAGGATCGGGGCGGTGCGCTTGAGCAGTTCCCGGTAGAACCAGGTAATGTTGGTTTTGGCGATCGTGCGTGCACGATCGCCATCTTCAAGACAAAAAAGGCCGAGCGTCATGCCAACGCGTGTATTCGCCTTGTCACCTGCAGCGGTCTGGCCACCCAGTTCTTTGGTAGTCTTGCGGTAGCGCTCAATGTCGGGTTTTACCATAATCCAGGGCTTAAACGGACCGACTAATACGCCTACACCCAGTTGTGCTGCGACGTCGAACGACTCGGGACTTACCGCCGCCATCCACAGCGGCGGATGCGGACGCTGTACAACCTGCGGAACAATGTCAATTTGTTCAAATTGATAATGCTTTCCAGAGAACGATACCCGTGTACCGCTAAAATGTGCGCGCAATACGGCAATTGATTCGGTGACGCGTTCACGGCTTTCGCTCATGTCGATGCCAAAGGCGGCATACTCTTCGGGGGAGAATCCGCGACCGAAACCGAATTCGACGCGTCCACCGGAAAGAATATCGAGTGTGGCAAGCCGTTCGGCCACATGAACGGGATGATGGTAGGGCAACGGAACGATCGCCTGTCCAAGGCGCAAGCGTGCCGTGCGCTGGGATGCTGCGGCAAGCAGCAGATCGGGCGCACTTGAGTGCGAGTAACCGCGCATGAAGTGATGTTCCACGAACCAGGCGGTACGAAAGCCGGTAGAATCCGCCGCAACCAGTTCGTCGAGTGTTTCGTGAAACACCTGGACCTCACCACGTCCGGCGAAATCTGGAACTGCAAGTTCATAGAACAGGTCAAATTCCATGACCATAGGATACCCTATTCGCGAGGTTTCCCCAGGAGTAAAAGTCGACCATGCGCACGAAAAACAGTTGGCGATGATGGAGCCGCTATTGATCGGGACGTCGGGCTGGACACACGACGGCTGGACCGGGACATTCTATCCATCAAACCTGCCGCAAGAGTGGCGTTTCTGCTACTACAGCAACAAGCTGCGTAGCGTTCTCGTTCCGCACGACATATTGGCGGCAGCCCCGGTCAGCGAGATCAAGCAGTGGCTGCAGGACAGTGATCAGGAGTTCCGCTTCGTGCTGGAAGCGCCATCGCAGATGATGCTGCCTATGCCTTTCTCCGCGTTGCAGCGCGAACTGGACAAGTTTCGTCAGTCACTTTCGCTAGTCCGAGAGCAAACGGCGGGCGCGCTGCTGCGCATGCCAGGAGTTGCCAATGTGGACCTCGATTGGCTGGAAAAGTTGCTGCGGGCCTTGACCGCCGATCTGCCGGTGAGTGTCGATCTGTCTGCGGTACCGAGCGGGCAGCGAGCCGAGGCGATCGCCATCCTCGACAGCGTCGGCGCGGGTCTTTGCTGGCAGGCTCGGACGGAATCAGCGCCACGGCCTGCTGGTCGATTCGTGGTTGGGCTGGCCAACGGAGGAGCCGCGCGTGAGCTGCGCCATCTGGTGGAGCGAATGGCTGTTTGCGGCCAGCAAGGGATAGTGAGTGGACTGTTCTTTGACGGTGTTTCGGCAGCGACTGCCGCACAGGAGGCGCGGATTATTGCCGAGCTCCTGGGCGTCTGATTGTTGTCCGACAAGCGGTGCTTCAAATCAGTCAACCGGTCAATCGCCGTCGACGGCGGTTTCCCGGCATCCGTTAGCCACGTTAGCTAGCCGAGCAGAAGCTACATGGTTTCACATGACTGACATGGCAGACGGTAGCGGGTGTCGCCGTCGGTGGTGCGCCGATTTTTGTTTGTTTGGGAGGAGCTTTAGGTCATCATGATATGCGGTTGCCGATGACAGTCGTGGTACACGCAGCTAGAATAGACATGAACAGCAGCCGCACTAGGCAGTGATCTGCAGCCGAAGCGGGCGGCGATAATTTACCGGGAAAATAGATTGGGCAGCAATCAAAGCGTATCGGAAAATGACGCGTCACTGGTCGAGGTGCGCGATCTGCGTTTCAACCGGGGCGATCGCACCATTCTTAAGGATCTTTCCCTGAATATTGCGCGTGGCAAGGTCACGGCTATCATGGGTGGCAGCGGCTGCGGCAAAACCACTCTCTTGAACCTGATAGGCGGGCAGCTGCGTCCAGACAAGGGCAAGGTACTTGTCGATGGTATCTCGGTTCCCGACCTCAATACGCGTGAGCTTTTCGAATTGCGCAAACGCATGGGCATGTTGTTCCAAACCGGTGCGCTCCTTACTGATCTTAACGTTTTTGAAAACGTCGCCTTTCCGATCCGCGAGCATAAACGGCTACCAGAAGCGATACTGCATAATGTTGTGCTGATGAAGCTTGAGACTGTGGGTCTGCGCGGAGCGCGTTCGCTCATGCCGTCCGAACTTTCTGGTGGAATGGCACGGCGCGTGGCGCTCGCGCGAGCGATCGCGCTTGAGCCTATGATGATCATGTACGACGAACCGTTTACCGGGCTCGATCCAATTTCAAAAGGTGTGATTGCCAAACTGATTCGCCAGCTTAATACTGCGCTGGGCATCACATCGATTGTTGTTTCTCACGATGTGGCGGAAACCTGCTTGATTTCGGATTATGCCTACCTGATGGGTGATGGCCGGATACTCGGACAGGGTACGCCGGAGGAGATCAGCAAGTCTAAATCGGAGCACGTTCGCCAGTTTATGGACGGTCTGCCCGATGGGCCGGTCCCATATCAGTACCCGGCGCCCAATTATCTTGAGGACCTGTTGCAAGGCGGTGGTGCTTGAACGTACTGCAAAGACTCGGCCAGTTTGCCATAGGCGGTGTAGAGGGGCTCGGTCGTGCAAGCCTCTTCCTGTACGATGTTAT
>JAJXUF010000250.1 GCA_021783175.1 Pseudomonadota bacterium
TTCCCTCGCGGCGAAAAATGTTCTCGAACGCGCGCTTGACGGTGGTGGTGCCTGCGCCGGACGAACCGGTGACGGCAATAACGGGATGCTTACGGGACATAATCCACTCTCCTGAACGATAGTAAATAAATTAATAATTTTTTATAGTTTTTGATTTTAACCCAGTTTCCCCGCCTAGCGCGAGACGCTTGGGTTTTCGGCTCCGAACATTCCCTTCAATTGGTCCGCCATCTTCTGTGCGTCGGCGCGGCTGGACAATTGCACCACACGCAGCTTGTATTCCCAGCCATCCTGCTTCGCAACGGGCAGCAGGCGCACGTCGTAGCCCGCCGCGCGCCATTGATCATAGGCAACCAAAGCACTTGATTGATTTGGTAGGGTAAGCAGATCCACTTTCCAGACGCCACCTATCTGCGGCGCCGGTTGTGCGATTTCGGTTTCTGCTGCCCATTTTTTCAGCTGCTCGGGATCGACGGCAGCGACCGGTAACGGCGCTGCTTCCTTTGGCATCTTGTAAAAGGACAGCGGCTGATCCATCACGAAATCGCTGCTGTCGGGCCCGGTCACGGAAATCCTGCCTTCGATCAGGCACACCACGCCCTGATCGCTGCCGTCCTTGCCCCACACGTCCGTGCCGCGAATGCCGATCGTCGCACCTGCGACCTTGACGGTCACTTCGCGCGCCTTCAGCTTGGCAAGACTGGCTGTGGTAAACCGGAATGCGCCTTTGGCGACATTCAGCACAACGCTGAACAAGGTTTGTTCTGCGCTCTGTTGCGACAGGCCTTCCAGTTTCAGGGTGGCGTTCTCTCCCAGTTTTACCGTGCTCCCATCGGCGGTATGCACATAGATGCGCGCGTTCTCCCCGGTGACCAGCGTATCGCCATTGCGCAGTTCCGACCCGACCCGCAACGGAGTCCTGCTTTCGCCGCGCTGCAGCCATGCCGGCATCTGCACGGCCTGCACCTGTGCATCCGGCTCGGCCTGCACCGACAAAGCAGCCAGCATCAACGTCAATCCAAGCAACTTGTTCATTCCGTACCCTTTCCTTCCGTGCGCGAGGGTGTCATGTTGCCGTTATAATGCCGAACCCGCAAATTTGCGCACCCGATCACTGGAACATGCAATCAAACTATTCACCCAAAGACATCGAAGCCGCCGCCCAGCAACAGTGGGAGGCAGCGCAAGTATTCCGCGCCAGGGAAGACAGCCCGAAGCCAAAATACTATTGCCTGTCGATGTTTCCCTACCCTTCCGGTAAATTGCACATGGGCCACGTGCGCAACTACACCATCGGCGATGTACTGAGCCGCTACCACCACATGAAGGGCTACAACGTGATGCAGCCCATGGGCTGGGACGCGTTCGGCCTGCCCGCCGAGAACGCCGCGATGGCCAACAACGTGCCGCCCGCCGCGTGGACCTATTCCAATATTGAGTACATGAAGCAGCAACTGAAGTCGCTGGGCCTGGGCGTGGACTGGTCGCGCGAAGTGACCACCTGCAAACCGGACTACTACCGCTGGGAACAATGGCTGTTTACGCGCCTGTTCAAGAAGGGTGTCATCTACAAGAAGACCGCAGTGGTGAACTGGGACCCGGTGGACAACACCGTGCTCGCCAACGAACAGGTCATCGACGGCCGCGGCTGGCGCTCCGGTGCAGTGGTCGAAAAGCGCGACATCCCGATGTATTTCTTCCGCATCACGCAATACGCCGACGAACTGCTGCAGGACCTTGACACCCTTTCGGGTTGGCCGGAGCAGGTAAAGACCATGCAGGCCAACTGGATAGGCAAGAGCTACGGAGTGCGCTTTGCGTTTATTATCCCCGACGAAGTCGGGACTGCGTCCCTCTCTCCCACAAGTGGGAGAGAGTTAGGAGAGAGGGTTGCTGCAGCCAACGCCCTCTCCCCCAACCCCTCTCCCGCCGGCGGGAGAGGGGAGCAAAATCTGCTGTGGGTCTACACCACCCGCGCCGATACCATCATGGGCGTCACCTTTGTCGCCGTGGCCGCAGAACATCCGCTGGCAACCCAAGCCGCGCTTGGCAATCACAAGCTCGCCGCGTTCATCGAAGAATGCAAACGGGGCGGCGTGGCAGAAGCCGATATCGCCACCATGGAAAAGAAGGGCATGGACACCGGACTCAAAGTCACCCACCCGCTGACTGGCGAACTGGTGCCGGTATGGGTTGGCAACTATGTACTGATGGGTTATGGCGAAGGCGCGGTGATGGCGGTACCGGCGCATGACGAGCGCGATTTCGGTTTTGCGAAGAAATACAACCTGCCGATTAAACAAGTTATCGATGACGAACCTGAACGCATGTTTCAAGAAGGTTTCGCTGGAAAATCCACAAAGTTCACAGACAGTCATTGGCAGGAATGGTACGCAAGCAAAGAAGGCGTATGCATCAACTCCGGCAATTACGACGGCCTGAATCTCGAAAAAGCCGTCGATGCTATCGCCGCAGACCTGAGCGCCAAAGGCCTGGGCGAAAAGAAAGTGCAGTTCCGTCTGCGCGACTGGGGTATTTCGCGCCAGCGCTACTGGGGTTGCCCCATCCCGATCATCCACTGCCCGGCTTGCGGCGATGTGCCGGTGCCGGACAACCAGTTGCCGGTGAAACTGCCGGAGGACGTGGTACCTGACGGTGCCGGTTCTCCACTGGCCAAGATGCCGGCATTCTACGAATGCACTTGCCCTCAGTGCGGCGGCAAAGCACGGCGCGAGACCGACACCATGGACACCTTCGTGGAATCATCCTGGTACTACGCGCGCTATGCCAGTCCGCAATGTGCGACCGGCATGGTGGACAAGGCAGCTGCGCAAAAATGGCTGCCGGTGGACCAATACATCGGCGGCATCGAGCATGCGATCCTGCACCTGCTGTATGCCCGCTTCTTCCACAAGCTGATGCGCGACGAGGGACTGGTTCAGGGTGACGAACCTTTTAAAAATCTGCTGACCCAAGGTATGGTGGTTGCACCGACCTTCTACCGCGAAGCTGAAGGTGGCAAGAAGCTGTGGATCAATCCGGCCGACGTGGATGTGGAACTAGACGCGAAGGGACGCCCGCTCGGCGCCAAACTGATCGCTGACGGCCAGCCAGTCATCATCGGCGGCACGGAGAAGATGTCGAAGTCCAAGAACAATGGTGTCGACCCGCAAGCCATCATCGACGCCTACGGCGCGGACACGGCGCGCCTGTTCATGATGTTCGCCGCACCGCCGGACCAGCAACTGGAGTGGTCGGACGCCGGTGTGGAAGGAGCATTCCGCTTTCTGCGCCGCACGTGGAATTTTGCTAATGGGTATGAAAATGATTTGCGCACTGGAATTGACTGTATGCGCCCTAACGCCAATCTTGTAGATTGGGAAGCGGCAACTAAACAAACACTAGATTTTCGTCGGCAGGTTTACTTGCTGTTAAAGCAAGCAAACTATGACTTATCTAAACAACAATTCAATACAGTTGTTTCAGCGTGTATGAAATTGTTGAACCTGCTCGAAAACAATCTACCGTCGATGGTTTCCTCGAGCGAGATTGCGGTAAGCAGCTTGGTAGGAATCAAAGAAGCACAGTGGTATGCATTTTCCGAAGGATTCTCTATTCTGCTTCGCCTTCTCTCACCCATCACCCCGCACATCGCTCAAACCCTGTGGAAAGAACTCAGTTACGGCGACAACATCCTGCATGCACCGTGGCCGGAAGTGGATGAAATCGCGCTGGTGCAAGATGAGATCGAGCTGGTGATCCAGGTGAACGGCAAGCTGCGCGGCAGTTTGCGCGTAGCCAAGGATGCCAACAAGACAGCCATCGAGCAGCTTGCGCTTGCACACGAGGCGGTTCAAAAGCAACTCGCGGGCGGAGCGGCGAAGAAAGTCATCGTTGTGCCCGGCCGCCTTGTCAATGTGGTGATCTGATGACCAATATCGCACGACTCCTGTTGCTCGCCGCCGTCCTGTCGCTTGCCGCTTGCGGTTTTCACGTGCGCGGCAGCAACGTCAAGGAC
>JAJXUF010000251.1 GCA_021783175.1 Pseudomonadota bacterium
CCTACAGAATTAGAGCAAATAGAGTCGCTGGAACAACTGCGTGCGTTGTATCATGGGTACAAGATTGGCGTAACCAAGACCGATCATGCACCACCGAGCGGTGTGGACACCGAACATGATCTAGAGGCTGCACGGCGTCTGTTCACCTGATTACAAAGCGGATTTAATTGAAAGGGAAAACATCAATGAAACTGATTCTGTTAGGTGCACCCGGCGCAGGTAAAGGAACCCAGGCAAGTTACATCAAGGAAAAGTTCGGCATTCCGCAAATTTCCACCGGCGACATGCTGCGTGCGGCAATCAAGGCTGGCACACCGCTCGGCCTCGCCGCAAAGCAGGTGATGGATGCGGGCAATCTGATCTCCGACGACATCATCATCAATCTGGTGAAAGAACGCATCAAGGAGGCGGATTGCGCCAAGGGATTCCTGTTCGACGGCTTTCCGCGCACCATCCCGCAAGCCCAGGCAATGAAGGATGCGGACATACGCATAGACTATGTGGTGGAGATCGACGTGGCAGACAGCGAGATCGTCCAGCGCATGGGAGGGCGCCGCGTGCATCCTGCATCCGGACGCACCTATCACGAAGTGTTCAATCCGCCCAAAGTGCCGGGCAAGGATGACATCACCGGCGAAGACCTGGTGCAGCGCCCGGACGACGCGGAAGAAACCGTCATCAAGCGCCTGAACGTGTACCACGAACAGACGCAGCCCCTGGTCGAGTACTACACCGCATGGAGCAGATCGGGCGATGCAAAGGCGCCCAAGGTTCTACGCGTTGCCGGCGTAGGCAGTGTTGAAGGCATCCGCGACCAGGTATTCCGCGCTTTGGGCAAGTGACCATGGCAAGCAAGCCCATCCTCACACTGGAAGACGCCAGGCGCGTGGCCGCCGCAGCCGAATCGGAAGCTCGCTCGAATGAATGGAAAGTCGTCATCGCGGTAGTGGATGACGGCGGCCATCTGCTCTATCTGCAACGTAGCCATGACACGCAGTTCGGGAGTGTGGAAACGGCGATCGCGAAGGCCCACGCTGCTGTCGCTTTCCAGCGCCCGACCAAGGCCTCGGAGGATGCCGTGTTGAGCGGGCGCCTCATTCACCTCGCCCTGCCTGGGGTGATTCCGGCCGAAGGCGGTGTGCCGTTGGTGTGCAACGGGGTCATTATCGGCGGCCTCGGCATCAGCGGCGTACGCTCCTTCCAGGACGGCCAGATCGCCCAGGCCGGGGTGAACGCACTATGACTTTGCATCGCTTGGGTGACCGCATCCCTGAATTGCGCGGCGACAGGCATTTCGTCGCCCCAAGCGCAGATGTCGTCGGTACGGTGATCCTTGAAAACAATGTCAGTATCTGGTTCGGGGCCGTGCTGCGCGGCGATAACGAACCCATCCATATCGGCGCAAACAGCAATATTCAGGACGGTTCCGTGCTGCATACCGACATAGGTTCGCCATTGACTGTCGGAGAGAATGTCACGGTCGGGCACCAGGCAATGTTGCACGGCTGCAGCATCGGCGACGGTTCTCTGATTGGCATCAAGGCTGTCATCCTCAATCACGCCGTCATTGGAAAGAACTGCCTGATCGGAGCGAACGCACTCGTCACGGAAGGCAAAGTCATCCCGGATAATTCGCTGGTGATTGGTTCGCCGGGAAAGGTACTGCGAACGTTAAGCGAAGCAGAAATCGCTGCGATGCATGCAAATACCGCGAATTACGTGGAAAAGGCCGGGAATTTTGCGGCGAACTTGCTCGCCGTCGAATAAAAACAGACATCACCCAGTCCAGGATGATGCCCGTTATCAGGAACCACAGACTCAGTTAGCAGGAACGCGGTAGTTTTCCTGGGTCAGCAAGTCGATCCCGCAAGGCAACGCCTCAATCCAGTTCAGGAACTCGTTCACCATCTTCTTGCCCTTGAAGGACCGCCCGTGTTGCGGCACGATGGCTTCGACGTCCATCTGGCGCACCATCTGGACCCAGAAGCGGCATATTTTGTTGGAAATCATGTAACGCTTGTGGAAACCTTCCATGTACTGGATGTGCGATTTGAAATCTTCAACGGGTATGTCCGCCTCGGTATGTCCTACCAGCGATGCTCCCATGTCGCCCGAGAACAGTATCTTGCTGACAGGATCGTAGAACTGGAAATTGCCTTCCGAATGCATGAAGTGCGCCGGGATCGCCTTCATGAAGGAATTGCCCAGAGGCAGGTTCATACCTTCATCGGGAATGCCGAGCACACGCCCGGACGAGTTATCGCCGCTGCAAAAATGCGGCACGAAACGCACCCATAATTTGGAGATCATCACTTTGCAATCGGAATGGATCATCCATTTATTGACCGACGCAATGATGTCCGGATCGGCATGTGAAGCCAGGATGTACTTCAGCTTTTTCGGCGGGAAATAGTTGTGCATTTCCATCAACAGACCGTTATAGGTCATGTTGCCGCCCGGATCAATTAACGCTCCCTGCCCGTTATCCACGATCAGGAATTGATTGGCCTGCACCGCTTCCCCGGCCGAATCATCCACCAGATCGTCGAACATCAGGCAAAGGTGCTTGCCGTTATTGAATAACTCGATGGTCATGCATTCCCCCCTTCAATGATTTAGCGCGTTTTCTTGATTATATCTTTAATATTTGCATATTCATTCTGTTCAGGTTCTATTTTTTTAGTCTGAAGTCCCATACTACTTTAGTCTGATTTCATCCAACACTCTTACGCAACAATGTAGGCCGCAATTGGCGTAAGATAATCCCAGTGTAAAAAAGAGTAATTTCGTTTTACAACCTTTGACGGAGAGCAAAGTATGGCAAAGAAGAACGTGTTCTATGCACAATCCGGCGGCGTCACTGCCGTAATCAATGCCTCAGCCTGCGGTGTTATCGAAACCGCGCGAAAACACAAGGACAAGATCGGCAAAGTCTATGCCGGACGCAACGGCATCATCGGCGCCCTCACCGAAGACCTGATCGATACCACCAAAGAATCCGCCAAAGCCATTGCATCGTTGCGCAGCACTCCTTCCGGCGCCTTCGGTTCCTGCCGTTTCAAGCTTAAATCACTGGAACAGAACCAACGCGAATATGCGCGCCTGATCGAGGTGTTCAAGGCACACAACATAGGCTACTTCTTTTACAACGGCGGCGGCGACTCGGCCGACACCTGCTACAAGGTCTCCCAGCTGTCAGACAAGATGGGCTATCCGGTACAGGCCATCCACGTGCCGAAGACCGTCGATAACGACCTGCCCATCACCGACTGCTGCCCCGGTTTCGGCTCCGTTGCCAAATACATCGCCGTCTCCACGCTGGAGGCCAGTTTTGACGTGCGCTCCATGGCCAAGACATCGACCAAGGTGTTCGTTCTGGAAGTGATGGGGCGTCATGCCGGCTGGATTGCGGCTGCGGGAGGTCTGGTTGAGCAGCAGGGCATCCCGGTAGTTATCCTGTTCCCGGAAATTGAATTCGACCAGAAGAAATTTCTCGCCAAAGTTGACGCGATGGTCAAGAAGCACGGCTATTGCAGCGTGGTGGTGTCGGAGGGTTGCCACTACCCTGATGGCAAGTTCCTCGCCGAACAGGGTACTCGCGACGCTTTCGGCCATGCGCAGCTGGGCGGTGCCGCACCCGTGGTTGCCAATATGGTCAAAGAAGCTTTCGGTTACAAATTCCATTGGGCAGTGGCGGATTATCTGCAACGCGCCGCACGCCACGTCGCTTCCAAGACCGATGTCGAGCAGGCCTATGCACTGGGCAAATCGGCAGTCGAACTGGCACTCAAGGGCCAGAACGCGGTAATGCCGACGGTGGAACGCGTGTCAGACAAGCCGTACAAATGGAAAGTCGGTGTTGCGCCCCTTTCCAAGGTCGCCAACGTGGAAAAGTTCATGCCGCGCAACTTCATCTCCGCGGACGGCTTCGGCATCACCGAAAAATGCCGCACTTATTTAACACCGCTCATCAGAGGCGAGGACTATCCTCCGTAT
>JAJXUF010000064.1 GCA_021783175.1 Pseudomonadota bacterium
TCCCTTGCGACTTGCTCAGGAAATTAGTGGCAGATTTTGCGCCGCGAATTTGCGCGATGATCGTCGCGCCTGAAGTACATTCATGTGAGGCGTCCCGCCCTCCGCTGCCGGTTGCGGTAAAGAGAGTGAGGTCGCTGATTGCAACAATTCGCTAGCGGCTGCCATCCCGGCGCTGGTTGCCACCAAGGCGACGGCGGGCTTTTTGAGCAAACCGCGCCGCGCTGTAAACGGTTTTGCGGAAAGATTCTCGTTTTTGCCTCCCGGAAATGCGCCAAATGGATGGCTCCGTCTTCTCAAACTAGCGATGTTGCAGATTAACAGACGTGCGCGACCCGGCTTTGATGCGCGTCAAACGGGGCTGAAAAAAATGAACCGACGGGGATAAGTCTAAAAACTCTTTTACTTACAATCAGCGTGGCGAGAGAGGACGCACCCACCCGGACGGAAAGGCCGGGTGGGTGGCGTTGCGACAATCAGTGCGCTTTGGCTGGTGGCACAAGCCTTTGCGGCTTGATCAAGGCGTAACCGTGACGCTCGGCATCGGCGATTGCCGGGTAGGCTCCGGGAACGACTGTGCCAATACCGACGATGTCAGATGGCTTAAGCTTCGCTGCACTAATCGAATTTCCGCAGAACTCGATCTGCACGCCTTTATCTCTCAATGCAGCAATGCGTTCCACCAGGCCCTGGTTGTCGATGAAGGCATCCTTGGAGAACGCTTTTACCATCGGACCCTGGATCACCATGATCAGCTTGGTGTGTGGCAGCGCCATAAGCCGCTCTGCCACAAAGGCCTGGAACTCGGTATCGGCCGGTACGGCGCCGCCCGCATCCATCACGATTTTGAGCCCCTGGTACTTTTCGTGGCTATGATCAATAGCGGTGCCATACGGCTCAAGGTTATTGGACGCAAGCACTGGGGTTGCTGTCGTGATGGCAACGAGCAGTGCAGCGCTTAAAAATGACAGAACATAACGCATTGTCTCTCCTTATATCCTCTATTTTTAGCTGTGTTTACAACCATATTAACCCGACATTGACGATACGTGGGCGCGCAAGTCGCAGCCTGACAGCACTGCACCGGGCCTGCCGGGTCGGGATCCACGCCAGTATCTCCCGGCGAGTGATGCCCGATTATAGGACTGCCAGAAGGGGTGTTTTATTCCACGATATGGAAGCGCCCTGCGCCCCGCCCCGGTAGCGCCAGTTCGTTACCAGGCGGCGCAACCAACCTTCTCGTCAGATGAGGTCTCGGTCAGATAGCTCCTGTTTGACATAGGCATAGAATATGGGTGCCGCAATCACCCCGCGCAAACCAAAGGCAGCCTCGAATACCAGCATGGCGATTAGGATTTCCCAGGCTTTCGCATTGATTCTTCCGCCAACAATATGTGCATTCAAGAAATATTCTAGTTTGTGGATGACAACGAGAAATGCCAACGAGGCCAGCGCTACGCTGAAGGAGGCACTCAAGCTAACCAGGAATATCACTGTGTTGGAAACGAGATTTCCTGCTACTGGCACCAGACCTGCAACAAAGGTTATAGCAATGAGAGTCTTGACGAACGGTAGATCAATTCCGAATGATGGGAGCAGAACTAGCAGGTAAATGCCCGTAAGGCCGGTATTGATGACAGAAATTGGCAGTTGCGCCCGCATGATGCGGCGAAATGTTGTGGCCAGCAGGACCACGCGTTTGGAAAGCGCAAGAACCAACGGGGTGCGTCTCGCGCTTGGCACCGCCTCGTGCAAGGCTGCCATCGCCCCCACGATTAGGCCAATCAAAATGTGAATAAAGACTCTGAGGGTATCGGTACCCAGCGTTCTGACTTCGCCAGCGTGCTCCCGGAACCACTGGGCTATGATCGCTCTTATGGATTCCGCCCCTGGCGTCAAACTACTGACCATCTCGGCTGGCAAGAAGTGCCGCAGATTCTCGACTATGGTTGCAAGCTGCGCAAGAAGCGTCGCCAGATTGTCTGGTCCTTTGCGCAGAAATACCACTATCCCAACACTTCCAAGGATGAGCAAAGCCACTGTTACTGTCGCCAGCAGTGCGACGACAACGATTTTGGTATTTCGGCTGGTGATAAACGGTACCCGCAGCGCCGCCGACAGGATATGGACAAGCTGAAAGACTAGGAGACCAGCAAGCAGTGCGGCAAGCAAATGAAGCGCAAGCACCGCAATCAGCGCCAGTCCCATGAGCACCCAGGCAGCTATGTGATAGGGAGTCGGAATCCACTCGCTGCCGATCTGCTCCGCGTCCGGCATGTTTTTCATTTTCCTCTCCCCCAGTTCTTTTTCTGGGCATTATCGTGCAGACGCCGCCGGACTTCCAGCCTCAGAAAGCTGACAACTGAAGGTCGGCGCAGCAGAGAACACGACACCACGTTTACGCCTCGGTCGGCGCAACGTCGCGAACTGATAGCCGCTAGTGACATGATGCACTACGGACCAAGATAAGACACGCGGGGATTAATTGCGCTAGTCTGCCGATTGCTGTTCACGCAGCCCTGCATTGCCGGCTGAATCGACGGCAACCATTTTCGCAAGGCGTTGGTGGTTCATTTTCCCTTGCGGTAGGAAGCCTGCAAGAAGGCCGATAGCAGGAAGAAAGGCACAAACGTGATAGACAAAAATAATACTGGTGGCATCGGCAAATTTTCCAAGAACTGCCGCGCCGATGCCGCCCAAGCCGAAAGCGAACCCAAAAAATAGGCCAGCGACGGCGCCTACTCGTGCCGGCATCAATTCCTGCGCATAAACAACAATTGCAGGAAATGCTGAAGCGAGAATAACGCCGATTGGAACCGTCAGAACACCTGTCCAGAACAGGTTTGCATAAGGCAGCAGCAAGGTAAACGGCAAAACTCCCAGGATAGAAAACCAGATTACGGCCTTTCTACCGATACGATCACCGATTGGACCTCCAGCGACCGTACCAACCGCCACGGCCGCGAGGAAAATGAACAGGTGAAATTGAGCACTCTGTACGGACACGTTGAAACGGCTAATCAGATAAAAGGTGTAATAGCTGGTCATGCTTGCCATGTAAAAAAACTTCGAGAAAATCAGCGCAACTAATACGGCAACCGCAAGACCAATCCTGGCACGTCGCAATTCCGGTAATGCCGATGCTTTTGTTGCACGCGGCTTCCTATGCGCGGCAACATGTGATTTATACCAGTGTCCAACGTTGATCAGCAGAAAGATGCCAAGCAGTGCAGCGATTGAGAACCACGCGATACTTGATTGCCCTTGGCGAATTACGATGAAAGCCGCTGCCAACGGGCCTATTGCCGAACCAGCATTGCCGCCCACCTGAAACAGTGATTGCGCCAGACCATGCTGTCCCCCAGAAGCCATGCGCGCCACACGCGAAGACTCTGGATGAAATACGGATGAACCAGTTCCCACTAACGCCGCGGCGACAAGCAACATCCAGTACGTGCTGGCAAGCGAGAGAAGAACCAGTCCCGAAAGTGTGAATACCATGCCGATAGCAAGGGAATACGGTTTTGGAGTCCGATCCGTATAAATACCAACAATGGGTTGCAGCAGCGAGGCGGTAAACTGATATGTAAAAGTCAGCGTACCAAGTTGACTAAAAGTAAGGCCATAGCTCGTCTTGAGCATCGGATAAACTGCCGGCAGGAGCGACTGCATCATGTCATTCAGCAGATGACAGAAGCTAATTGCAGCCAAAACCGCAAATGCCGTTCTAGCAACCGACCCACCGGCGTCGCTTGCAGCGGAAGTGTCCACTCAGAATCCGTAACAGGTTGTCATGCCTGTTTCACAGCGTAGCAAATCTACGTTCGCTAGGCCAAGTTCGGCGCGGAATGTATGGCGGCTCCTCAGCAGGATGTTCTGCGACAGCGTCCATGCGTTAAATCTGGATGCGTCACTCCTTCCTGCCCCAATTCGCAGTAGAACATTCAATCATTGCGGCCGGCACAATAAATTCCATGGTTAAGCATCCTGGCAGAGTCGATCCAAGCTACGGTGACTGGTTGGTCAATTCACTTCTTATTTTTGCAAGCTTCGCCTTGATCCGGGCTGCATTATCAGGACCCATTCGAAGCAGAATCTTTTGTCCCGCCGAAAGTGCCTCGACCGCGGGATCTTGGAACTGGTATAGCACATTGGGCTGAATCAATTTCAGCGGGTAAACAACCTTCGGCGTCGCCAGCAAATTATCGATCGCCTCCACCAACCGATCATTGAAATACCCATGCGGGTAACCAAGGCTCTCATACTCTTTCTGGAAAAGAGGGTAATAGTGTATGTACGTAGTGACGAGCGTTTTGCTGTTTGCGCTTTCTGCCAGCAGTACATAGGGCATGTAGCGTCGATAGTTGTCCGGGTTGATAGCCAGATTGTCGTCGGTGCCACTCGCTAGAAACCGTCCAGAAACCGGCCTGAACAGTTGGAAACGCATCGGCAGTTTGGCGCGCGGCAGATTGTCCACTGCGACAACGATGCGGTGCACGAGATCTTCGGTAATAAATAAATGCTCTACCGATTTACGACCAAACAAACCGGTTAGGGCATCAAGAATCGCACTATCGCTCTGATCTAGCGGCGGCAATGGTTTCTGCGCCTGTACGGAAGGTTGCGGAACCGGATAGCGCACGGATGGAATGGCCGGCTTTGGCGCTGCTGTCGATTTGACAGTCGCCGGGGGCGTTTCCGGCGGCCGCAGAGTCCGCCAGTAATAAACGCCACCGCCAATTCCGACCAGCACCAAAACCACCACTACCGGCTTTATATGTCTCATGTTGTTGCTCCTGCACCGATACTCCAATTTTCGGGGGTTTCGCCAGTGCTTCTCGCGCCGCCCGTCCATGCGAATCCGACGTGCTGTAGGCGGTGTTCAACAGGCGCCTGCGACGTTGCGTCTTTCCACCCTGCGGCTTTCCATTTTGCCACTTCCCAGTCGTCGACTGCTTCGCTAAGCTAGCACTAAAGCTTACTCAGCATTCGTTGCCGCGTGAAGACACGGCGCCCCTAAGGCGCAAACAAAGAAGAATGGGCGATATGCGATACAATCGATTGGGCAACACGGATTTGACACTTTCTGAGATTTGCCTGGGCACAATGACCTGGGGCGAGCAAAACACCGAAGGCGAGGCACACCGCCAGCTGGATTATGCGACAAGTCGCGGAATCAACTATATCGATACCGCCGAAATGTATCCGGTCCCGCCGCGCGCTGAAACCGCATGCCGCACGGAACGCTATTTGGGCACTTGGCTGAATCGTCAGACGCGCGATCAGCTTGTCGTGGCCAGCAAGATCGCCGGGCCAGGTCGGCGCGACTGGCTGCGCGGTGGCCGCACTTCGCTAACCCGCGCCAATATTCTCGAAGCGGCCGACGACAGCCTGGGTCGCCTGCAGACCGACTATATCGACTTGTACCAGATACACTGGCCGGATCGAAACGTGCAAATGTTTGGGGCGGCCGGATTTGATCCGAAGGCTGAGCGGACTACCGTCCCAATCATCGAGCAAATCGAGGCTATGGCCGAGCTGATTCGCGCCGGCAAGATTCGTTATTACGGATTATCCAACGAGAGCTCCTGGGGCGTATGTCAGTTTACCGCAATTGCACGCCAGCACGGACTACCCGCACCGGTTTCCATTCAGAACGTCTACAGCCTGGTAAGCAGGCAATTCGACCTGGATCTTGCCGAAGTGAGCTATCGCGAGAACATTCCGCTTCTCGCTTACAGTCCTCTTGCGGGTGGGGTGCTTAGCGGCAAGTACTTAAACAACGCGCAACCATCAGGTGCGCGCTTCACGTTGTTCCCGGAATTTCAGCCACGCAATCGCCGCGCCGCTGTAGCGCAGGCAACCGCTGAATACACCGAACTCGCAAGGAAGTACGGAATTGAGCCTGAACAGCTGGCGATCAGTTTCGTGCGCAACCGCTGGTTTGTCTGCTCGACGATCATTGGCGCAACAAGCGTTGAACAACTTAACCGCAACATCGACAGCCTGAATGTAAACCTGGACGGTGAGATTCTTACCGCCATCGAGGAAATTCACGCGCGCTATTCTACGCCCGCGCCCTGAACCACCTTCTTTAGTTGAAGATGTTCCTTCCTGCTATCAACGTTGTTTGCGGCACTGGCTAGTGTCAACATGATCGTCTGGCGTTCTACCTGCCCGTGACATAGATTTGCGCACGTGCCTTGCTGGACCGCGAGTGCAGAATTACGCCACTCCTTTGCGTGTTCCCGTACTCATTTCGCAGGACGGTCGTGGAAAGTTATTTTGCAGAATTACCCGCGACAAGCAGATGGGGCAAGCTCACGTTGCAATTGAATTGCACAGCGACTACATGCTGGTTGTCGCGCAGATCAATCAAAAACGAGCAGCGCTATGGAAAATTTGCGAACAGTACATCATCAATGAACAAATAAAAGAATATTAGAACATTCGGAAATTTTACGATTGTTGAGCGGGCCACATTGTGCGGTGCAGGGAATGAAAACCTAATGCCTGGCGCCTTTTGATTCGGCATGCAAATGCGCCAGGATAACGGCAGGTACCGGCCTCAAACGGGAAAAAAACGATGCGGCTTAATGAGACTAGCCGGTCAAAAGAAAGACAATTTCCATGCCAGCACCCAGGATCTCAATAAGCCAAATCACGCACCGCCTTTTGAGCAGCAGGGGCGATGTGGCCTGCTTGCCGGCTATACTCTAGATAGATCATTATGATTAGCGGATGATTGCGTATTTCAGCCTCCACACCGGTTGGAGATTTAAATCAATCGGGCGGTGCCTGCTTTTTGGAAACGCCGTTTAGAAGCACACAAATCAAACGCGGGGCGCTAAACCACATCGTTTTCGGGAACGATGGGTAACCCCGCCAAATCGACGGATCAAGGGCGTTAGTTACAATCCACGACAGGCAAGTCGCTACAAGGCGGCTTGCCTTGTGCATTATTGCTGGTCTGAGTAGTTGAATCGAAGTCAGCGTCGCGGCAAACACGACGGGATTGAGTCAGCCGCGCTGATCATGCGAGTCAGATCAGCTTCAAACACCAGTCGCGAAAGGCGTGGCAGTTCGCGACGCTTATGATGTACTGACAACTCGGCGACAGGAAAGGAGGCCAGAACCGCCGCAATACATTTGCAACCGGAATTTGCTGGAGTTCAGCCCGGCAAACCGTGATGACGAATGAAGACTGATCGCTGGATTACCGCAATTGGGGCAACTGTTGCCGTATTCGGCACGGCGATCCTACTCGCCCGGGCAGCGCCGACCGCACTGGCCAACGTCATTGCGGCCAATCCGCCAACGGCCGCAACAGGTCTATGCTTCTTCCTCTCCGGCGTAGCACTACTGCTTCCGCTTTCCTCTTTCCGGTTCTGGCGTATTGGATATCAGTCCATCGGGGTAGCACTGCTGTTGATATCCTGGATCGCATCGGCGCGATATTGGCCAAATCGGATCAACATCCCGCTTCTTTCCGCTGTCTTGACTGAGGCGGGTTTCGAAAATTTTTCCTTCAGCTTGTCGCCTAGCGCAGCACTGGCCTTCACTTTAGCTTGGCTCGCGCTGATTGGCGTTTCGCACTCACGAAGCAAATTCTGGACTGGTGTGATCGTCGTTGCGCTTTTTGGCATTCTGATGCTCGGCGCTGCCTACATTGTGATCAATCTGTTCGACGTTGGCATCCTTTTTAGTCGTTACGATCAGAACGGCATGATGGTGGTGACTGCCATTGGACTGCTTGTCCTCGATGCAGGTCTGTTTGCGGTAGCGTACTCGGCCGGTCATTTTACGTCGCTTGTTGCCATTCCGCCTGACAAGAAAATCACCTTTATTGGCGGTGCCATCGTACTGCTCTTCGGACTTGTCGTTGGTCTAGCAGTTTCTGGACTGTGGGTGCGCACGACAATTGGAATCATCGAGGATAGCCTGCGGATTTCTCTAAACAACAGGGTGCAGACTTACCAGGCCGCGATTGATGCTGCGATGACCAAGACGAATCTCATTAGCAGACAGACACGTTTTCACCGATTGATGGCCGAGTTGGCAAAACAACCGGACAATCAACTGGTGCGTGAAGAACTGAACAGGATACTGGACCATACGCTTGTGGGCACCGGCATAACAGGTATCGCGATTTACGATGTGGCGGGGCACCTTATCGGGGAACGGGGAAGCATCCCTGCCAACTCCCGGCTACAAGCAGCGCTGCAATTTTCTTCCAACGCCGTACTGCTGTGGGACAATCGCTCGATACTGAAGGTTAGTGTCCCTGTTTTTCAGGGAATGAAACATTTAGGCAACATTGTGGTTGCCGGGCCTTTGCCGACAATCGATCGACTAATGGTGGATGTTACCGGCCTGGGACGAACCGGGACAATGGCGGTATGTTCGGTCAACGGCAAGAACTGGGTGTGTTTTCCGAACCGTATCAATAGCTTCCAGGGAAAAATACTCACTCCTCGAATGCAGACCTTCGCGCGGGCGATGGCTTACGCGCTTCACGGCAAGAAGGGCGTCATTTATTCAACCGACCCGCAGAATCGCCGAGTACTGGCGGCCTATGGGCCGATTGGTCCTCTTGGTCTCGGAATGGTAGTTCGCGTGCGCACAACCGAGCTATTCCAGCCGGTGCGCGCGCGGTTTTTCGAGATTTTGATCCCGCTCACTATCCTGGAAGTAATTGGGCTTATGCTGCTGCGCTGGCAGATCGCCCCGCTGGCCGCGAAATTGGTACACGAAATCCAGGAGCGAAAGGCGGCGGAGGAAAGACTCAGCTACCTCGCCCATCACGACACTCTTACGGGTCTACCCAATCGCGCACTTCTGCATGATCGTCTACAACAGGCAATCGTCGACGCTGGCCGTCACGGATGGGTGGTCGCGGTCATGTACCTGGATCTCGACAATTTTAAAGATATTAACGACACACTCGGGCACGAGGCCGGCGATATGCTGCTCAAAGAAGTTGCAATGCGCCTGACGAGTTGCGTGCGGTCCGGTGATACGGTATCACATCTGGGTGGTGACGAGTTCTGCTGTATTCTCGCCGGTGTTGCGCATTCCGGAGACGTGAACAAAGTCGCGGAGAAGATCCTGGAAGGTTTTTCTGGACCCTGTATGATTGGCGACCGCGAGCTATTCATCAACGTAAGCGTTGGCATAACGCTCTACCCTCTGGACGCACGCACTCCACAAGACCTTCTCAAGAATGCCGATATCGCCATGTATCGCGCCAAGAAACACGGTGGTGGAAACTACCAGTATTATTCCGCGGATCTCGCGGTCGTGGCCGCAGAACGTCTGGCTTTGCAGACCGCGCTTCGCCATGCGATCGTGAACGGAGAGTTGCAGCTGCACTATCAACCGCAAGTGGACTTGCGCAATGGCCGCATGATAGCAGTGGAGGCGCTGTTACGCTGGCACCACCCTGATCGGGGCTGGATCCCTCCGGCTCAATTTGTGCCGCTGGCCGAGGACTGTGGACTAATCCTTCCAATCGGCGAGTGGGTACTGAACGAGGCCTGTCGCCAGACCAGGCAGTGGCATGATGCCGGTCACCGCGGATTGCGGCTTGCCGTCAATCTGTCCGGACGGCAATTTCGCCAAGAAAGATTTGCAGCCAAACTTGCATCGATACTTTCAGATACAGGCCTGAGCCCGCAGCTTTTCGAGATAGAGCTGACGGAGAGTCTTTTGATGAGCGACATCGACGGAATGACTGGGACACTGGAGCAGCTCCACGACCTTGGAATCACCATTTCAATAGACGATTTTGGAACAGGCTATTCCTCACTCAGCTACCTGAAACGCTTTCCAATCTCCATACTAAAAATAGATCGCTCGTTCGTAGAGCATATAACCGTGGATTCGGATGACGCAGCCATCGTTACCACAATCGTAAACATGGCACGCGGTCTAGGAATGAAGGTTGTTGCCGAAGGTGTGGAAACAAGGGAACAGCTGGCATTTTTGCGTTCGCTCGATTGTGACGTCATGCAAGGGAATTACTTCAGTCCGTCTCTGTCCGCCGCCGATTTAAGTCAGCTTCTGCAGGAAGCACGCCGACTTACTGCCTAATTTCCCGCTCTGCCAGTTGCCGATTGCCGGGCAGCTACGTCGGGCGCAGTCGCAATACTCAGATGCCCTAGAAACTGCCTGGTACAAGTCTCCCATGAGTACTGCAATGCTTCCGCTCGACAAGCGTTTGGATCGAGCGTCGCGGCGCGTTCCGCTGCCTCCTTCAGGTCCGTATTCAAAAAGCCGGTAACGCCGTTCTTAATTATATCTACCGGACCCTGTACCGGAAACGCTGCGACGGGCACCCCGCAGGCGAGCGCCTCGATTATCACCAAGCCGAACGTATCGGTGCGACTCGGAAACACGAACACATCCGCGGCCGCGACATGCTGCGCTAGCTCTCTTCCGGTCTTGTAACCGGTAAAGCGTACTTGCGGATATTTGTGCTTCAGCATTTCCAGATCCGGACCGCCGCCTACAACGAATTTAGTTCCATCCAGGTCCAGATTAAGAAACGCCTGGATATTCTTCTCCACCGCAACCCGTCCCATGTACATGAATATCGGACGTGGCGCATCAAGAAACGTCTTGTCGTACGGACGAAACACCTCGGTGTCGACGCCACGAGACCACATGCCGAGATTGCGAAATCCGCGTTCTTCAAGACGTGCTCGCAGCGTTTCAGTTGCAACCATTACGGTGGCTGCGCGGCCGTGAAACCAGCGCATGAAGCGGTAACCTGCGGCGAGGGGTATGCCTGTGCGCAACTTCACATATTCGGGAAACTGCGTGTGAAAAGATGTAGTGAAGGGTAATCCCTTCTTTAAACACCACGAGCGCGCAGCCAAACCGAGCGGCCCTTCAGTGGCGATATGCACGGCATCCGGACTGGCATTGTCCAACAGTTTTGTGACTCGCGCCCCAGGTAAAAGAGCTAGGCGGATTTCCGGATAAGTAGGACAGGGAACCGTGCGGAACGCGTCTGGCGTGATCATCTGCACACTGTGTCCCAAGCGCAACAACTCGTCGCGCGTGCGCGACAGAGTGTTGACCACACCGTTAATCTGCGGATACCAGGCGTCGCTGACGAAAACGATATTCATTCTGTGTTTCTTCCAGGAGGTAGACACTTTCATCGGCCCAGTGAATTACGGCAAGAGATCCGTCTTCGTGTTCAACCAGTGCCGTACAGCTTTCAACCCAATCACCATCGTTGCAGTAAAGCATGTTGTCGTAAGATTCTATTGTCGCCTTGTGAATGTGGCCACAGACGATTCCATCTACCCCGCGCCGGCGCGCCTCGTGTACCAGTGCCTGCTCGAAGCTGCTGATGAAATTTACCGCGCTCTTTGTTTTCTGTTTTAGATAGGCGGCGAGAGACCAGTAGCCGAACCCAAATCGACGACGGAAAAAGTTGACCCAACGGTTTAGGTAGAGCAGTACGTCGTAGATGCCACTACCCAATATGGCTAGCCACTTGCTGTGTTTTACGATCGTGTCGAACTCATCTCCGTGTATCACCAGCAGGCGCCGGCCATCTGCGGTTTGGTGAACAACATCGGCTGCCACGTGGACTCCACCGAAGATCCGTCCTATGTGTTCGCGGAAGACTTCGTCGTGATTTCCTGGAACATAGACGACTCGCGTCCCCTTCGATGCCTTCTCCATGACGGATTGAATTACCTGGTTATGCAGCGACGGCCAGTACCAGCCGTTTTTTAGGTTCCAGAAATCGATGATGTCACCCGCGAGATATAGATGACGCGACTCTGTATGATTCAGGAAGTCGAGAAGATACTGGGCCTTACAGGATTTCGTACCAAGATGAACGTCGGAAATCCAGATGGTTCGAAAGCGTAGCGGCTTCATATGACGGTCTCTGCGGATTTTCCTGGTGCGCACTATGCCCTTTTGCGTTGAAGGATTTGTGACCGTTTCGTGATTTTTATGTCATATTTCAGTCATGCCATCGTCATTATAATTCTCTGTGCCACACGTCATTGGAGACCTGTTCATGGGGATAGTTAAGAAGCTTTTGGTCAGCAGCAGCGATATTGGACGCATCATTCGCGCCGGCAGCTATTCAGTGTCTGGTTTGCATGCAGCACTGAAAAAAGAGGCGGCGTTTCGTCAGGAAGTAATTCTTTTTGTGGTGCTTGCACCGCTTGGTGCATGGCTTGGTCGCAACGGCGTTGAACGTGCACTACTGATCGGTAGTTTGCTGCTTGTTATGATAGTCGAACTACTCAACTCTTCGGTAGAAGCAACAGTGGATCGAATCAGCCGCAAGCACCACAAGCTTTCAGGTCGAGCCAAGGATATGGGTTCAGCCGCCGTTTCGCTGTCTATTTTCCTCGCCGTGCTCGTCTGGGTTTTGATTCTCGCTGATCATTACAAGTGGCGATTCTAAACGATTTCGAAGACCACGGTGCCTAGGGAAGTTCGACAGATGCGGGTTGGCAATCTCCGATTTAACTTCGGGAGGCGCCCACAAATTGGAAACAGTGCTTTGTCTGTTTCACGCCAAGTATCATTCGACTCAACTGAAATTTCCGGAGAATCATGGACAAATTCAGCGCGACAATCCATGGAAATATACGCAGTTTTCGTACGCTTCCTAATGGTTAGTCGCAATTTGGTGTTCGATCCAGGATTTCCAGCTCGACAGCACCGATGTCGACTTGCAGTGCAGTCAATGCCGAATGGAGTACGTTCGCACGACACATTGGATGGAGCCAATCAAGCAAGAACGGGCTGTCTAGCGCAAACCCCACGCAGGTTCATCAATAGCGCGCCGCGCCGGCCGAGCCTGTTACTTTTGAGACTTAAACCAGGAGCGCGATGCTGATGTCTATGACTGCAGCGCCAAGATTGCTCTGGCAGAAAGCGGATTCACTTATCGTCGCCAGCGTTATTACAACATCGACGGTGAGGGTTTAAGTGTTACTCGTTCCGGTTCTCGATGATGGGCCCTTGAGGTTATGCCTGGTTGCCGCAGATTTCGTAGACGTCACTCAGTTGATCATCCACTGCGTGGGCGCTCCCAGGGCTCAACTTCCCCTCTTCGCACCCGAAACATGGAATGCGCCGCGAACACTTGTGTGTTCTTCCATTTACGGTAGTGTGCCGGGTTGCGTTTTTTCAGCTTGGCCATGAGATGCGTCCATTCGTACGACAGCTGACCGGTCGTAACAGTGAGCGTCACCCTCTTCCGAATTGGTCTGATTTTCCGTTGATCAAAGGAGTAGCCACGCAACTCCGCCTCCTTGAATATGGCGTCTAAGTAGACTGCGATTGCCATAAGCGGCGCCGCATGGCGCTTGAAACGATCCAACTGCGGGTGCTGTCGGTAGCCACGCGTTTTTCCACGCAACACAGCTTGCGCCAACAGCGCTTCCCGCCACACTGCCACTAAACCTTGCGGGTCAAGATATTTCGGATGTAGCGACCAGAGGCGCAAGGTCTAAGGCCTCCAAGCGCCCAGGTAGTAGTCCAGCCAGCTATTCGCAATAATCCGGAGTAGTGCTGCACGCAACCATATAAGGGAATTGTGGTCTCCCGCCCGCTGAATCATCGCGTCACCGCATGCGGCGGAGATACAGGCGCCTGGAGGCAGAAAATTGCAGCGAGCGATGCGCTGCAAGATTCCTTGTGTACCTCGACATCGGTGTGGATTTTCATGGGATTGTAGAAATTGATGTTCAATAAGTGCACGACCCTCGCCACCCAAAGTGATTGCGTCAGGGATAACGCATGTCCAAAGGTAAACCCGCGATGAATAAACCGGTCAGCGGGACAAAATCAAACTCAAGGACAGCGGCAATCTGGCGTCATTCGCGACCAGCGCCTTAACCGGCGATGCGCGGTATCAGGGTTGGCAAAGTGCTGCTTGCGAGGAGCCGCTTTGCAAAAGCCCAAAAAGTGACCCGAACGCCGCCTTCACATTGATGATATTACCTGCTGCGGGTACCAGCGCAATATCTAGTTCGCCGCGTATTCTCGCTCTCGGGTCCATCGCCTCGATAAACAGCGCAAGCACCGTTCCCGGGAAGCGAAAAAAGCCTTTTCCGAATGAAAAGAACGGCACCGATTATTACGACGAACACCCCAGACTGGAGCGAATAAGAAATGGTCCCGTACCCGCTAGGCACCATCCGACTAAATGCAAATTGCTACCCGACATTGGGCCGCACCTCCGGAAAAGTGCAAGCTGAATCGAGTTGGATAACAGGTATTTTCCTAAAAATCATCTGTGGGAAGAATAAAAAATGGCGACTAGACATAAAGGCAGCCAAATTCCACGGGCTCCGGTGACTAACGGAAGAGAATCAAGGCGGTACGACTTATTTTCTTCCGCTGCCAAAGCGGACTCCCTGGCCCGGTGTCACGCGACCGATATTTTCTCGAAATCTCTATCAGCTCTCATGACTATCACAGGGGGTTGGTTGCGTGTTTCTATTAGGGCATCTCCGATAGCTCATACTATCTAAGGCAACAGGATGTTGCCCAGCAATGCCCATGCTCGATTTCGTAACGTAGCTATTAGCCGACTTGTAGAAACTCTTGGCACCGACCGAAATGGCCGCTCAAAAGCGGCCCGATCTACTCAGGATCTCCAAACCCAAAATTTCCAGTTGCCGCGCAACCCACTTCAAGGAGAGGTCGAATCAACTCGCGATGACGTCGCTGTGCCCTCGAACGTTGAGCCCGAGCGCATTCAGTACGTTGGCGCGCCCAAGATTCGCCAGCGCGCGCCGATCCTGGCCTGGGCAGCAAATCAGATTGCAGAAACTTAACTTCACTGTTAGGCCGTGCTCGGAGAGCAAGGCCCAGAGATGCGAAACCAGAGCATCATCACCTACGAAGGCAGCCTTGGGGTGGTTTCGGTCGCCATGTGGATAACTGACAGCAACCACCTGCACCGGAGATTCGGTGCGGATCGCCGCCTGAAAGAGGCGTGGATGAAATGGGCGCACCACGCTTCCGTCGGTGGTAGTTCCCTCCGGGAAAAACAGGACCGAGCGTTGCTGCCGAAGCGACCGCGTCATACGGTCGGCTGCAAGCACCGTAGTGTCTGTTTTTCCGCGTGCCAGAAAAATCGTTCCAACGCGCGCCACCATGCCACCGAGGAGTGGCCAACGCCTGACGTCGTCTTTGGCAACGAAATCGACATCGACGATTGAGCGCAGACAAATGACATCAAGCCAGGAGACATGATTGGAAATGAAAAGCGCTGGTATCTTGGGAACGTCTCCATCGATTAAAAGACGCAGATTCAAAATGCGCGTTACACCTAGCATCCACCAACGTACCAGCGCGTCGGAATTCTGGCGTGTCCTTTGCCATCGCAGCAACGGCAGCAGACCGTGAGCGAGCACAACGCCAACCAGGATATGCGCAATGATGCGCACTAGACGCACTGTGCGCTTTACCTCGCGCCAGCATGCATCGCTTGTTCGGTCAACGATTGACGAAGTGGCGAACATAGCGCGTTTTCATCTGGTCTGCGCGCAGCAGGATAAAGAGATCAGCAACATTGAACTGCGGGTCCCACGCAGGTTCACCGCATATCCTGGCTCCCACGCGCAAATATGCCTTTAACAACGGCGGGATCGCCCCACCCTCCTGGTCACCAACTAGATTGACTTGCGGCAACCGCACCTTTGGAACTACGCGCCACTGTTCCGGTGCCAGATAGTTGTCTTTGAGGTGATCGTAGAGCGCTTGCGCCGCGCCGGTACCATGACCTAGCGGGATACTCGCACAACCCATGAGATAATCGAAACGATTCTTGACCATGTATCGGGCAAGTCCTTGCCAAAGCAGTGCAATCGTAGCACCGGTACGGTAGTCGGGATGCACGCAGGTGCGGCCCACCTCCATCAGTCGTCCGGGCAACGACAATATGCGGGTAAGATCAAATTCCCCGGCCGAATAGTAGCCGCCTGCCTTTTCCACCTGGGTGCTGGTCAGGATGCGATAGCAACCGACTATTCTATTGACTTCGATATCACGCACTATTAGGTGTTCGCAAAAGGGATCGAAGTGATCACGCTCGACACCGGCTTCGATCGTTTCGATGCGTGCGCCCATTTCTTCAACAAACACCTGATAGCGCAATCTCTGAACAGCTTCGATGTCCTTGGGCGAATCCGCGAGTTCAACCTGCAGGCGCGGGACGGGTGTCGGTGGCAGTTCTGAGCGAAACTGGGCATTAGCGTTCAGCGCAGGGATCATGGCGGTCATTTTCCGTTATGTGTTGTGCGGAACACGATGACGGAACAGTGTTACCTGTAGATGGCAGTCGAATGTCGGTTTTCTGACAGCATCCAGTCAGCTTAAGTCACCGGACTTTCATGGGTTACCACGGATTTCCATTGCATTCCGAGTTCCTTGCGGAACAAGCATCCGCTTAGGGTCCGGATCGTGATCGAGGGTATGCACCTGCGCCGTGAGATTGCCGGATCCGACGCGGACCCTAACTGAATCCAGATCAAACAGGCGCGCCGGTCCGGCAAAGCCTAAGTCTTGGCGCTACACAACCCGCTGTCTCAGGCATGTTCTGCCGCGGTTCTGCATCGCTTTCTTTCCGGGCGTAGGATCGAGGAACTGCAGCAAGTCCGCTTTATCTTCGACAAGTCCGACCGTCCTGTGGTGATGCAGATTCGCATCGACGAGGATTGCGAGTCAGGATTCGACCGGGTGTACAAGCGGCTTATCGCGAAGTATCCCCTGGTGAGCCAATCCATTCCCTTCGTGGGCAACAAGAAGGCCCGCTTCGAATCGGGCAATGCGGTCATATTGCTGATAGCGCCGTACATGAGCTTTGCCATGAGCATAACTCACGTAACACGCGGTTTTGAGAAAACTTATCAGTCGATGCGTCACTAGAATGCAGTCAAGAAGTCAAAACGCGAGGGGTCGGAGTTCCATTTCAGAAAAGCTGGAAAGTTTCCGATAGTACCAGCGAAATAAACGCCGGGCGGACGCGATCCGGAACGGAGCCTTCCCGCCCCGGGCCGTTGCCCCACCCCGCGAACGGCTCAGCATCATCCCCACCTGTACTACTTTTCGGTAGCTCGAAAAAACGAGGATGTTTCAAGCTAGCTCAAAGCTGCCAAACTTCCGCCTTGGTTGGTTCATTCGGCTCAGGTTCTCCCATACGGATCATTCCAAAGCCGCCGCTGATCGGGCCCAGCGGCGCCGGGGGGGGGGGGGGGGGGGGCCTACCCACAAGAACATATCTCGCCCCGAAAAAAAAAGAAAAAATTATATTATGGGATCAAACCAGTGTAAAA
>JAJXUF010000252.1 GCA_021783175.1 Pseudomonadota bacterium
CTGCATTATTTTGCGTTGGCGCTGACAATCGGCATTCTTTTCAGTATCTATTCCTCGGTGCTGGTTGCCAGCCCGTTGCTGATGATGTTCGGCGTGTCGCGTGAGGACTTCATCAAGCCGGAAAAAGCTGAAGTCGAAGAAGTGTTGCCTTAATTGTGAGCTTTATTTTGCTCGACATTGTCCTGCATCTGGATGCGCACCTGCTGGCCTTGGTGCATGACTATGGCATATGGGTCTATGCCATCCTGTTCGCCATCATCTTCGCCGAGACCGGCTTGGTTATTGCCCCGTTCCTGCCGGGCGACTCGTTGTTGTTCGTCACCGGAGCATTGTGCGGTATGGGTTCGCTGGAACTGCAGGTGCTGATGCCGCTTTTGATGTTGGCCGCTTTCAGCGGAGACAACACCAACTACTGGATCGGTCGGCACTTCGGCATTAAACTGTTCAGACACGACTCGCGATTTTTCAAACACGAGCATCTGGAAAAGACCCAGGCTTTCTACGCGAAGCACGGCGGCAAGACCATCATTTTCGCGCGCTTTCTTCCTGTGGTCCGCACTTTCGCGCCCTTCGTGGCGGGCATTGGCAGCATGAGCTATCGCCTGTTCCTGATGTTCAGCGCATTGGGCAGTATTGCCTGGATCGGCGGCCTGACGCTGGCCGGTTACTTCTTCGGCAACATCCCCGTTATCAAGAACAATCTCACCTTGATGATCATCTGCATCGTATTGATCTCGTTCATTCCCGCGCTGCGCGAATACATCAAGCATCGCAGGCAAGCGAAGTAATAGTCTTATTTCAGTTTGGCAGTGTCTGAGGATGGCAAAACTCGCATTCCGATAAGCCTTTCAGGATGCCAATTCTGAATTGCCCATTCCAGGACCGTTTTCACGTTGCTACCGGCCAACGTCTGCGGGAATTGCTGTTGCAGGAAATTTAACACTCTTAGCAACGTCGAAGCAGGATGTGTCTCATCGACCGGAGCAGCCAGGGTTTGTTTGCTCAACTTCTCCCCCGACGCGTTCACCGCGACAGGCAAGTGCAAGTATTGCGGAATGCGCAGGCCGAGCAAATGCTGCAGGTATATCTGGCGCGGAGTGGAATCCAGCAAATCTGAACCGCGCACGATATGCGTGATGCCTTGAAATGCATCGTCAACCACCACTGCAAGTTGATAAGCGAACAGCCCATCCGCCCGTTTCACAACGAAATCGCCGATCTCGCTTTCAGGACGCTGCGTAATGCGCCCCTGAAGCGCGTCGTCGAACTCAACAGGGTTGTTGTTCGTGCGCACCCGCCAAGCCCGTCCTTCGCGCCCGGCCGGAACGCCATTGCGGCAAGTGCCGGGATAGACCGGCCCCTCAATACCATTCAAAGCCGAATCCGCGATCTCCTTGCGTGTGCAACTGCACGGATACGCCGCACCGATGGATTGCAGCTTGCGCAGTGCTTCCTCGTAATCCGCTGTACGCAAGCTCTGGTAGAGGACGGGTTCGTCGCTATGCAGTCCGAACGCATCCAGAGTGCGCAGGATGTTCTCCGCCGCACCTGCCACACAGCGCGGTGTGTCGAGGTCTTCCATGCGCACCAGCCAGGTGCCGTGATGATGCTTTGCGTCGAGATAGCTGCCGACGGCGGCAACGAGAGAGCCGAAGTGGAGGGGACCGGTGGGGGAGGGGGCGAAGCGCCCCCGGTAACCGGAATCAGGCTGGGACAGGCTCTTCCTCAAATTCCAGCACCACCTTGCCATCCTTCACATCCACGGTGACCTTGCCGCCGTTCGCCAACTTGCCGAACAACAGTTCGTCTGCCAGCGCCGAGCGTATCGTGTCCTGGATAAGGCGTGCCATCGGGCGGGCGCCCATCAGCGGGTCGAAGCCGTGTTCTGCGAGGTGATCCTTGAGTGCATCTGTGAACAGGGGATCCACTTTTTTCTCGTGCAGTTGCTCTTCCAGTTGCATCAGGAATTTGTCCACCACGCGCAGGATGACCTCCTTCGACAGCGAGGCGAAAGAGACGATGGCATCAAGACGATTGCGGAACTCCGGGGTGAACATCTTTTTGATGTCCACCAGTTCGTCACCGGCAGAAGAAACCTTGGTGAAGCCCATCTGCGTCTTGTTCAGGGCTTCGGCGCCCGCGTTGGTAGTCATGATGATGATGACGTTGCGGAAATCGGCCTTGCGTCCGTTGTTGTCGGTGAGCGTGCCGTGATCCATCACCTGCAGCAGGATGTTGAAGATGTCCGGGTGTGCCTTCTCGATCTCGTCCAGGAGCAGCACGCAATGCGGTTGCTTGCTGATGGCTTCGGTGAGCAAGCCGCCCTGATCGAAGCCGACATATCCCGGCGGTGCGCCGATCAGGCGCGACACGGCATGGCGTTCCATGTATTCGGACATGTCGAAGCGGTGCAGCGGCATGCCCATGCTGTAGGCAAGCTGGCGAGCCACTTCGGTCTTGCCGACGCCGGTTGGGCCGGAGAACAGGAAGCTGCCGATAGGCTTTTGCGGGTTGCCGAGGCCGCTGCGCGACATCTTGATGGCCCGTGCCAGCGCGTCGATCGCCTTGTCCTGTCCGAACACGGTGGCCTTCAGGTCGCGGTCGAGGTTCTTCAGCGCGTTGCGGTCATCATGCGACACGGTGCGCGTCGGGATACGGGCGATCTTGGCAATGATCTCTTCGATCTCGTGTTTGCCGACGATCTTTTTTTGCCTGGATTTTGGCAAGATGCGTTGCGCCGCCCCGGCTTCGTCCAGCACGTCGATCGCCTTGTCCGGCAGATGGCGGTCATTGATGTAACGCGCAGAAAGTTCGGCCGCGCTGGTGATCGCGGCCGCGCTGAACTTGATGCTGTGGTGATCCTCGAACCGTGATTTCAGTCCCTTCAGGATCTCGATGGTCTGCTCGACCGAAGGCTCGGACACGTCGATTTTCTGGAAACGGCGCGAAAGTGCGGAATCCTTTTCGAAGATGCCGCGGTATTCCTGATAGGTGGTCGCGCCGATGCATTTCAATTGACCGCTGGAAAGCGCAGGCTTGAGCAGATTGGAAGCATCCATGGTGCCGCCGGAAGCTGCACCGGCACCGATCAAGGTGTGAATTTCGTCGATGAACAGTACCGCGTTCGGAGCGTCCTTGAGCTCCTTCAGGACGGCTTTCAGGCGCTGCTCGAAATCGCCGCGATATTTAGTGCCGGCCAGCAACGAGCCCATGTCCAGTGAATAGACATGTGCGTCTTTCAGAATATCCGGCACCTCGCCTTCAACGATGTTACGCGCCAGCCCTTCGGCGATTGCGGTCTTTCCGACGCCCGCTTCACCCACCAGTAACGGATTGTTCTTGCGGCGACGGCACAAAGTCTGAATCACCCGCTCCAGTTCAATGTCGCGCCCGATGAGTGGATCAACTTTGCCTGCCAAAGCATGTGCGTTCAGATCCAGCGTGTAATTCTTGAGCGCACTATCACTGCTGTTTTCCTGCTCGGCATCCGTTTCGTTTGAGGTCTTCTGTGTGGACGGCTGGATTTCGGCAGTTTTGTTGATGCCGTGCGCGATGTAATTCACCACGTCGAGACGGGTGACCGCGCGCTGGTTGAGGAAATACACCGCGTGAGACTCTTTTTCACCGAAAAGTGCAACCAGGATGTTCGCACCGGTCACTTCTTTCTTGTTGGTGGACTGCACATGCAGGATGGCACGCTGGATAACGCGCTGGAAACCAACAGTGGGCTGGGTGTCCACTTCGCCGATGCCGGGAACGACCGGCGTATGGGTTTCGATGTGTTGCACCAGCACCGCGCGCAACTCCTCAATGTCCGCTCCGCAGGCACGCAGCACGTGTGCAGCCGAAGGATTGTCCAGCATTGCGAGCAACAGGTGCTCGACGGTGATGAACTCGTGCCGTTTCTGGCGAGCTTCGACA
>JAJXUF010000065.1 GCA_021783175.1 Pseudomonadota bacterium
TCGCTCACAATCAGATCCGCGACCCTTTCCGTGAGCGTCTCGACCAGCTGGAAGCTCGATTCGCCGACAAAGGCAATAACGCGTTTCGCTACCGCCTTGTAATTGAGCGTATCTTCAATGCTGTCGCTGGCCGCTGCACGGCGGACGTCCACCGCCATGTCGAGGTGGATCGTAATGGCCTGGGTCGTACGCCGTTCCCATTCCCAGATGCCGATAATGCAGTCGACCTTGAGGTCGTGAAGATAGATCAGATCCATAGGCAGATTCGTTGTCTCCAGCCGACTATATCGGAATCGTGCAGGGATGTCTTGACGCCGCGCCAATTAACCCTTCCAATAGCGCGCCATGATGACCTACGTACTGCCGCTCATTGCCTATCTAATCGGATCTGTCTCGTCCGCAATCGTCGTATCGAAACTCATGGGATTGCAGGATCCGCGCGCAGTGGGCTCGAAGAATCCAGGGGCAACCAATGTCCTGCGCTACGGCGGCAAGAAGGCGGCGGCGTTCACCCTCCTCGGCGATGTTCTGAAGGGCGTGCTTCCCGTTGTTCTTGCACGGGCTTTGAAAGTGGATCCAACGACGCTGGCGCTCGTCATGCTGGCTGCTTTCCTGGGACATCTTTACCCGGTTTATCACGGCTTCCGTGGCGGCAAGGGCGTTGCAACAGCGATAGGGGTGATTACGGCGGTCAACCCCTGGGTTGGACTGGCGCTTGTCGTCACCTGGTTTGTAATGACCCTTCTTTTTCGCTACTCCTCCTTGTCAGCCATCACTGCGGCGTTGCTTGCCCCGGTTTACGTGTGGTACCTGATACCGGCACCGCCGCTGCTCATTGCCACTTGCGTCATGGTCACATTGCTGGTCTGGCGCCACCGCAACAATATCCGCAAACTGCTTAGCGGAACGGAAGACAAAATCCGGTTTTGAGCGCAATGCCGACCGTCCTGGATCATGCAGAACATTGCCAGGTGCGGGCGGAATCCGAGTAGCGGACTGCATTGTTCACGCATTCCGTTGATCAGTTTTGCGGCGCCGGCCGATCGACTGTACGGTTGCATCAACCGGTTATTGTTTACCTTACTCCTGCACCCAATTGATCTTGAAGCCAGCTTCCCGTCAAGTGACCGGTATCACGATGGTGCCGAGCGCTTTGGCGGCATGCCCGATTTTGTCTGTGCCACCGGAACAAGTTCATCCAGTGACCAGCGCGGACGGGCACCGAAACCAGGTCCCTGGCGCTCGCCCGCTGCAAGACGCAGGCTCCCTGCATAGGCAATCATCGCGCCATTGTCGGTGCAGAATTCAGGGCGCGGAAAAAAGACTCTGGTCGCCACGCTTGTAGCGGCCGCCGCCAGGCGCTGGCGCAACAGCAAGTTGGCGCCAACTCCCCCGGCGACGACGAGTCGCCGGTAGCCGGTGATGGCCAGTGCGCGTTGGCACTTGATAACCAGTGTGTCTACGGCCGCCTCCTGAAAGGCGCAGGCGATGTCGGCAATAGTCTGTTGATTCAGTGTTTGCTGTTTTGCGGCAAGCAGCGCGGCAGTCTTGAGGCCACTGAAGCTGAAGCTCAAGCCCGGCCGGTCTGTCATCGGACGGGGAAAGTTGAATCGGCCGGGTACACCGGTCAGTGCCGCATTCGCGATGGCTGGCCCTCCCGGGTAGCCCAGCCCCAGGATTTTGGCCGTTTTGTCGAATGCTTCGCCGACTGCGTCATCCACCGATTCCCCAAGGATCGCGTAGTCACCAAGGCCGCGAATATCGGCAAGCAGGGTGTGTCCGCCTGAAACCAGCAGGGCCAGGAAGGGAAAAGCGGGGGGCTCGTCTTCGAGCATAGGGGCCAGCAGATGCCCCTCCATGTGGTGAATGGCGACGGCCGGGATACGCCAGGACCAGGCCAGGCTTTGGCCGATGGCCGCGCCGACGAGCAGCGCTCCCGCAAGACCCGGTCCGGCGGTATAGGCGACCCCCTGCAGTTCGGCGGGACGCGTAGCGCAAATGGTCAGGACCTCCCGTACCAAAGGCAGCACCTTGCGTATGTGATCGCGCGAAGCCAGTTCTGGCACGACCCCGCCATATTCGGCATGCAGGCTGGTTTGGGAATAAAGACGATGGCCCAGTAGCCCGATTTGCGAGTCATAGACGGCAACGCCGGTGTCATCGCAGGAGGTTTCGATGCCTAGGACGCGCATGGAGTGGGGCTGGGATCTGGGTTGGTCGGGTTGGGTGACAAAAACCGGCATATTCTATATTATTCGCGGTTCGCCGTTTAGGTGCGGCTACCAATTAACCGTTTTTTGAGGAAAGACATTAATGCCGACAGTCCGGGTAAAGGAACACGAGCCCTTTGAAGTTGCTCTGCGTCGTTTCCGGCGCTCCTGCGAAAAGGCCGGAGTCTTCGCCGAAATCCGTCGCCGGGAGTTCTATGAGAAACCGACCACGGTGCGCAAGCGCAAAGCCGCGGCGGCTCGCAAGCGCGAACTGAAGAAGCTTTCCCGAATCAGCGCCCGCACTACCCGTCTTTATTGAGTCGACGATCGGTCCCGAGGAACAGGCAGTGAACCTAAAGGACAGGATCAAGGATGACATGAAGGATGCGATGCGCAGCAAGGACCAGGCGCGCCTCGAGCCCATCCGCATGCTCCTGGCCGCGGTTCAAAGGCGCGAAGTCGACGAGCGTATCACCTTGGACGACAGTCAGGTGATGGCAGTGGCAGAGAAGCTCATCCGTCAGGGGCGCGACTCGATCGAGCAGTTTCAGAAGGGGGGACGTCAGGATCTGGTGGACAAGGAAAGCCGCGACGTCGCGATCTGGCAATCCTATCTCCCCGAGCAACTGAGTGAGGCGGCAATTGACCAGATGATTGCCAAGGCGATCGCTGACACCGGTGCGGCCGGCATGAAGGATATGGGCAAGGTCGTCGCCAGTCTTAAACCCGGCCTGCAGGGCCGGGCCGATATGGGGAAAGTCAGCGGTAAGGTCAAGGCGATGCTGGCCGCTAAGGGATAGGCCTCGCGGTCAGTATGTGCAAATCCGGCCGTGTTTCGGCCCTGATAAAGTAGGTTCATGGCGGGCAGGATCCCGGAGCAGTTTGTCAACGAGCTGTTGGCGCGGGTCGATATAGTGGACGTGATCGATTCCCGCGTGCCGTTGCGCCGGGCGGGGAAGGATTTCAAGGCCTGTTGCCCATTTCACGAAGAAAAGACCCCCTCATTTACCGTCAGCCAGGACAAGCAGTTCTATCACTGCTTCGGCTGCGGCGCACACGGCAGTGCAATCGGTTTTCTCATGGAGTACGAGCGTCTGAGTTTTCCGGAGGCAGTGGAAGATTTGGCGGCGCGAGCCGGCATGACCGTGCCGCGCGACGCCCACAGCCCGAAATTACCCCAGGCACAGCCGGACGAGTTGGCTGGCGCCAGTGACATACTTTTGCGTGCGGACCGCTATTACCGGCGTCAGTTGCGGGAACACCCACAAGCGCAGGAAGCAGTTACCTATCTCAAGGGAAGGGGCCTTACCGGTGAAATTGCGGCCGAATTTGGTTTGGGTTATGCCCCGGATGGTTGGGACAATGTGGTCCGGGCGCTAGGCCAGGATGCCACGAGTCAGCAGGCGCTGCTCACCGCCGGCCTTGCGGTCAAAAGGGACAATGGGGGTTTCTACGACCGGTTTCGCCACCGTGTCATGTTCCCGATCCACGATTATCGCGGGCGCATCGTCGGATTTGGCGGTCGCGTGCTGGACCAGGGCGAACCGAAATATCTCAATTCGCCCGAAACCCCGTTGTTTCACAAGGGGCGCGAACTCTACGGACTATTTCGTGCACGCGATGCCATTCGGCGGGAAAACCGGGCACTCGTTGTTGAAGGCTACATGGACGTCGTGGCGCTGGCCCAGTACGGATTCGACTACGCCGTGGCGACGCTCGGAACGGCTACCACCCGCGACCACCTTGAACGACTCTTTCGTTTCGTTCCGGAAGTGGTGTTCTGCTTCGATGGCGACCGAGCTGGCCGTGAAGCCGCTTGGCGGGCCTTGGGAAATGCCCTGCCGGTGTTGCATGAAGGCCGCCAGATTAGTTTTCTTTTCCTGCCGGAGGGGGAGGACCCAGACAGCTTGGTTCGCAAAGAGGGGCTGACGGCGTTCACTGAGCGCCTCACTGGTGCCTTGTCCTTGCCCGATTACCTCTTTCAAACCCTGGTCGGGCAAGTCGATCTTACCCGCCTGGACGGACGAGCCCGGCTCGTGGAACTTGCTCGGCCCCTCTTGTCTAATGTTGCCCAAGGCGCGTTGCGCGAGCTAATGCTGGCTCGACTGGCCGATCTTAGCCGTCTGCCGCTGGAAAAGTTGTCTAAACTTGTAGATAGCCCGCGGGAGCCACAGGGAAATCCCGTAGGGCGGAAAGGGGTACGGCCGTCCACGGCAATGCCGTCCCTGGTGCAAAATGCAGTGGCGTTGCTGCTGCAGCACCCGCAGCTTGGGCGACTGGTAGGTGACCCAGAGGTATTTTTAGTCTCGGATGGGCCAGGAATTCCGCTGCTAGTGGCCATTATGCGGTTATTAAATGCCCAGCCTGACTTGAAAACAGGTAGTATTATTGAGCATTTTCGTGATAGTGAGTACCAACGTCATATCGGTCGGTTGGCGGCAAGGGAACACCCCATGCACCAGCAGAACGTCGAAGCTGAATTTACCGATTTACTATGGCAGCTGCGCCGCGAGGCCAATAGCCAGCAGATTGAGCGTTTGTCCAGCAAAGAGCTCCAAAGTCTCAGCCCCGAGGAAAAGGCCGAACTTCAGCGCCTGTTGGACGAAAAACGCGATTTTGAGCGTCACAAGCTCTCCCCGAGGCCTTGAAAGTCTTGGGGGAAGACGTCATTTCGTCTAAAATGGAACGTTATTTTGTAATTTTCTTCTGAACCGGATTCCGCACGCTATGGATCAAGAAACTCAACGTCTGCAGCTCAAAAAACTCATCATTCAGGGTAAGGAGCAGGGGTTCCTTACATATCGTGATATCAACGATCACCTGCCAGAGGGTGTGCACGACACAGACCAGATTGAAGCCGTGATCAACATGATCAACGACATGGGGATCGAGGTCTATGACCAGGCCCCAGATCCGGACACGCTGCTGCTCAAGACTGAGGCTGTTGCCCCTGAAGACGAGGAAGTGGCCGAGGAAGCCGAACAGGTCCTGGTCTCTGCCGTCGAAAACGAATTCGGTCGCACCACCGACCCCGTGCGTATGTACATGCGCGAAATGGGAACTGTCGAGCTGCTGACGCGGGAAGGTGAAATCGAGCTCGCCAAGCGTATCGAAGACGGCATCCGCCAGAGCACAGAAGCAATTGCTACTTGCCCTGCCACGATTACCGACGTCCTGCGCATGATGGACACGGTTGAAGCCGAGCAAATGCGCCTGACTGATCTGGTCGTGGATTTCATCGACCCCAATGCGATCGATGAACCGCCGCCGGAGATGCTGAGCGATGAAAGCCGCGCGGCTGCTGCCGAAGAATCTGACGACGAAGCAGATGACGAGAGCGGCGGCGCGAGCGCAGACGAAGAAGGCGGCCCCGATCGCGAGGAAGCGCTGGCGCGTTTCGCACGCATTCGCAAGCTGCATGCCAGTTTGACCAAGGCTCTGGAAAAGAAGGGCTTCGGCAGTCCCGAGGCGGCGAAAATCCAGAGCAAGCTGGCGGACGAATTTCTGCAGATCAAGTTCGTATCCAAGCAGATCAACCGTCTGGTGGAGCAGGTTCGTTCGCTCGTGGATCAGGCGCGCGAACAGGAAAAGATCATCATGGACATTTGCGTCAGCAAAGCACGCTTGCCGCGCAAACTTTTCCTCAAGACGTTCCCTGGGCACGAGGCCAACCCGCGCTGGATCAAGAAGATCCTCAAGTCGGGCGAATGCAACGTCGACGCAATCGAACGCAACATGACGGTCATTACGGCTGCGCAGAATCGCCTTGCACAGCTGCAAGAGCGCGTCGGCATGCCAGTCAGCGATCTTAAGGAAGTGAACCGGCGTATGTCGATCGGCGAGGCCAAGGCGCGGCGCGCGAAAAAGGAAATGGTGGAGGCAAACCTGCGCCTAGTGATCTCAATCGCCAAGAAGTACACGAACCGCGGCCTGCAGTTCCTGGATCTGATCCAGGAAGGCAACATCGGCCTGATGAAGGCAGTGGACAAGTTCGAATACCGCCGTGGCTACAAGTTCTCGACGTATGCGACCTGGTGGATACGCCAGGCAATTACGCGCTCGATCGCCGATCAGGCACGCACCATCCGCATTCCGGTGCACATGATCGAAACGATCAACAAGCTGAACCGCATCTCGCGCCAGATGTTGCAGGAGATGGGGCGTGAGCCGACGCCGGAGGAGCTGGCGGTGCGCATGGAGATGCCCGAGGACAAGATCCGCAAGGTGCTCAAGATCGCGAAGGAGCCGATTTCCATGGAAACTCCGATCGGCGACGACGAAGATTCGCACCTTGGGGATTTCGTCGAGGATACAAGCATCACAGCGCCGACTGACGCTGCGACGCTTGCCGGCCTCAAGAATGCGACGAGCGAGATTCTCAATACGCTGACGCCGCGCGAAGCAAAGGTCCTGCGGATGCGCTTTGGCATCGATATGAATACCGACCACACGCTGGAAGAGGTTGGCAAGCAGTTCGATGTGACGCGCGAACGCATCCGGCAGATCGAGGCCAAGGCACTGCGCAAACTGCGGCATCCGAGTCGCTCCGATCACCTCCGCAGTTTCCTGGACTGAAGGGACCTTCTCCTCCTCCCGTAAAAGGGGGAGGAGAAATGCTGTTGCCGGTGCCGGAACGGCAGATTCAGTTCGAATCTGGTCTTTCATCGTGATTCGGACGCGGCTCCTTTCCTCCATATCGATCAGCCGGGGTTTCTGTGTTCGGTTCCATGAGCAACGAATAGCGCCTTCGGCCAAAAACAACTGGCAAAGTGCTGATTCCTGGCATCCAATGCTGGTAGAATTGTCACCCATGGGCCTGTAGCTCAGTCGGTTAGAGCAGGGGACTCATCACAATGGTGCGCTCACATCGACAAGGTGTGAGATGAACGGGATGAATTCAGGGAAACCGTAGCAATTCGGTTGCCGGCAATCCTGAGCCAAGCCGGAGGTACACCGCCGGAAGGTGCAGAGACTACCTGAGGACTTGAGTGTCCTTAATAACAGGCTCGAGCGTCCCGCACCCTAACGACGCAAGAACGTCGCGGGTGATGAGATAGTCCACTCCTGTCGGAAACGGCGGGAATTAGTGAATCCCTTGGTCGAAGGTTCGAGTCCTTCCGGGCCCACCACTTTCACATCCTCAAAGCCAACAGCACACGACGCTGGGGCGATCGGGGCCGGGACTAATCCCAAGTCCGTCACCGTCCGGGCGACGATCTAGTGATCCTGCGCACGGGCGCAAGGGCATTCAAGGCGTATTCAAGCCACAAAGCGGTTTCCAAAAGCCAGTCATTTTTGGTACCCATTGGCGTAATCGGTGCTACAGACGGGAAGTGCAATACAACTTGCTTCGGCGCTCTCGCATTAGAGCAAAAACAACGACGGTCGCGCCACTATGCTGTTGTGTGGGACAGAGTCGCAGAATGTTATTTTTAAGGAATGCTTAAGAAAGTTTCTTTACACTGGGTTATTGCCAGTAAATGCGGAAATGCTTTTTTTAGAGGAGTACAGCATGAAACTCAAACGTCGTATGGTAGTTGTCGCCGTGGCCATGTTGCCCATCTTCGGCTGGGCGATTGCGGGCTATGGAAGCTCGCATGTTCCCACAAAGCTTGCAACGCACGCGAAGGTTACGCTTGCCCAGGCACGTGCCAAGGCATTGAAGGCCTTCCCGGGGGCCAAAATCGTCACTAAGGAGCTCGAGCAGGAGCATGGGGGAAGCGGGCTGCGCTATTCGTTTGACATGCGGCGCGGCAAGATCTGGCGCGAAGTGGGAATCGACGCCAATACCGGCACGGTGCTGCAAAATAGCAAGGAGTCGGCCAACCCCACGGATTAGCAAAGCCGTTAGCAATACGTGAATGCCCACTGCATCCAAAACAGCAGTCAAACAACTCAATTCCTTTCCAACACTTAATATTTCACGACTCCTTTCGTGGTCTGCCAATCCTGCCGCGGATTTTCACTCAGGAGTGACGACAAGGAATCGATATATTTGAACCGAGATGTGGCCTGGCCAAATAAATTAGATCTCCTGGCAGGACAGGTGACTAAATCAATGCCGGTGGGTCAGCGGAGCGCGCCAATCCTCGGTCCAAGCTGGACGCAACTCACTACAGCAAGGACGCATCGTTAGCTCGCAGGAAGAGCCGCTTCCGTGGGGCGCAGTGGTGCTCTCACGGGAGTTTTCCCAGCCACTGGGACAGGTCGCGCAATGTCTCTGCTACACAGTTGGCAGCGAGACGAAGGACTTGCGCCCGGGTGAATGCATGGTGACTCCGTGCGGCGCGGCGCATGGATTCAGCAATCCGCATTCCCTGGTGGCACGCGCGCCTGTGATTCTCACTCCGGATACAATCGCGCCGCAGTACTTTCGCGATGTTGGCGCGATCGTCAATGCCGGCGGGCCAACGGATCGGCAGAGACTCGTGGGCGTGATGCAGAAGTACGGCCTCGCGCCGGTGGCATCTCCCGTTGCAGGATGAAACGGTAACAGTTTGCACGTCGGCCATGTCCCGTGCATCGCAAGATGATCCAAGGCGCAAAAGCCCCCTGTGCCCGAGCGCTCGGCGGTAAAAAGAACCGTCCCGAAGCGGACCTTTGAAATCCGCCTGACGCAATTCAGGCTGTCCGGTGTGCGGAGGGTTTCAATGACGACTTTAAGTGGGAAGTGGCCGGATTTCGCGCAAACCTCAAAGGGCGCCGCTTCGGCCACGCTGTGCACGTCGGCCATTCGGGAGTTAGCAGCGCAAATCAGCCCCTCTGGTGGCAAAACTCGCAGAAAGACGAAGGACAGCAGTTGGCCGCGGGCGCACGCTGACGTATCCTCACTCTAAGCGGTCAACCGGAACCAGATGCGCTGTGCCAAGGCTCGACCAGTGGCGGCGTAACCCGATGCGCGCAACCGATAAAAAATTCCTCAGCGAAAGGACGATCCACTTTGCCTTTCGGGTGACCCTCTGGGTCAAAGGCCTTTTTGCGCTCACGGAAATTGCAGGCGGCGCGACCGCCTTCTTTATCAGGCGGCAATTCCTCGTCGGCTTCGCGAGCGCGATCACTCAGGGGGAGCTCGCCGAAGACCCGCACGATCTGGTCGCGCATTTCCTACTTCACTCCGCGGAACACCTGTCGATCAGCGCACAGAAATTCACGGCGTACTATCTCTTAAGCCACGGCCTTGTGAAGCTCTGGCTCATAATCGGACTCCTGCGGGAGCGGCTTTGGTACTACCCCACGGCGCTCGTCGTCTTCGGCCTCTTCATTCTGTATCAGCTATACCGCTTCGACTCGACTCAGTCCCTGTGGCTCCTCCTTATCACCGCGGTCGATCTTGTGGTCATCGTTCTCACGTGGCACGAGTACCGTTATCTCGGCCGGACGCTTGCTCGTCCGGGATAGGAACTCCCTAAGGAGAAACGGCGAGAAGCCGGGGAAACAAAAAAATCCGGCCGGCCGCGCGATTGCTGGTTGTGGTCGGTGCCATCATTCGCTGCAGACAAAGGCGATAATCGCTCAGATGCAGTGCTGCAGCAATGTCCACAGTCTGAGGGCGATACCGGTGATTCCACTGAGCCAACGTCACAAGCGTCAAATGCCGGATCGTTCGCTTCGGCGCTTTGACCCGTTTGTGTCCGGCCAGTCCGGATATACTGACAAAAAAGTAATGCGACATCCATGAATCGCCTTCTTCAGCCCTTCGTTCTTGCTGTCACGGTTCTCGTTGCAGGGGCATACCTCTACGTCGCTTTGCGACTTGCCTCAGGGCCGTGGGGACGCATCGCGCTTGCGATTCCTTTTGTGTTCGTGTGGATCGTGCCGGTAATCTACTGGACCCGCCGGCGCGACGGCAAGGACACGTGGCTCGACGAGGCCGCACATCAGGCAAGCTATCTCTCGATGGCGTGGGTCAGTTTCATCCTCGTCGGTACGCTCTCGCGCGATCTCGCGCTCCTCATTACAGACGCTCTGTCGTTCGGTGAGGCGCACATGATCGTGGTGCAGGATGGCATTCCGGTGGTGTTCGCGGCCTCGTTCCTCGCCATGGCGGTCGGCGCGCTGACGGCATCGCGCGGACCACGCGTGGAGGAAGTCGTGGTGCGGGTGCCAGCGCTGCATCCCGACCTCAACGGCTTTCGGATTGCGCAGATCTCCGACCTGCACGTTGGCCGCAATATCCGACGCGCCTACGTCGAGCGCGTCGTCGAGCGTGTGCGGACCCTCGCGCCGGATTTCGTTGCTCTCACGGGGGACATGGTCGACGGCGCAGTCGAACGCCTTGCGCAGGATGTAGCGCCACTCGCCGCGCTCGTGGTGAACTATCCGGTTTTCTTCGTCCTCGGCAATCACGACTGCTACTCGGGGGCGCGCGAATGGATCTCGCACTTTGCGCGTATGGGCGCACGCGTGCTGCTGAACGAACACACCGTGTTTCGCAAAGGTGTCGCCACAGTCATCGTGGGCGGTGTTGTTGATCCGGCCTTTGCGGATGCGCGGCCTGAAATCTCGCTGGAAAACGCGCCGAATGCCGACTTTCGCGTCCTTCTCGCCCACAATCCGAAGTTCGCCCCGCTCGGGGCGCAGGCCGGCTTCGATCTGCAGCTCTCGGGGCACACCCACGGCGGGCAGTTCTTTCCCTGGACCCTCGCTGTGCGGCTCGTGCATGCGCCGCACGTCGCCGGGCTCTCGCGCGAGAGAGACATGTGGGTCTACGTAAGCGCCGGCACTGGAACCTGGGGGCCCCCCGTGCGTTTCGGCACCAGCCCGGAGATCACCCTAGTCAGGCTTATGCCGGCCTGAGAGGGAACTGTGACTGTTTCGTGAGGGCGGTGCTTTCGAGCATGGCCAAAGTGCCGACATTCGCCTAGTGCAGCCCTGGAATTTCGGCACCTCCGCCGCGCATTCGGCGGAAGGCACGATGGGGGATTACTGTTTCTTGGGGACAACAACTTCGAAATATTCGTCCGGTATAACCAACGAATCCGGCCTGCCCGTGATCCGGAGTGCAAGCAACGCAGCGACGTCCTCGGTCAGCTGTTCGTGGCTCGCCAGCTCGAGCGCGGCGTAGGCCTTGTGGGTTGGTCCATAGAATCTACGGAACACCTCGATCCAGTGCGCGGTGGAGCGGCAGCGGAAGACGAAATGGGCACGCTTTTCCCGACATTGAGCACTACACTGCCTCCGCGATCTGTCAGCGGTAATTCACCGGGCTCGACCAGGAAGGGACGTTCGCTCATCCCCAAATGATGAGTAACATCAACTGGGGCGGCTTTCGCTACGCGCCCTGAGCGACTTGTCCCGCTTAATAGTTGACTAAATCACTCACCTATTGCATAATCGCGCGTACGTTCGATTACAGCGAGAGTATTACCATGGAACTTCCTCAACGCGATGGCGACGGATACCTTGTTGACCGTGGTTTATGGACGCCGGAAATTGCCCAAGCCATGGCGCAAGCCGATGGTTTTGCGCTGGATGAGTTGAAATGGTCGCAAATCGTTAAGGCGCGTGAATATTATGACGAGTTCGGCGTTGTTCCGCCGATTCGCAAATTCGCCAAGTATGTCGAGATCGACCAGAAGGATATGTTCAAGCTCTGGCTGACGGGGCCGATGAAGCCCATCACCAAGTACGGCGGCTTGCCCAAACCTACAGGCTGCGTGTAGTTCTTATCCGGCATTCGCCTTCCAATTTAGCGCAAGCTACCTGGACTTCCCCGGGTCAAGCCCGCGCTTTCTCTTTGAGTCCAGGATATAGACTGCGGCTATACATTCGGCCTGTTGTTGAGTCGTAATGACTCTGGCTGTAATGATGTTGTGCGTCGAACGAATGCCTGTTTCGTTAGACGGTCTGGATTCGACCATTGCGCGAAACAGGCTCTTTCACTCCGCGTCTCTCCCTTCTCTCATCGGTGGCGAAGGCGGTGACGCGGTGGTGTGCTCCTTCGTGTGTTAAGGCGTCTTGGCGCCCGCTCTTACGCAGCGTTCAAGCTGCTGTTTGCAATTGCTACGTGTTATTTCTGGCCATTAGCGCCCAAAGGACGCCGGTACTCTTGGCAGCCAGGGCCACAGCAGCGCGTTTGTAGCCTCTTCGTTGGATCAGGGCCTTCTCGTCCAGCCAGTCCTTGTGCTTGACGGTGGACAGCACCGCTAGGATGCCGCGAATGAGCAGAGTTCACAGGACGGCGTCGCCCATTTTGGCGATGCGCGCCAGCCGGATCTTTCAACCGGCACATTGATGCCGCCTGGGGCAAGGGGTCCATTGGCATTCTACTATCAGGCCGCAACGAGTCTTCCGTATGTGGCCGACAGCTGCCGCATTTCATTTTGCTTCTGGTCATCTTTTCGCTGCAAAATGACCTCCCTTGCTCAAGACGGGAAGGACCCGCCATGCACATCTGGGTCGACGCGGACGCCTGCCCTGGCGTCATCAAGGACATCCTGTTCCGCGCCGCCGAGCGCACCAAACATTCACTGACATTGGTTGCTAATCAGTATCTACGCGTGCCTGCCTCTCCGCTCATCCGGATGGTTCAGGTCCCGGGAGGTTTCGATGAGGCCGACAAATACATCGCCGCCCGCGTGCAGCCTGGGGACCTGGTCATCACTGCAGACATCCCGCTCGCCGCCGACATCGTGGCAAAAGCTGCCCACGCGCTATCGCCCAGAGGCCAGCTCTACGATAGAGAGAACATTCGCGAACTTCTCAACATGCGCGATTTCATGGACACCCTGCGCGGCACCGGCGTGCAGACCGGAGGGCCCGCGGCGTTCAGTACCGCGGATCGGCAAGCATTCGCCAATCAGCTTGATCGGCTGCTGCGGCAGTCAAAGCTGGACGGAGCGTCCGCTCCGTAGCGGCGAGCAAAGTTAGTGAGCCCTGTAGCGTCCGTCTTTGCTTTGGTTCGGGTAAGCATGCCGTGCTGAATGTCCAACGCCACAACGCGGCTGGTAGCGCCAACACCCAGGCCAGGGGAGGCATCAGGTGCCCCGGGCCACATCCAGCATTCAGGATGGTCATGCCTGGCGAAAGCGTTTCGACCTTGAATGCAGCGCGGTTTGTCTTGGTGAATGGGTTGTCGATCTCAACGAGACAGCGCAGCCAGATGGGACAAGGTAGTGCTTGGCGGTGTCAAGCAAGCGGCCACACCCACGCAACGAGAACGAGTGCAACGACAGCGAGCGAAACAATGATGGCTAGGCTCATCGATCACTTTGAACAATATGGCCAGTAAGAAGTGACGTCCAAACTGGTCCTCTTGCCTGGGACATTTTCGGACCTATAGATACGTTGCCGACCTTCCAGTGATGTTCGTCGTAAAGCCTGTCAGCTGAACCTAAATCCCGCAGTTGACGCTAGATGCTTCCTTCCTAGGCCGTCTGTGGCCACGTTGTATCGACAATCCAAATCTGCGGCGTCCATACCGGGAGATGCGGGCATCAGGACCGCGGCGACCGCTTAAGCAGTTTGGCGATTAACGAACCCAGCAACCCGAGATGCCTGGCGAACACGAGAACGACGATGCTGGTGATCACCGCCGCGGACAAGGCCAGATGCATGGAGACGCGGTAGAGGACAAGGGCGTGAAAGCCCGCCAGCGCCGCCATTCCCGCCGCCCCGATCGCCAAGTGAATTTTCGGTTTCATGGCCGTCCTGTTCCTCAATGTTTAGGCATCGCCAGAGCGAAATGCAAGTCCCTGAGGCCGACATCAAAGTCGCCATTTTCGACAACATTCAGGCCGGCGTCCTTGAGCAAAGCGAGAACCTTGTCTGAACTGACGTGGCCGTGCCGCCGATGGAGATGCGCGACAAGGCCGCGTCGGTGTTCCGTTCGTGAGAAATCGAACTCGACTATGAGGACGCGCCCGTCTGGTTTCAGAACTCGACGGATCTCGCGAATTCCCGCTTCGCGCACCCGGCGCGATAGGTGGTGAAGCATCACGGTGCTTAGCACGACGTCGAACTGCCAGTCGGAATAGGGTAACGCCGCGATGGATTCATTGCGGAAATCAATCTCTAGGCCTGCTTTTCGCGCTTTCCCTGCCGCTCTCGCGATCATCTCCGGTGAGGCATCGATCCCATAGACCTTGCCATCGGATGAGACGCGTCGTTTGGCGGCGATCGCGAGTGTTCCTGTCCCGCAGCCGACATCCAGGACTGACTCGCCGGGTTTGAGACGCGCCAGATCGATTACCTTCTGGCGGAAGGCGCTCTCCCGGCCGCGCGTCGCAATCTTAACCAAAATATCGTACATGCGTGGCGAATGGAGGACGAGGTCTGTTTTCGCGCAGGCACGCGAACCCTGGCTGCTGATGTTTGTCATGCTAGTATCTCCGGTATTTCCACGATAAAAGTAACTAAATGGAAATATATTCCGGTACCAATTTTAGAAAAAAACATGGCTGCGTGAAGAACAGCGCCGCCCGATATGCTCGATAGCGGATAACGATGCAGAATTTGTCCAGGATCTTTAGTGGATCTGGTGGAGGAGATGATGTCACGAGAGCAAAGTCTAAGTCTCAAAGACCGGCGCGTTCAGAAGACGCGAAAGCTCCTGCATGAGGCCATCGGTTCCCTTATACGGGAAAAGCCCTATGATGAAATCGTCGTGAAAGAGATTCTCGACCGCGCCAACGTGGGTCGATCAACCTTTTATACGCACTTCGAAGGCAAGGATAAGCTGCTTGCCAGCGCCATTTATGACATGCTGGGGACGAATTACACGGCAGAAATCCCTGCAGCCGACAAAAGAACCGAAAGATTCATCCGGTTCAGCCTTCCGGTTTTCGAGCACATTCACAGGCACCGGCAGGCGGGCGCGGCCGGGATGGGGACAAGCGGCCGAATTATCATTCATGAACACCTGCAGAAGGTCCTTGCTGAATTGATTACCAATTACGTCGGTAAGGCGCTTTACGGCCGGCGCAAGTCTGCAGGTCAGATTCCGCCTGAGCTTCTTGTCCAGTACGTCGCTTCCACGTTCGTCCTGGTTTTGAATTGGTGGGTGGAAAACAACTGCGCGCTTCGCCCGCAGGAAGTCGATGACCTGTTTCGGGCACTGGCACTTCCAACGGTGTCTGCGTGTATGGAGAATTAAACCTGAATCCGAGGCGAAAAATGCCCAAATCCATCCTTTAACGCGGCTGATCCGTTTCAGCGCAACGTCAATTTTCGAAATTTGTGGGTCGTTGGAGCGGAAGATAATTTATTTTCCGGGGATGCACGCAAAATCGCGGTCGACCCTTGAACCAGGAGACAACGTTGGTTTTCTGATTCTAGGATACGGCTACGAAGAATCAAGACGTTGCCGTAGTTTCGGATTACTGCCGTATTGTGCACTGACAGCGAGATTACTGCTGGGAAATGGCGTTACGGTTACCAGCGGATCCAAGTGCTGCTTGACCGGGAGGGCTTCATCATGAATGTGAAGCGGACCTATTGGCTTTACTGGCAGGCGGGTTGGTAGTGCGCCCCCCGCAAACGCAAGCGTATCGGACTCATGGAGCGCAAACCGCTGAGGTTGCCGCAGGCGGCGCTATCGAGCTGGAACGGTCCGGCAAACAGACTACGCCTTCGTTCTTGAAAAATGTTTGAAGCGGGCATAGTATTTTTTCCGGAAAGGCGGAGGGATACGGCATGAAAACGGACGCTGGGATAGCCTGCCTCGCTGTGTGGTCGTTGCTTGCGCTTGGATTCACCAGCCAAGCATCAGCGAATCCGCCGCCGAATGGAAGCTACCTAAACAGCTGTAGTGGAGCTGCAGTCAACGCAAACACACTGAGCGCCAATTGCACGGATTTGCAAGGCCACCAGCAAATATCAACGCTTCCAAACTATCCAAGCTGTGTTGGCGACATTGCCAACTTCAACGGCACGCTTACCTGCAGCAACACCAACCTGCCAACGGGTTCCTACCAGAAGAGCTGCCGCTTCGCGTACGCAAATTTGGACAGCTCCAATACGACGACGCTCTACGCTAACTGCAAGACAGTCTCAGGTTTGTGGAACTGGACTTCGCTCGTTGGCCCCGACCAATGCCCTTCACCAAAGGATATCGCAAATCTCGACGGTACGTTGGCGTGCGCCGGCCATAGCATTCTTCCCATCGGATCATATTCGAACTCGTGCAGGAATATCTGGGAGATGAATGGAATCCTGAATGCTGAGTGCCAGATCGTTAGCGGTGGCTGGGTCCAGACCCAGATCCCAGTCAGTCAGTGCTCGACGCCGATCGCGAATTTCAACGGAACCTTGGTGTGTAGCGCCGGCGTAGCGCCGACGGGATCGTACCTGCGATCCTGCTCGGTGGCTTGGATCGGCACGGATGCCGACACCGGGGCGCCCGCGCTGAGTGCGCTGTGCAAAACAACAACTGGCGCGTCCCTTCCGGCCAAGCTGCTCAACTACAACCAGTGCTCTGGCGACATCGCGAACTTCGACGGTATTCTGGGGTGCAACATCAATGGTACACCGCCCACTGGTTCATACACCCAAACGTGTCGTTTCGTATGGCTTGACGGAAACAGGTTGCACGCAGAATGTAAGAACCGCAGCGGCACATGGGTGCAGAGCACGCTGGATGATGCCAATTTGTGTCCAGCAGGAAGCGTCGCGAATCTGGACGGGACGCTAGCCTGCAATTACGGCAGTCCGGTTTCCGGATCTTACGCGCAGTCCTGCCGCGACGTCTGGGTCGTCAACAATACGCTTCATGCGGAATGCGAGACGATCGCTGGAAACTGGCTGGCGACGTCCCTCGGGGGGATCAATCAGTGCAGCGGCGGGGCCTCAAATATTAACGGAATTCTGCAATGCGCGAGCACGAGCGGTCCCAACTATCCCGCCTCCAGTCAGGTGGCTGGTGCGATGCTGTACGACCAAGAACAAAGCAATTGGTGTTGGGCAGCAACCGGCCAAATGATCATGCAGTATTTCGGCACCGACGTGCACCAGTGTGACGAGGTCAAGACAGAAAAGGGGTTAGAAAACTGCTGTGGATATCCTCGCTTCTCGCTGCCTTCGTTGGCGGATGACCAGATGAATTGCCAGGGTTGCGATTGCGGAGGTTCCCCGCCGTACAGTCAATA
>JAJXUF010000253.1 GCA_021783175.1 Pseudomonadota bacterium
AAGCAAAAAGCCCAACCCCGTGTTGGGCTTTTTGCTTTGCTCTGCTTGAATTAATCAATCTGACGGCATGCAGTCAGACGTGACACGCATAAATGTGTACCACGTGCCTCACGAGCCGGCAGCGCCAAAGGCATGTGCTAAAATTGTTGCAGCATGGTTCGTGCATTCTAAAAATAATTTGTGGTTCTCTAACTTGCAGCCCTTAGTCATCAGTCATTTCACACTTGCGAATAGCCTGGGGCTGGGGCTGTCGGCGACCCTGGACGCTTTGCGTCTGCGCCGTTCGGGATTGATTCCATGCGAGTTCGAAGACGTCGATCTGGAGACTTTTATCGCCAAGGTCGCTGAATTGGATGCCTGCCAAATGCGCCCTGATCTGATGGCCTATGATTGCCGCAACAATCGTCTTGCACAATTGTGCCTCGAGCAGGATGGATTCGCCGACATGATCGAAATGGCCAAGCAGAAATACACGGCAGGCCGCATCGGCGTGTTTCTGGGCACCAGTACTTCCGGAATTTTGCAGACCGAGTTGGCCTATCGCCACCTGGATCCAGGAAGTGGTGCATTGCCTGCTGATTTTCATTATGCAGAAACACAGAACACCTACTCAGTGGGGCGCTTCGTTTCACGCTATCTCGGCTTGAGCGGGCCATCTTTCGTGGTGTCTTCCGCCTGTTCTTCGAGCGCCAAGGTGTTTGCCAATGCGGCACGCATGATGGCGGCGGGTGTGTGCGATGCGGCGGTGGTCGGTGGAGTCGACAGCCTGTGCCTGAGCACGCTGTACGGTTTCAATTCTCTGGGGCTGGTCTCGCGTTTTCCATGCCGACCTTACGATGCGGAGCGTGACGGCATTTCGGTCGGAGAAGGTGCAGGGTTCGTCCTGGTCGAGCGCGCAACGGCTGAAAATTCATCGAAAGCGATGCTGCTGCTGGGGGTAGGCGAAAGTTCCGATGCATACCACATGTCCACACCCCATCCGGAGGGATTGGGGGCGAAGCTCGCGATGCAGAGGGCGCTCGCATCCGCCGGACTGCAGGCCGGCGACATCGACTATATCAATCTGCACGGTACCGCGACCAAATCCAACGATGCAAGTGAAGGCAAGGCGGTCGCCGACGTCTTCGGCGCTGATGTGCCATGCAGTTCCACCAAGGGATGGACTGGGCATCAGTTAGGTGCCGCCGGTGTCACTGAAGCGATCATTGGCATGTTGACGATCGAACATGGTTTTGTACCGGGAAGCGTGAACACGCAGCAGCTCGACCCCACCATCACTATCAATTATCAGATCGAGTACAGCGAGCGAAAAATCCATCGGGTGCTGAGCAATTCCTTTGGATTTGGCGGCAGCAATTGCAGCTTGGTGCTGGGGAAGCAGCCATGATGCGCGTCTTCATTGAAGGGATCGGCTTGCTCGGCCCGGGGCTGGATGGCTGGCCAGCGGGCCGCGCCATGCTGGCGGGCGACGCGCTTTATGTCGCCGCACCGACGAATCTGCGCGCCAGCGACATGCTGCCTGCCGCGGAACGCCGCCGTGCGGGTGTGCCCATCAAACTGGCGCTGGCAGTTGGGCAAGAGGCCTTCCTGCATTCCGGACGGGATCCCGGGACTGCGGCCACGGTGTTCACCTCGTCCGGAGGCGACAACGACAACGCGCATGCCATCAACGCGATTCTCGCGACCGCGCCGCGCGAAGTATCACCGACGCGATTCCATAATTCCGTGCACAACGCGGCGGCCGGGTACTGGTGTGTAGCGGCAGACACACATGAGCCATCCACCAGCCTGTGCGCGCACGATGCGAGTTTCGCGGCAGGTTTGCTGGAATCGGCCGCACAGGTGACGGTGGGTGATGCGCTCGTGGTATTGATTGCGTACGACCATCCCTTCCCGGAGCCGCTGCATGCCGTGCGTCCCGTCAGCGCTCCATTCGGGATGGCATTGATACTGACGCCGCGCCAGACCGAAAAATCCATGGCAGCAATCGACGTGGATTTCGCGCCAGGCAGCGTCCGGGAAACCACGATGCAAGATGCAGGTTTGGAGGCACTGCGCCTTGGTGTTCCCGCTGCACGCGGGCTGCCGCTGCTGGCTGCACTGGCCCGCGGCAAGGCCACGCAAGTCAGCATCGCCTACTTCGACGACAATCACCTCAATCTTATCGTGGTGCCATGTTAGCGGACAGGGCTGCGATCGCGGGCGTCATTCCACACACGGGCGGCATGTGCGTGCTCGACGGTGTGCTGGAATGCGACGCGCAACGCATCCGCTGCATCAGCAGTACGCACCGCGCCGCCGATAATCCGATGCGTTCCGGAGACGAGTTGTCCACCTTGTGTGGTATCGAATATGCAGCGCAGGCAATGGCGGTACATGGAGCATGGAATGCGGGGTTCGACCGGAAGCCGCGGGCGGGCTATCTGGCGGCACTGCGTGACGTGGTTTGCCACACCACGCGCCTGGATAATCTGAGCGACGATCTCGTCATCGACGCGGAGAAGACCATGGGAGACGAAACGCGCGTCATTTACCAGTTCAACATCCATGCCGGAACAACCAAAATCATGAGCGGCCGCGCCACCGTGGTGCTGGACGCAGACAAGGCAGGGCTATGAAACGCGCACTGGTGACCGGAGGCAGCGGCGGCATTGGTTCGGAGATATGTCGCAAGCTGGCCGGGCTCGGTTATCACGTGTATGTGCATGCCAACAGCGCCTTGCAGACGGCCGAAGACCTGGTGGCCGAGATCAAGGATACGGGAGGCAGCGCGCAGGCCATCGCTTTCGATGTGACGAACGCGGAAGAGACGCTGAGCGCCCTGCAAACCATGCTGACGGACGGCGTGATCCAAGTCCTGGTGAACAACGCCGGCATCCATGACGACGCGGTGATGCCCGGCATGAATGCACGGCAATGGGAACGCGTGATCGACGTTTCGCTGAACGGCTTCTTCAACGTGACACAACCCTTGCTGCTGCCGATGATAGGCAAGCGCTGGGGGCGCATCATCAATATCTCGTCCGTTGCGGCCATCTCCGGCAATCGCGGGCAGACCAATTACGCCGCTGCCAAGGCAGGATTGCACGGCGCGACAAAATCGCTGGCGCTTGAAGTCGCCAGCCGCGGCATCACCGTGAATGCCATTGCACCCGGCATCATCGAATCCGCGATGACCGAGCATGTGTTCGACAAGGATGCCATCAAACGCCTGGTACCTGTCGGACGCGTCGGCAAACCGGAGGAAGTGGCCGATCTGGTGGCATTCATCGCGTCCGACAAAGCCGCCTATATTTCGGGCCAGATCATCTCCATCAATGGCGCAATGACTTAGAGCCCGCAGGGGAATGGGGTAAAATGCGCGCGCTTGAATAAACGACAGGGAGCATCATGGCAGCAAGTGCGCAGGAAAAAGAGTTGGCACAACTCATCGTGACTTCGTTGAATCTGGAAATCGCGGCAGACGCCATCGAACCGGAAGCGCCTTTGTATGGCGAAGGCCTGGGGCTGGACTCCATCGACATACTTGAACTGTCGCTGGCGATCTCCAAGACGTACGGAGTGCAACTCAAATCGGACGATGCCGACAACAACAGGATATTCAGTTCGCTGCGCAGCCTGAACCAGCACATCCAGCAACGTCGCGCATAGCGGGCCTTCTCACAGCGGTTTATCTGCCAGATAGGTCGAGAATATCCCGATATCGATATTGCGGCGCGCATTCACGAACCCAGCGTTCTTCAGCGTGCCCAAGACTTTTTCCGGTACCGCGCAGGCTTCGATGGTATCCCAGTAGTAGCGCCACAATTGCGAGGTATTCCTGTCCCGGGCAACGAGTCTGGCCAGCGCAGGCACGATGTATCTGCAATATATCCTGAGCAACGCCGTACTCACTTTTCCC
>JAJXUF010000254.1 GCA_021783175.1 Pseudomonadota bacterium
ACGACGGATTCAGCTTCGTTCTCTTCGTCTTTGGCCGCAAACACGCGTACCGGGTCGCCGGGACCGTGTTCGCTCCACAGGTTTTTCTCGAACAGTTTGGTGTTGTTCTTGATGAGGTGGTTTGCGCTCTGCAGGATGCGTTGCGAAGAACGGTAGTTCTGCTCCAGCTTGATGACGCGCAGGGTGGGATAGTCATTCTGCAAGTTGCTCAGATTGGCCGTGCTGGCCCCGCGCCAGGCATAGATTGCCTGATCGTCGTCGCCCACGGCGGTGATGGCGGCGCGGTCGCCCGCCAGCAGCTTCATCATCTGGTACTGGCAATCGTTGGTGTCCTGGTATTCGTCGATGAGCAGGTAGCGGAAGCGCTGCTGCCAGCGATGATGCGCTTCTGCATTTGCCTTGAACAGTTCCACCGGCAAACGGATGAGATCGTCGAAGTCCACCGACTGATATGCGCGCAGCGTTTCCTGGTAGCGCGCATAGAGCAGGGCGATGCGCTGTTGCTCTTCGTTCTCGGCCTGGCTTTCCGCCTGCTGCGGCGTGAGGAAGGCGGCCTTCCAGTTCGACATCACGCTTTGCGCAGTGCGGATCTCCTGCTTGTCCGGGCTGCCCAGGAGCTCGCCGATGATCTTTCCCGTATCGGCGCTATCGAAGATGGAGAACTGTTTCTTGTAGCCGAGCAGCGGCCCGTCCTCGCGCAGTATCTGCATGCCCAGCGCATGGAAAGTGCTGATCGTCATGCCCTTGGCATCGCGCCCATTCAGCAACTTGCCGACGCGCTCGCGCATTTCGTTTGCGGCTTTGTTGGTGAATGTGATGGCGGCGACGTTGCGCGGCGAATAGCCGCAATCTTCAATGAGGTAGGCAAGCTTGTGCGTGATGACACGCGTCTTGCCGCTGCCGGCCCCGGCCAGAACCAGGAGGGGCCCATCCAGATATTTGATCGCTTCGCGTTGCGTGGGGTTAAGTTTGCTTGACATCAGTCTGGTACCGGAGACCGGAATTGAACCGGTATGCCGCTTTCACGGAATCGGGTTATCGGGTTAATAGATCCGTAAATAAGATTACAATAATAATATATTAATCAATATGTTATATTGGACTGTAACTGTTCGTCACGGCCAGCAAAACAAGAGGCTAATTATGGCAGTTATTTTGGCTCTTGATGCGACAGCCATTCAGTATTACCGCGAAATAGTTGCCTGACCGGGCGTTCAACGATACCCGGCGGAACGATTATTACGTAAGAGCTGTGTTACCTGATCACACCCTGAAGCGGGATTTCCCCGCACGTCTCCGTCGGGTTCATTACAGCCATTGCCAAAATGGCATATATTGCGAATTCATACTCCCGATTTTTTTAGGCGCGACATGAAATACTTGGAATGGATGTCACCCGAATGGGTACAGGTTCTTTTCGTACTGTTTCTCTCTTTTCTAATCGGACTGGAGCGCGAAGAACGTAAGGACAGCGAAGGCCATTATTCGTTTGGAGGGGTGCGCACTTTTCCGATGATCGGACTGATCGGCTATTCCATGGGCCTGATATCCGGAGGGGAGCTCTTGCCGCAGGCTCTGGGGTTTGCAGTAGTGGCCGGATTCCTGATGATTTCCTATTGGCATAAGCTCACCTCATCCACGCATTCCGGCGTGATCTCCGAAATGTCGGGCCTTACCACCTATCTGATGGGCGTTCTGGTATATCACCAGATGTTCTGGATCGCCACCACACTTACCGTGTCCAGCATCATCCTTCTTGAGCTCAAGGCGGGCCTTGAAAACCTGGCAAAACGCATCGAGACGACCGACATTCTTACTTTTGCCAAATTCCTGCTCCTCTCTTCCGTCATCCTGCCGTTGCTGCCCGATGCCCAGTTCAGCCAATTCCAGATCAATCCCTTCAAGACATGGCTCGTCGTTGTGGCGGTAAGCGCAGTTTCATATGGCAGCTACGTGCTCCAGAGATTGACCAGGGGGCAAGGCGGCATCATCCTTGCCGCGTTTCTGGGCGGCGCGTATTCGTCCACGGTGACGACCGTGGCACTTGCGAGAAGATCGAAAAGCGAAAATCGACCTCATCTGTTTTCCGGGGGATTACTGATTGCCTCTGGAATGATGTACCTGCGCCTGGCAATTCTGCTGGCGCTGTTCAACCAGGAATTGATGGCAAGATTGTCGCTTCCATTTTCGGGGCTGGGCATTTTTGCCATTGGTGTCGGCTGGCTGTGGTCCAGGCGGAGGGATGAAAGCGAGTTGAAGTTGGTCAGCGAGTCCGAGCCGAAGAATCCGCTCGAAATACGCGCGGCACTTCTCTTTGCACTGCTTTTCGTGGTTATGCTGGTCGCGACTCATTTTGCGATCGTGTATCTGGGAGAGGGAGGCGTATATACGCTCGCCACTATCATGGGCGTCACGGATGTTGATCCGTTCATCATGGGCCTGACCCAGGCAACGCCAACGCTTACGCCATTGCATGTGGCGTCATCCAGTATCCTGATTGCGGCATCCAGCAACAATGTCATCAAAGGCATTTATGCCTTTGCCTTGTCTTCCCGGCAGACAGGCACAATGAGCCTGGCCTTCTTGTTGGTCTTGGCTGCATTGGGTCTGGTGCCGCTGTTTGTCTAACCCAAGACCTGGGTGCGGTTCAATGCATCTTTGTTGACGGCATTTCATCCGGCCAAATAAAAAGGGGAAATACTTCGAATGAAAAACTATGACGAGCTGATTGCGGAAGTCGTCACCGGTGTGAAAGAGATCATGCCATGGGATTTGAACAGGGCGATTGCCGCGGGCAGCAAGCCGCTTCTGCTCGATGTGCGCGAACCGTCAGAGTTTGCGATATTGCGCATTCCCGATTCCGTCAACGTGCCGCGTGGGGTACTGGAGCAGTCCTGCGAATGGGATTACGACGAAACTGTGCCGGAATTGGCGGCCGGGCGCGAGTTGGAGATCGTGATCATTTGCCGCTCCGGGAAGCGTTCGGTGCTGGCAGCCGATACGCTGCTGCAGATGGGGTTCACCAATGTGGCTTCGCTCAAGACCGGCGTGCGCGGCTGGAACGACAGTGAATTGCCCTTGGTGAATGCGAACGGAGAGGCAATAGATGCGGATACCGGCGATGCGCTGCTCGCACCGCGGCTTCGACCTGAGCAGCGAAAACCGAAACCGGCCCGGTAAACTGCCAAATCGGCTGCCGTGTCAGTTTCGTGGTTCGAAAAATAGATTAATGCTGGCCCAGGATCGCGAGCATCGCCTCTACATCGACGATTTTGTCGCGTGGAGCATCGCGCCGCACCCCGCGCGCCATCTCGACATCGTCGAGTTGCTTCCAGTCATCGAACGAGACTATTTTCACGCCCCGCTGATGCAACGCGCCGATGATCGCGTCACGGTCTGGCAGCACCCGGGCTGCAATCCCGGCGCCATCGGAGATCATGTGTGACACAACATGTGCAGATGCGGCCTTGTGCGACCCGATAAGGCCTTGCGGTCCGGTGCGCGCCCAGCCGACGACATACTCATTTGGAATTACGGAACGGATCACGGGATCGACGACCCGACCATCCTCGTTGGCAACGATGCGCGCCTTTTCGTCATAAGGGACACCTGCGATCCTCTCGGCGCTGAATCCGATTGCAGGCAACACCATGCCGATATCGAGGACTTCAGTTTCGCCGGTACCACGTACGGTGACCGTGCCGTCGGCTTGCACCTCAAGTCGGTTCCTTTCGAGTTTAAGTCCCGACACGCCGCCATCAGGACCGCCGATTATCTCTTTCGGGGAGAGAAAAAACCGCAGGTGCAGCTTTCTGGATTTCACATTAGCCTGCCGCGCCGCAAAGGACTGGCCAGTCCTTTGCGG
>JAJXUF010000255.1 GCA_021783175.1 Pseudomonadota bacterium
TGGCGGGGGCCGGGCAGGTGAGTCTGTTCACTGCGCTTCCCATTCGTCGATCAGCAACAACACCTCCGTGCCGTCCCGATGCAGCTTCAGTCGCAGCGGCAACGCATCCGGTGCCAGCGCCGCGTAGCGCGAATAGCTGATCTCCCATCCCTGCTGGTGCAGCTTCTCCACCTGCCCGTTCGCATCGCGCTCCAGGCTGGATTCGATATCCGGCGCAGGCAGGGCGGTGACCCAGTAACGCAGGCCCGAAAGCGGCAATTGCCATCCTAGCGCCTGCTGCATCAGGGTCTCCATATCCTGCGCGGTGTAATGTTTGCCGGAGGTGTCCAGCGTAACGCCGTTCACGTCGCGGTGGATGCGCGCCATCGTCTGTCCCAGCGGAGCAAGCAGCAGGATTTCGTCTTCTGCCGCACGGTGCACCCAGCGCATTCCGGCGCTGTCGTGCAAATCTCCCTGTTTGACGGCGACGCGCCCGTTGAATGCAAACGGCGCATCCGGCAGTGCGGGCCGCTGCACCGCAACGGGTGCAGTCGCGCAGCCCGCAAGCAGGATCACAAGCAACAGGAGAAAATGACGCATATCTTACGGGAGGAAGCGTTTCATCACCGCTTTGAGTGCTTCGTTGTCCGGGTTGGCTTTGGCGCTGTCGGCCCACACCTTGCGCGCCTCATCCTTGTCGCCGCGCTTCCACAGGACTTCGCCCAGATGCGCGGCAATTTCGGGATCGGGATCCGCCTTGTACGCCTTGTTCAAGTATTCGACGCTCTTGTCCAGGTTGCCCAGCAGGTATTGTCCCCATCCCATGCTGTCGATGATGGCCGCGTCGTCCGGTGCGAGCTGGTAGGCCTTTTCCACCAGCTTGATCGCTTCCGGGATGCGCTGATTGCGATCCAGCAGGCTGTAACCCAGCGCGTTGTAAGCATGGGCGTTGTCCGGTGCGACCTTCATCAGCTTGCGGATGAGCTGTTCGAACAACGCTTCCTTGTTCAGCTTGTCGGCTGCCATCGCGGTCTGGTAAAGCAGGTCAGGATTCTCCGGAAACTTTTCCAGGCCTTGCGTCAGCACCTGATAGCTGGCTTCGTATTGCTTGTCCTCGCGCAGCAGCTGCGCGTCGATCATGATCAATTGCACGCGTTGCAGATCTGTCTTGGCTTCTGCATGCTGCAAAGCCTCGCGCGCCTCGCCCAGCTTGCCTGCCTTGTCCAGCAGTGCGACTTCGCGCAAGCGGGCAGCGTAGCTATATTCGCCGTCCTGAACCTGCCGGTACTGTTCGAGCGCCTCCGCATCGTTCTGTCTCACCTCGTTCAGTTGCGCAAGGTAGTAATGCACCGTGCCTTGATCTTTGCCGCCCTTGCCCAAGGCTTGCCGCAATTCCTGCTCGGCCCGTGCGTAATCGCCCATCTGCATGGAAATGAGGGCAACCGCGAAGGCCAGATCGGGGCTGTCCGGCTGGTCTTTCAGCAGGCGCTGGAATTCGTCGCGCGCGGCGGCGAATTGTTTCTGGCTAAGCAAGGCTCGCGCGTAGTACAAACGCAGTTCCTTGTTATCCGGATGCGCGGCCAGGAATTTCTTCAGAAGATCGAGGCCCTTGGGCGGATCGGTATTCAGATACAGCTCCGCCTCGAACACTGCCGCCGCATCCCATTCGGGGCGCAATGTCACTGCCTTGTGGATCTCGGCCAGCGCCAGCTCGTTTTTGCCCGCCGTCGCCGCTGCTTGAGCGACGGCCCAGTGGCCTTCCGCCACATCAGGATAGGGGTGGCTCACTGCTATCCACCAGTCCAGCGCGGCAGTCTTGTCCGGCACGCGCGCGACCAAAGGATAGATGCCGAGAAACGTGTGTCCTGCATTGGCGGGATCGGACTGAAGCACTTCGGCCAGAACCGGGCTCGCTTCCTGCAATTTGCCGCCGCTCAACAGCAGCGACAGTAGCATCTGTCTGGCAAGCGGAGAAGAAGGCTCCAGGTCTTGCCACAATTGAAACGCCTGAACTGCCGTATCGTAGTCTCGCGCCTCGTACGCCAATTGCGCGGCGCGCCTCGCCACGCGAGGATCGCGTGTAGTCTTGGCCAAATCCAGATAAGCCTGTGCCGCCAACTCCGGATGGTTGCGCTGCGCGGCGATGTCGCCCAGCAGGAACTCATACAGCAGATGGTCGGTCAGCGGCACCTTGGGCAAGTCCGACTTGGGCGCCTCGACGATCTGTTCCAGATTCGTTTTGGCTGTCGGTGCGGGCGCGCGCTCGACCTGCTGTTGCGGTGCATGCGCACAGGCAGCCAAAAGTGGAATGAAGGTGAACAGGTAATAACGTATCGAGAAATTCATCATATCGGCTTGTTTCGGGGCGGGGGTATATATTAGCCGAACTCCGTACCCATCGGGCAATGCCTTAAGCGGAGGCGCGCGGCTGAATATCCTTGACGTGGCCTTCTTCGGCGAACACGGGGAACAGCAGCGGCAGCAGCAACAGCGTGAACAACGTCGCAGAGACGATGCCGCCCACGATCACCACGGCAAACGGACGCTGCGTTTCAGAACCAATACCGTGCGACAGTGCGGCTGGCATCAGACCGATACCGGCCATCAAAGCCGTCATCAGGATCGGCCGCAGACGCGCAACCGCACCTTCCATCACGCTTTCGACCAATGAAAGCCCGTTGCGCATCCCTTCGATGAATTGCTCCACCATGATGACGCCGTTTTGCACCGATATGCCGGCCACGGCGATAAAACCGACCGCGGCAGAAACGGAAAGATGCAATCCGGCCAACCCCAGGCCAGCCAAGCCGCCGATCAGAGTAAACGGAACCATCAGGAGCACCAATAACGCTTTGCGCATGGACTTGAATGCCCAGAACAGCAGTACGAAGATCATCAATACGGACACCGGGACAATGACTTTAAGCCGTTTGAGCGCACGCTGCTGATTCTCGAACTGTCCGCCCCAGGTCATGGTGTAACCGGGCGGCAACACCACTTGCTGATTTACCTTTTCCATCGCCTCGGCGACAAAACTGCCCTGGTCGCGTCCGAGCAGGTTGGCCTTCACCGCAACGACGCGGCCACCCGCCTCACGCCCGACCCGCGCAGCTCCCTGGCGCACCTCGATGTCGGCGATGGAACCAAGCGGTATGGTTCCTCCGGTCGACAGCGTGATCGGCAGGTTGGGTACATCATCGACGGCATCACGGTCCTCAGAATCCAGTCTCAGTGTCACATCGAAGCGTCGGTCGCCTTCATAAAACACATTGGCCGCATTTCCGCCAAATGCAGTCTGGATGGTCGCGTTCACGTCATTGATATTGAGCCCATAGCGCGACATGCGGATACGGCTGAGCGTGATATTGAGCTCGGTCTGGCCGCCCACCTTGATCGCGGCCACATCCGCTGCTCCGCGTATACCGCTCAGGACATCGGCAACCTGCGTGGACTTGTCTTCGAGTATTTCAAGGTCGGGGCCGAATATCTTGATCGCGATCTCGCCTTTCACGCCGGACAACGCCTCCTCCACGTTATCCTGGATGACTTGCGAGAAATTGGTCGGCACGCCCGGAATGCTGTGTATCTGTTTCGTCATGTCGGCGATCAGCTCTTCCTTGTCCGCAAAGCGCCAAGTGTCGTGCGGTTTGAGATCGGCCATGATTTCGAGGTTATTCGGTCCTTTCGGATCGGTACCGTCGTCCGGCCGACCGACTTGAGTGGTCACGTTATTGACCTCGGGATAGGATTTGAGGATGGCGCGTACCTGTCGCTCGACTTCCTTGGTCTTGTCCAGTGCGGTCGCGGGTGGCAGGCTGATCGTCAACCAGATGTTGCCTTCGTCCAGCTTGGGCAGGAACTCGCTGCC
>JAJXUF010000066.1 GCA_021783175.1 Pseudomonadota bacterium
GCAAGCTGTTCAGCTTGATCGACGAACTCGCAACCACCGTAATAGCGCCGACCGGGGTAGCCTTCGGCATACTTGTTGGTGAGCTGACTGCCCTGAGCGGCCATCACGGCCGGTGAGGTGTAGTTCTCGCTTGCGATCAGCTCAATGTGCTGCTCTTGGCGCTGGTGCTCCTGCTGGATGATCGTCCACAGATCGGGATCGACGGTCTTGAGGTTCTGCATGTTGTAGCTGAACATGATGTGCTTCTGGTGGGGATCGGAGAATTCGCTGTGAAGTGAATCTTCGTCGCCACCGGCTGCAACAGCAATGTCAATTGCGTCAAGTGATATGCAAAATACGACATCCTTCTATGTTGACGTATCGGATCTGGTGTTGCCCATCGGGCCCGCGCCATGGTTTGCGTCGTTGATGCTCATCACCTCATCGGTGACGCGGCTGATGAGATCCGGAGAAACGTCCACCGAGTAGATCTCGGCGAGGCAACGCTGGATCTCGCGCAGCGTCATATCGCGCGCATACATGGCCACGATCTTGTCGTTAAAGCCAGTGAAGCGACGCTCGTGCTTGCCGATGAGTTGTGGCATGAATCTGCCTTTGCGGTCACGGCGAACGTCGATGCGCATGGCGCCGACGTCAGTCAACACCGACTTGGCGCGCTTGCCGTTGTGGTGATTGGCCGGCCTTCCTTCAGGCTTGGCCTCTCGCCGAGCGCATAGCCCAGATGGTGGCTCATCTCGAGCCCCCAGGCTCGCTCCAGCACCGCCTTCTTGAACTGCTGGAAGGTGCCCTCAAGTTCGGTCGACGTCACCGGCCCAGGGATCAATTGCTCGAGCGCTGCGAACGAGAATTGCGGCTGCGCCGCCTTGTCCGCTGCAGCGGTTGTCTTCGCCTTGCGTGGCAGTCATGCTCCTCGTCGACATGCTATGCCTCACACACAAAATTTCTGACAGGCTCAGGTACTGCGCCCTTCGTTGCGACTTACTTGATCGCCGTGACTGGCAACAGGCTAGCCCCGGCCATCTAATCACCATCATCGCATTCGTGGCGCTTGTGGCCGCACTTCTCATGCCTGAAACCGCTGGCGCCGCTCTTGATGGAGAGATCGGTTGGAGTTGCGCGCCTTATCTGAGGACTGAACTGAGCCGGGTCGCGAAGTCGCAGCGCGGTTACCAGGAAACTGATCGCGACGAAGGACGAGACGCAAGCACAAATCCGGCGCGAGAGCCATCAACGTTGCTAGCTGTGGCTTTGCTCGCGCAATGGGCCCTTGGCGGTCTTCCCTGCGGCGCGTACATGGCTAGGCGTCGTTCCAAGCAATCGTCTGACAACGCGCGCGAAGTGCGTATTGTCATGAAACCCACACTCGAATGCAACCTCCGTAACCTCCAAGTCCGTATTTTGCAAAAGCCAGCGCGCGCGCTCCATGCGGAGCCGCTGCCGGTAGCCGGCTGGGCTGAGACCCACGTCGCGCCGGAACCGACGCTCGAGTTGGCGCCGACCAATGCCAAGGGGCTCGCACAGCTGCTCGATCGGCTGTGATGAGTGCAACTGTTGCTCCAAGAGAAGCATGGCCTTTCGAACCACGGTGTCGGTGGAACGTTCCGACAGAACCTCCTCTGGCTGCAAGGTTCTAGAAGGGAGTGGCTGCTCTTCAATCATGATGCGAAGGGCTTTGACGGCGCTGGCACGCCCTATTGCCTTCTCAATGAGGTATGCAGCCAAGTGGACCACGCTGGTTCCACCGGCGCATGTCAGTCGATCACGATCCACCACGAACATCTGGTTCGATACGATACGCAGGTGCCCGAACTCTGCGGCGAAAGCTTCGCGATGGAACCAACTCACGCACGTCAGGTACCCTTCAAGTAAACCAGCCCGAGCCAGTACAAAGGAGCCTGTGCATAGCCCCACAAGGGGCACCCGTTTTGCCGCTGCCTCTCGGAGGAATGCATACATTGAGTCGGGTATCTGTTGACCGCCGTGTAGCAGACCTCCCACGATAACGAGGTAGTCGTATGACTCTGGGGTTTCCATGAGCGCTGTAGGCGCCACACTCGCGCCGCAACTGGATACAAACGGCCCTCCTGTGTCAAGAATATCCCAACGGCAAAGTCGGGGCCGGCTGCGGTCCCCGTCGTCGGCAGCTAGGCGGAGTGCGTCGACAAACCCGGCAAATGCAGTTAGCGTAAAGCGCGGCGCAAGTAAAAACCCCACACGCAGCGGCGGCGCCATCTGCGCATCCGCAGACATTGCGATGATTGGTAAGCGTGATTTAGGTGCAGTGAGTTGCTTGCTCATTGTCGCAGGGTCAGAACCGCTCCGGGTGTGAACTGACCCCCAGAAGTTGGACAGTTGCGATCCCGCTGATCATGCGGTATTTCTCAGCCGATACCCCACCGGGCTGAGCCCTTGCAGCCCGTGCTTGACGCGCTCGTGGTTGTAATAGCGAATGTAATCGTGTATGCCAGCTTCGAGTTGCGCCGACCGATGAAAACAATGGCCACTGTGGGCTTGCTCAGGCGAATTCCATTCGAGGCCCGATAAAGAAGCACAGACATGCAGGCCCCGGGAAACCACCAATTCCGCGGCGTTGTGTCTTGGCCAGAGTGCGCCTATATTCCTTCAAACGGAACGATACGTCTCATTTAATTTGATGGATGCGTCATCACTGCACAGCCATCCGTTCCAGGATATGCGCAGCCGCAAGTTCGCACATCCAGTCGAGAAATTACAGTCAAGGAGACAACATGAAAACATCGCAACCACAGACGGACTCGGCACTGAACATTAGCGCATCCCGTTCCGATTCGTCCCCGCAGGTGAGTAAGGCGCTGATCGTGTTCGCTAGCACCCTGGGGACGACCATCGAGTGGTACGACTTCTTTCTCTACGGAGTGCTGACCCCCCTGGTGCTGAACCGATTATTCTTTCCGGAACTGTCACCCGCACTGGGCACGATTGCAGCCTATACGACCTTTGCGGTGGGGTTTCTGTCCCGGCCCATCGGCGGCATCATCTTCGGACATTTCGGTGACCGCATAGGTCGCAAAACCATCTTAGTGTTGACTATGCTGATCATGGGTGGTGCAACTTTCCTGATTGGCGCGCTTCCGACTGCCAACGTCATTGGCGTAGCGGCCCCCTTGCTGCTGCTGCTGCTGCGCATCTTGCAGGGAATTGGTATCGGCGGCGAATGGGGTGGGGCAGTGCTAATGACTATCGAGCATGCCGCACCGGGTAAGCGCAGCTTGTACGGTAGTTGGCCGCAATTGGGCGTTCCATTAGGCCTAATGAGCAGCGCAGGCGTGGTTGCAGTACTGAACTTTTTACCCGACTCAGCGTTCATAAGTTGGGGTTGGCGCGTCGCGTTTTTCCTTAGTGGACTTCTGGTTGCCATCGGCCTTTACGTGCGGCTGAAGATTCTCGAGACGCCTGACTTCGAGAAGGCACGCAGCGATAAGCGCATTGTCGCGGTGCCACTAAAGGAGTTGTTCCGCAACTACAAACGCGAAGTGCTGTTGACACTTGGTGCTCGGTACGTTGAGGGAGCCTGCTTCAATACTTTCGGCGTGTTCATCATCTACTACATCACGCATTCACTAGGACTGGGGCGCGGCTTGGCGCTGAATACGGTGATCTTGGCTTCGGTGCTCATGCTGCCCTTTATTGTGATCTCTGGGATGTTGGCAGACCGCTTCGGGCTCAAGCGCATCTTTGCCATCGGCACGGTGTTCATCGCTGTAGCCAGCGTTGGCGCGTTCTGGGTCATGAGTCACTACGGTGCCCACGACCCCATCGTAGTCATGCTATCGGTTATCGTTCCGTTTTCCTTCGCCTATCCGATGGTGTACGGACCAGAATCATCACTGTTCGCCAGCCAATTTGACGCCAATGTGCGCTATACCGGGGTGTCATTTGCCTATCAGTTCTCCGGCATCTTCGCCAGCGGACTCACGCCGCTGATCGCCACCGCTCTAATCGATGCCGGGCATGGCGATCCATCGTTGGTGGCGGCATATATGGTGGTCGTGGCTCTAATCAGTTTGGTATCCGTGCTGCTAATGGAGGGAATTTCGCGGGGCGATGGCGCCTGAGCAGGTTGTCAGGCAAAAACCTGGGAAACTGTCTCGGATAATGCAGCAGACTTTTCTTCGTTCAGCTTGGCTCCGACTGTTGGGGCGGATGCTCACAGCATTTCGTCACGCAAGTAGTACCAACGGTACAGAACACGTTGCCCAAGACGCCGAAATGGTGCAAGCGCTGGTGAGCGGATCAATTTGAACGCATTAGGGTATTCAAGTGCGGAGTTGTAGATTGGTAGGTCGAAGACGGCCGGGTGCTGGCCGGCGATGCGCTGGGCTAGTCGGCGCCCTGCGTGGGCAGAAAAGGACACGCCGTTGCCACCGTAGCCCAGCGCGTAAAACACCGTTTCGTTCGCATCGGGCTGGTAAATGCGCGGCATCATGTCGTGACTGACGTCGACCCATCCCCACCAGGAAAAATCGATGCTGACCTTGCTCAGCGCGGGAAACTTGCGGTGCAGGCCGTGGATTAGCAACTGCAAATGCTTGGGGTTAGGGGCATCGGCGCCCGTGATGGAGCTGCGACTGCCTATTTGCACCCGCCTGTCAGGCAGCAAGCGATAGTAAAAGCGCAGTGTACGGGTGTCGGTAATGACCTCGTGCGTGCGGAAATTGGTGTCTGAGATTTCCTGCTCAGTCAGCGCCCTCGTGACCAGCGAGTTGGAGAGGATTGGCAGGATTTTCCGGCAAAGCGACGGATGTAGAGCGTGATTGGTGTAGCCGCCTGTAGCGAAGGCGACGGCCCGTGCGCGCACCACCCCGCCCGGCGTATGCAGCAGGTATTTGCCTTGGCCACCCTCGACACGGATAACAGGGCTTGCGGTATGTATTTTCACGCCTAAACCGCGGGCTGTTCGTTGGTAGGCGAAGGCAAGTTTGAGCGGATGCACGCCGATACCGTCAGGTTCGTGCAGAGCACCGCGCGCCTCAGCATCCATCACGTAGTCCCGATGAATCTCTTCGCGGCTCAGCATATGTGTGTCATAGCCGAAGACCTTGCGCATGACCTCGCCCTCGTTGCGCAGGAAAGCCATTTTCTTGTCACGATGCGCGATGTACAGATGCCCGCCCGGCTGAGGCTCACACTCGGGAAACTCGGCAACCAGTGACTTGAATGTTTCGAAGCCTTCTCGCACCTCTTGGTCGAGTCGCAGCGCGGTTTTCTGACCCCAGCGCTCGATCCATTGAGAGCGATACAGCCGGCCTGTGGCATTCTGTCCCTGGCCACCGTTGCGGCTGGTACAACCCCACGCGGTCTGGTTGGCTTCCAACACTGTGGCGCGGATGCCATGCTCGCGAGCCAGGAACAATGCAGCGGCAAGACCAGTAAAGCCTGAGCCGACGATCGCGACGTCGACGTCTTGGTCGCCAGTCACCGGCCCATCATCCTGTGGTGGAACGCCAGCACTGGCAACCCAGTAGGTTGGTGCGTAATCCGCACCCCGTCCCGGAGTGGCGTCGACTAGGGGGTCATAGCGGGGTTCATAGGGGCTCAGGATGGAGCGGGCGGTAGGCGCAATGGAGGAATTCATGGTTTGTATTCGGTGAAAGTCCTGGTTACTCTAAACATCATAGGCGACCATCTCACGGCAGCATGGGGCCAGTTGCAGGGAATATGTTGGTCCAGAAATTTTTTGCAGAGAAAATCCTCATGAGGTGCGAGGCTGGCAATTTTCGCCAATCAACTTGCTAGTACTAGGCGCGGTGCGAACATAATTTCAGCTAGATCCCGTGAGTGGTTGGCCACACGCTACAGAAGTGACTGGATTCGCCGCTCGTAATTTGTGATCGGCATGACCATCGCGCGATCCTTCTACAAACCTCGAAAAATCATGGTTTACCCTATTATTGATTACCCTTACATTGCCGGTCAACAAGCTGCGTTACGAGAGGCATTGTGCAGGGACGTTGACGTGGACCTATCAAAAGGTGTCAACTGGATCTACACAAATTCTCGCGCTAGTGTTTATATTTGGACCCATTCAACAAGTCAGCAAAAAGCGATATGAACCCGAGCATCGAGAGTTTGCAGGCATTTTCGGATGCATGGAATACCCATGATCTGGACCGACTAATGTCGTTTATGGCCGATGATTGTATTTTCCATGCCGTTGCTGGACCAGATATGATGGGGCGCACATTTCGCGGCGCTAAAGAGGTTAGGGCTGGATTTGTTGCGGCATGGAAAACTTTTCCCGATGCCGCTTGGCTGGATCCCGTGCATTGCGTATGCGGAGATCGAGGCTTTACCGAATCGACATTTGTCGGTACTCGTCTAGATGGTGGCCGGGTGCATGCCCGGATGGTTGACGTCTTCACGTTCGCCGGGGCCCTGATCTTGGTGAAGAACGCGTTCCGCAAAGACCGCATAGTCGCCGGATGAGGCGAAAAGAACTTGTGATGAACATGCGACCAGAGCAGGGGAATACCTTGAAATTCCAATCCGTATCCATGCGCAGTCAGGCAGCAACACAGGCGCGATTTGAGCAGGGCAAGAAGTCGCGGTTCCGTTTCAACTGGACGACGCCGCTGGTTCTCGTTGGAGTGTTGGTGATCTGGCAACTGGTAACCATTCTCAAGGTTTTCCCGCCCTTTGCCCTGCCATCGCCAATAGCGGTTTGGCAATCATTGGTAACAATTTTGCGTGAGGGTTATGGCGGCCAAACCTTGGCTAACGACATTTTCATCAGTTCTTTCCGAATTCTAATCGGTTTTGTTGGGGCGATTGTGATCGGAGTGCCGATCGGATTGATGATGTCAAGAAATAAAGTCGTATTTGATATTATCGACCCGATGCTTCAGTTCATACGTCCCGTGCCGCCGCTTGCCTATATTCCCCTGCTCGTGGTTTGGTTTGGTATCGGGGAACTCCCGAAAGTCATTCTGATTCTGGTTGGAACGATTCCTGTCATCATTATCGGGACGATGTCGGGCGTGAAAAGTACGCCGCCACTACGCATTTCGGTTGCAAGGACGCTTGGAGCGACCAATGGGCAGATTTTTCGCAAGGTCGTACTGCCTTCAGCACTTCCCGAGATTTTCACTGCCATGCGGGTCGGAATCGGTGTTGCATGGACCTGCTTGGTGGCGGCGGAGCTGATCGCTGCGAGCAGTGGTTTGGGCTGGCTGGTTCAGTTTGCAGGACAGGCTCTGCAGGTGAGTATCGTTATTGTCGGAATCGTCATCATCGGGCTGATTGGCTACGGTATGGAACTGGTCATTCGGAAAATTGAAAACATAGTTGTACCTTGGCGCGGCCAGGGCTGAACCTTAAAGGTGAAAATGATGAAATCAGTTCGATGGATGAAACTTGCATATATTCCGTTGCTGGCTTGTATCACGTTGGTACCGGCCGCCGTTTATGCCGCTTCGCGGTCTGACGCGATCATCGGCTACGAGAATAACGGAGCCGATCCCTATATGGTTTCGATGGCAGACAAATTATTCGAAAAACATATGCACGCGAATGTTGAGTACAAGATGTTCAGTTCCGGCCCAGCTGCAATGAGTGCACTAGCATCGAACAGTCTTAATTTCATGTGCGGCATCGGGATACCGCCGTTAGTGACAGCGATTGCGCAAGGCTTGCCAATGACGATTGTTTACAATCAAGAACGCTACACGAATGCAGCAGGGATTGTGGTTAAGGCTGGCAGCGGGATCAAGGATGTTTCAGAGCTTTCAGGTAAAAAAATTGCCATCGTCGCAGGATCGCAATCATCTTTCGAATTAGCCACTTTCCTATCCGAGGCGCATGTGCCATATGCCTCTGTGACTCAGATTAATATGGCGCCGCCGCAGATGCGTACTTCATGGGTTACGGGGGATATATACGCTGCCATCGTTTGGGATCCGGTGTTTAGCGCACTACGCGAGGCCGGCGGAAAGGTGATCAAGACTGATGCTGACTTGCCGCGGTCTGCGTCAAGTTATAACGTCTGCATTGCCAATGCAGACTGGGCAAAGGCACATCCGGAGTTGGTCCGCGGCTTCGTGGGCGCGCTTGACGAAGGCTACAAAATCACCAAGGACGATCCGAAAAAAGCCCTGCAGGCGATGGCCAAGGAAACTGGGGTAACGGTTCCAATGGCGCGTAGCCAACTCGCTGGCTACGAAATATTTTCAGGGAAGGATCAAACCACTGAGAAGGTCATGGGCAGCGGCAAAGGCATCAATAGTTCGGCAACCTATCAAACACTGGTGAACACCGCCAAGGTTCTCAAGGATATTGGGCGGATACAGGATGTGCCCTCGAACTTCAGTGCCAACGTCGCCCCGCAATTCTCTGCCTTCCTATCCCACTAAACTGATTGGTGGAGTTGAACGTGAATATTGTTATCGATTCTCTCTATAAAACCTTCGGCGGCACAACCGCACTCGAAAACATCAACCTGCAATTCGAGAGCGGCGAATTCATCACGGTGTTGGGATCGTCGGGTTGTGGCAAGACGACACTCCTACACCTGCTGGCTGGGTTGGCAATACCGACGAAGGGAGCGATTTACGTCGACGGCGAGCAAAAGGATCAGCCTGGCGCGGACCGTGTGGTCGTATTTCAGCAGGCCGGCCTGTTCCCATGGCTTAGCGTGGAAGACAACATCGAGTTCGGCTTATCGCTGCACGGGGTATCCAAGAAGGAGCGCCGTAAGGCTTCATCGGACATCCTGCGCATCATCGGACTCGAGGGCTTCGCGTCCCACAAGCCTTACGAGCTATCGGGGGGCATGCAGCAGCGGGTCGCGATTGCTCGCGCACTGGTGATGAAGCCGAAGGTGTTGCTGATGGACGAGCCGTTCGGCGCACTTGATGCCCAGACACGTGCGTCGATGCAGTCTTTTTTGGTTACGCTGTGGGATCAGTTGCATTGCACCATCGTATTCATTACGCACGACATTGACGAAGCAATTTTTCTTGGCACCAGACTGATCGTGCTGACGGCCAGACCAGGCCGGGTCGCGCTGGACATACCCATCGAACTGGAGCGTCCCCGCTTGGCCGAGATCGCCTTCGACCCGCATTTCCTGGATCTGAAAAAACGCGCGATGTCTATTCTGGCACACTGAATGCGGCTGCAGCATTGGCCTGTAGAGGCGAGCGGGGCCAGTTAAGGTCAGTTGCCTTGCAGCGAGCGGATTACTTGGCCGAGGATGGCAATGCCAGGCCCAATCGCCTTCTCGGGAATCGATTGGAAGCCCAGGCGCAGGAACGAGCCAGGCGCGGGGGTCGAGAAAAAGAATACGTCCCCAGGCTCGAGCAGGACGCCCCGGGCGGCAGCCTGCAGCTGCAACGTACTGGTGCACAGGCCTTCAGGAAGCCGTACCCAGCACGAGCCTCCCCCGATGATTGAAGTGACCTCGCATTGCGGCGCGTGCTGGGCCAGTGCGTCGAGCATGGCGCGACAGCGCTCGCTGTGCGCCAGCGCGACGCGCCGTAACTGCGAGTCGTGATGGCCCAGCGATAGAAATAGTGCGAAGGCGCGCTGGATGAATGCCGAAGGGTGGCGCAGCATGAGGCGACGCAGGGCGCGAAATTCGGCGATCAGTTCCTCCGGGGCGACGATATAGCCCAGTCGCAACCCCGGTGCCCAGCTCTTGGAGAGGCTGCCGATGTAGATCACACGGTTGTTGTGGTCCAGGCTCTTCAGCGCCGGTATCGGGTCACCGCCAAAACGGTTCTCGCTCTCAAAGTCGTCCTCAATGATGATGAAATCGCGCTCGTCAGCCCGTCGTAACAGTTCGAGGCGACTCTCCAGTGGCATTGTCACTCCGGTCGGGCACTGGTGGCTCGGCGTGACGTACAGGTAGTCGACGTGGTCGAGCCGACTGTCGATGGGGAGCCCGTGATGATCGACCGCGATCGGCAGCAGATGGGGTGTGCGTCTAGCGAAAATGTTTCGCGCATCGGGATAGCCGGGATCTTCCAGAGCCACCCGCGAGTCCTCGCCAATCAGCAGGTCAGCGACTAGATACATTGCATGCTGCGCGCCGACGGTGACCATGATCTCGTCCGCCGCCGCCCACACCCCACGACGCGGCAGGACGCGAGAGCGTATCTGCTGCACCAGCGAATCGTCGTCACGACTGATGTGATCCGGGGCCCAGTCACGGATGTCGAGTACTGACAGCGCCTTCAGACAGCATTCGCGCCAGTTGGTGGTTGGGAACAGCGAGGCATCGAACTGCCCGTAAAGAAAGGGGTATGGGAATTTCTGCCAATCGGCCGGTTTGTGGATACTGCGCTGCGCAGTGGGGCGCAGGCGAAGCCTGGTGTGCCAGTTCGTTGATGCCAGCCCCCCGTTGTACCCACTGACGCCCTGCTTGGGCGCCACATGCTGTCCGACAACGAATTCCGGGTTGACGAAATGCCCGCTGCGCTGGCGCGACAGGAGGAAACCCTCGTCGCTCAGTTGTCTGTAGGCCAGAACCACCGTGTTACGTGCCACGCTGAGTTGATTCGCCATTTCGCGGCCGGAAGGAAGCGGCGCACCGGGCGCGATCCGACCATCGAGGATCGCCGACACCAGCATTTCTCTGATCCGCCCTTGCAGGCTCAGATTTTCCTGCGCCGAGCGTTGCAGGAGCTGTTTCCACAACAGTGGGGTGGAACGTGCTGGCATCGTCTAGGACGGGGGCCTGCGCCCCGCCGCGCTGGCATCAGACGATGCCGTGGCGTCGTTTGTACTCACCGAAAATATCCTGTGGAGAGGGCTCATCCGGAGTGCAGGGCGTTGCAATGCGCGTGATGTTAAGAAAATGCCTGTAATTCAGATTATCAGAAATGCTGTTGCGTCCCCAGGTGCCGCAACCCATCGACAACGAGAAGGGCAGTCCATTGTCGAAACTGCCCCCGGTGGCGAAGCAGTGCGCTTGGTTGACGATGATCCGACAGGCCGGCATGTGTAGGCCAAGCTGCAGTGGCCGATTGCGGTCCTCGGAGTGGATGCCGATGGAGTGTCCGGCGCCTTCGTGTGCATAGATGCACCGCACCTTGTCCATGGCCTCGGTGAATCCGCTGGCACGGTAAACGGCTAGCACTGGCGAGAGCTTCTCGCCGGAAAACGGATGCTCGTCGCCAACCCCTGTCTCCTCGACCATGAGGAACTGCGCCCGTTCGAATTTTGGGCCCCGCAACCCGGCGAGTGCGGCGATGGTGGGAGCTGACTTGGCAGTTACAGCCGGTGAGAGCTTCCCATCGGGCCACATTGTGTCTTGCAGGCATTGTTTTTGTGCCGCGTCGAGCAGCACGCCGCCTTGGCGGAGCAGAGCGTCGATGGTGGCACCATACACGGCATCCACGATGACAAGACTATTTTCCGACGAACAACTGGTGGCGTTGTCGAATACTTTCGATCGGCGGATTTTCTGCGCCGCCTGTTCGACATTGCAGGTTTCGTCGACGATCACAGCGACGTTGCCAGCGCCCACGCCTATCGCCGGGGTGCCGCTAGCGTACGCCGCACGCACATTGCTCTGCGATCCCGTGACTACGACGAGGTCAACCTGACGCATCAATTCCTGGGTCGCAGACTTGGTCACTGGGGCAGGCAACAGCTGTACGAGGTCGTGCGGCGCGCCGATGCGGTCGAGTTCCTCGCATATGTACTGCAGCAGTAGCGTGCCTGTGCTGTAGCCCTTCGGTGACGGCGACAGAATGATGGTATTGCGCCCCTTCAGGGCGTTGATGATCTTGTTCGCTGGTGTGGCCGCCGGATTGGTCGAGGGGGTGACGGCGCCGACGACCCCGACCGGGCGAGCGATCTCGATGACACCCTTAGCCGGGTCCTCGCCTATCACGCCGACCGACTTACAGCCGCGCAGATCGCGCAACAAACCCAGGGTCTTGCGATGATTCTTGATCACCTTGTCGGCTACGTTGCCCAGCCCTGTGTCAGCGACGGCACGCTCGGCCAGCGCCCGATTGCGCCGTGGCTCCATGATGGCCCAACCAACAGCGAGTACAACCTCGTCGACCTGTTCCTGGGTGTAGCGCTCGAACTGGTGCTGGGCAACGCGTGCACGCGCCACGCAGGCCGACACTTGGGCTAGCACCTCGCCAGTTGTGCCAGGGGAGGCTTGTATGGTGATCATGAAATATCCTTGTCAAATCAGTGGAAGAAAACGGCGTCAGTCACAGCGTCAAAGCTGTTCGGCGTCAACTTCTTGAGTGTCGCGTTGGACACGTACCCTGCGTGGCGTTGGCGGCGTCACCATAGCGGCGATCGCTGCTGCGGCTTCGCGCAGCACTGGTAAGTGTTCGAGCAGGCCGTTGATATCGGATCGGGCCAAGGGTGCCTGCACCGCGATCGCAGCCCAGGCGCGGTAGGCGTCGCGCATCACTGGCACGGCGATCGACACCATACCGTGGATGAATTCCTGGTCGTTTAGGCCGATGCGGCGCTTGCGGGTTTCGACCAGATCTTGGCGGAGATGTGCGGCGTCAGTGATGGTGAAATCGGTCATTTTTTTCAGCGGTAGCGCGTCGACGATGCGGTTGCGCAACGCAGCCGGCTGTAGGCTCAGTAGGAGCTTGCCGCTAGAGGTGCAATGCAGCGGGACATGCGAACCCGGTTGCAGGTGCATGCGTAGTGGCGAGGCGGTCTCGACTCGATCGAGGTAGACCACCTCGTCGCCGTCGAGCACGGTCAGGTTGACGGTTTCGCCGATGCGCTCGCCGAGCTTGCGTAGCACGGCATGGCGGGCGGTGGCCGGCCCCGAGTGCATCAGTAGTGCCACGCTCATGTTGCGCACCCGCCCACCGCATTCGTAACCCTGGCCATCGACGTCGCGAATCACCAGATCGGCAGCGCACAGGGTTTTTAGGATCCGATGCACGGTCTGCTTGGGCAGTTCCAAGCCGTTGGCGAGTTGCATCAGACTCATCGATTGAACTCCGGCCAGTAGCTCGAGCACCCGAAAGGCACGCACCGCCGCAGCGTTCGACTGATTTGAGTTCATGGCAAGTCAGGGTTTCGAAGTGCAGTCGGCAGTAATGCGCCACCCTGTACAGGGTGGCAGTCAGACATTGCTCAAACTGGCATGGGCAACGGACAAATCGTGATCATGTGTGGTGGTGCAAGCGCCGGCTGCGCGATTGAAAGCAACTATATCTAGTTTTCTGGTGGCGAACGACACCATATTGTCCCGAAAACGGAGAAATATTCAAATCGAATTAACACAAACCCTCAGATAGCTTATAAAAGTCAAAAAACGGGACAACTGGTTCCTCTATTTGCTTAAATTCAATCAAATCACGCATCGGTCGAAGCGGTTGCACCAAGCAAAACCCAATTCGCACCGGTCCTTGTAGCGTCCATCACCGAGCCTCATTCACACATGCCAGCCGAACCCTTCGAATCTGCCACTCAACCCGTTGCGGCCCACGCCGCAAGCAAACCACCTTCTCCTCGCCTAGGGTGTGTGCACTGCCGGTGTTCCGATTTTCTTTTGGTGAGCCGAGACCGATGACACCGACCAATTGCATGACCGCTCCGGCACCGCAAGATTGCGGCGGCATCCACGAACTGTGCAGCGTCGCGCAACTCATCGACGTTAACGCGCAGCGAGCACCGCGGTCGACCTATTTCATCGCCACCCAGGACGGGCGCGAAGTCTCTTTTGCCCAATTGCAGCGCATTTGCAGCGAACTCGGACCGTTTTTCGCCCGGCACGGAGTGCGGCGAGGCGCCGTGGTGTCGCTGTTCATGTCGAACGGCCTCGATGCCGCGATGCTGATACTGGCGGCCATGTATCACGGCATGGTGATCAACCCGATCAACCTGCTGGCGCAGCCTTCGCAGCTGTCCTACATCCTCGATCACTCCGACACTGCGCTGGTCGTCACCACGCCGGAGCATGCGCGGACGCTGCAGGCTATGGCAGCAGCGATGGAGCGGTCGCTGCACGTCGAAGTCATTACCGACTCGAGTTGGCTCGATCACAACCGCGCGGCGGCCGCCAAACCAGGCGTGATGCCCGCCTTCGACGACGCGGCGCTGCTGATGTACACGTCGGGAACCACTGGCACACCCAAAGGTGTCGTGCTCAGCCACGGCAATCTGGTCGCTAACGGCATCCATATCAGTCGTGAGCACGGGCTAGGCTCGGACGACCGCGGCCTGGCGCCGCTCCCGCTCTATCACATCAACGCGCTGGTGGTAAACCTGATCGCGCCGCTGGTGCGAGGTGGCTCGCTGGTGATGCCGCCGAAGTTTTCGGCGACGACGTTCTGGAAGGATGCGATCAGCTTCAACTGCACCTGGGTCAACGCGGTGCCAACCATCATTGCCTATCTCATCCAGTCAGCCCCTAAGGACCTCGACCTGGATCAGTTGCGCCGCATCCGCTTCTGCCGCTCGGCGTCGGCGGCGCTGCCCCCCGAGCACCACCGGGCATTCGAGCGACGTTTCGGGGTCGACATCATCGAAACCATGGGGCTGACCGAGACCGCGGCACCTTCGTTCAGCAACCCGATAGAGCGACATTTGCGAAAGGTTGGCAGCATTGGCAAGCCGTCTGGAACCGAGGCCCGGGTTGTTGATGCCCAGGGCCACGTGCTGCCTAACCTCGCTATCGGTGAAATCGAGCTGCGTGGACTCAACGTCATGCGCGGCTACCTCAAGAACGACACCGAGACGGCGAAGGCCTTTACTGCAGATGGCTGGTTTCGCACCGGAGACCTCGGCTACCGCGACGATGATGGCTACTACTTCATTACCGGCCGCGCCAAGGAGTTGATTATCAAGGGAGGTGAAAATATCTCGCCTCGCGAAATCGACGAAGCGCTGTTGCGCTACCCGGCTGTTATGGAGGCCGCAACAATCGGCGTCAAGGACAGTAATTACGGCCAGAATATTGAGGCATACCTCGTGCTGCGCGACGGCGCAGCAGTTAGTGCAAATGATCTGCGCGCCCACTGCCTGGAGCACCTCGGCAAGTACAAGATGCCACGCGTCTGTTACGTCGTGGACGATTTGCCACGGGGGCCAACAGGGAAAATCCAGCGCCTGAAATTACACGATCTAGATTCAAGCGTCATCAAGGAATCATTACATTTGTATTGAATCACAAGGAAGTTATCGGAACAAAAAGGAGAAAAAAACAGACCCAGCTTGCTGCATTAAACGATTTCAAGATGGTTTATTAAATTCCTACCAGGAGACAAAGATGTCTGAACTCAATGATCATTTCGCCGCACAAGCCGCGGTGGGAGCACGAATAGATCGCCTGCCGATGACTCGTATCACTTGGGGTATTGTCATCCTCGCGGGTTTGGCTTGGTTCACCGAGGCACTGAGCATTGGTTCGCTTGGAGTTTCGATCCCGACCCTGAAGCAGGTTATGCACATTACCCCAAGCCAAATCGGCCTGCTGGTTGCAGCGCAGACCTTCGGGGTCGTGATCGGGTTGATTCCGGCTGGTAGGCTCGCAGACTTGTTCGGGCGTAAACGGGTCCTGATATACGGAATTGTTTGGTACAGCATTTTTACCTTCGTCTGCGGTCTAGCGCCAAACTACAGTTTCCTGCTAATTGCTCGTTTTCTCGCTGGACTCGGTATGGGCGCTGTGTTCCCGCTACCTTACGCAATCGTGTGTGAAATGGTTCCGAAGACACGAAGAACTTTTTGCAACGGAATCATGGACGCCTTCCTGTCGCTTGGCTATTTCGTCGCTCCGCTGCTGGGTTTCATAATTTTCCCAGCGCTTAGTCCAGATTATTCTTGGCGAGTTTTTTTCGCGGTTGCGGCCTCTCCCATCCTGTACTCCGTTTTGATTTATTACAAGCTTCCGGAAAGTCCGCGCTGGCTGGCCAGAAAGGGTTATCAGCGTGAAGCGGAGAGGATTCTGGACCATCTGGAAGCGGCCATCCGGAGGGTCACGGGACGCGACTTGCCGGAGCCCGCGCGCCCCAGGGTGCAAATCGCTGCCGACGTCGTCGGGACCTCCCATATGTCGCAGATCTTTGGTCGGCGGCTGATCATGCGCACCGTAGCCCGGGTTGTGTCGGCGACCGGAGTCTTTTTCATGTTTTACGTAGTTATGACTTACATGCCGACGATTTTCGTCTCTCAAGGGTACAAGCTCGCAACTTCGTTACTGTTCACAGCAATCATCACCGGTGCTGCACTGCCCGGCAAGATCTTCAACGGCATCGTCGGCGAAATGCTAGGGCGGCGAGCGGCCTATGTGATTTTCATGGGGATTGCCGGTTGCGGGGCACTACTGTTCGGGTTGGCCGGCTCCGTGGTGGGATCGGTAGCGTTCGGCTGCATCATGTCGTTTTTCGGCACCGGGGCGTTCCCGTCGCTGAAAATGTCCTTGGCTGAGCAATACCCGCTACAGCTGCGTGCCACCGGGGCGGCGACGGTTGAAGCTCTGTCGCGACTACTTGGCGGAGTGGTTGGCGGCTTCGTCATGCCTGTGCTGCTCCAGCGCGCCGGCGTCGAGGTGTCGTTCGTGACCATTGCCGTTGTCGCCTTTATCGGGGTAGTGGTCGAGCTCACGCTGACCATGGAAACCAAGAACATGACTGTTGAAGAACTCGAGCAAATTGCGGCTTGAGCACCGTAGTTCCTGGCCCGCGCCAGGAACTACGGTGAACCCCACGACAGTCCAGCGAAGAAGTTGCCTCGCAAGTCTGAGCAATGTGGCGCGTGCAAACGCCAGGCGCGGAGCTGGGCCGAGAATGCCCTGACGTGAAGGAGTTTGGGTGTTGAAGAACTCCGCAAAGCACGCCCGCCGCACTCCACTCATATGCCCCGCGTTCAAGGGTTCAAAGCTCCGTAGCCGTCGCAGCATTGCACGATCTCCGATCAAAAAAAGCGGTGAATGTGAACCAAACATTGCGTTGGAAAAGGCACGCCTCAGGCCCTAGGGTTGAGGTCAGGACGTCGAATACCATCCAG
>JAJXUF010000256.1 GCA_021783175.1 Pseudomonadota bacterium
TCCACTTGCAAGCGCGTGTTCACTTCGAGGAAATAGAATTCGCCGTTATGGGCGTCGAACACGAATTCCACCGTGCCTGCCGATTGATAGCCCACGGCCTTGCCCAGGCGCACGGCGGTCTCCAGCAGATGCTGCCGAACTTCGAGTGTGATGTTGGGCGCCGGCGTCTCCTCGATCACTTTCTGGTTGCGGCGTTGCACCGAGCAGTCGCGTTCACCCAGTGCGATCACTGTACCTTTGCCGTCGCCAAACAACTGAACTTCGATGTGGCGCGCGTGCTCGACGTACTTCTCCAGATAGATGCCGGCATCCTTGAAGTTGGCGCGCGCCAGACGCTCCACCGATTGGAACGCCTCGTTCAGTTCGTCCGCACTCCAGCACAGACGCATGCCGATGCCGCCGCCGCCCGCCGTGCTCTTGATCATGACCGGATAGCCGATGCGCGCTGCTTCGGCGTGAGCGTGCCCGACATCAACCAGCAGTCCGCTGCCCGGCAGCAGCGGCACACCGTTCTGTTCCGCGATTTCGCGTGCAGTGTGCTTGAGTCCAAAGCGGCGCATCTGGTCCGGTGTGGGACCGATGAACGCCACGCCGGCTTCGGCACACTGTTGCGCAAACGCGGCGTTCTCGGATAGAAAACCATAACCGGGATGAATGGCCTGGGCACCTGTGCTCCGGGCGACTTCCAGAATGCGCTCGCCGCGCAAATAGCTGTCGGCGGCAGCGGGTCCGCCGATGCACACAGCCTCGTCCGCCATCTGCACATGCAATGAACGGGCATCGGCTTCCGAGTAGACGGCGACCGATTGGATACCCATCCGTTTCAGCGTTCGGATGATGCGGCATGCAATTGCGCCACGATTTGCAATCAACACTTTATTGAACATAGCTCACCTGAACAGCAGGTCGTCCTGCATCGTTATTGGGTATCCGGTCGTCCGGATACCGGTCATTGTTTGTCAATGTCCGGCCTCGTCCCAGATCGACAGCCGCACCGGCGTCGGGTTATAGGCGTTGCAGGGATTGTTGAGCTGCGGGCAATTCGAGATCAGCACGTACACATCCATCTCCGCGCGCATCTCCACGTATTTTCCGGGCGCCGAGATGCCATCGGCGAAGGTCAGTTCACCCTGCGGCGTCACCGGTACATTCATGAAAAAATTCACGTTGGCAGTCAGATCGCGTTTGTCCATGCCGCAGCCGCAATGACCGAAGGCGTGCAAAAAACTGTCGCGGCAACTGTGCATGTATTTCTTGTCAATGGCATAGCGCACCGAGTTGCTTTCCGCCGCACAGGCGCCGCCGAGCGTATCGTGCCTGCCGCAAGTATCGGCAACAATGGTCATCAGCACGTTGCCTTCGGTGGACAGCAGGTGGGTTCCCGCTGTCAGATACAGATTTCCCTGTTCGCGAATGGTATCCACGGCGCTGTAACGCTCTTCCGGGTTGTGCGCGTTGTAGAACAACGTATCCACTGCCTGATTGCCCTCCAGGTCAAGAATGCGGAACAACTGCCCGCGTTTCACTTCATGCAGCCAGGATTCACCCGCCGGCAGGACGCAGTCGAAACTTGCCTGCTGCGCTGCCAATTTGCTTTCGACGATAGCCATGTTTTCCCCTGTCCTTAGCCAAACAGTAATTCAGTGTTGTAAAAGCCGCGCACGTTTTCCGGCCGGAAATTGCGGCAGTAATCGTCTTCTTGCGCGGCGCCGCAGTTCCATGCCTGCAGCGTCACCGGTTTCGGCGCGTACTGCGGATTGGGATCAAGCGGATGTTGACAGGCCGATACGACAAGCAGTACATCCATATCGAAGCGCACATCGACGAAAGCGCCGGCTTTGGAATGATTGCTTGCGTAGTGCAAGTTGCCCGACTCGTCTGCGCTGACCTTGCTGAAGAAATTGATGTTGGGCACGATGTCGCGTTTGCCCAAACCCCACTTGCCGAGTTCGATCAGAAAACTGTCGCGCGCATTGCGGTGCATGGCGTTGCGATGCTGCTGGTAATCAGCTTTGCCGTATTTCTTTTCCACCAGCGCCGCGTTGCTCATGCCACAGATCGTGTCGTGCCAGCCGCAAGTGTCGTCGATGATGGACGCCAGCACTCGCCCCATGTCCGAATAGCACACGAAGCCTTTGGTGAGATGCGCGGTGTGTTGCGCCTTCAGCGTATCGGCCATGTTGTAGCGTTCCAGCTTTTCTTCCCGGTTGTAGAACAGCGCGGACAGATTCGCCCCGCCTTCCACATCGGTGATGCGCAGCGCGGTCCCGCGCTTCATCAGGAACGACCAGTGGCCCGCGCCGGGAATTGTTTCTTCCCACAGCAGGTTTTGTTTGGATAATGGTTTGGTCATGGCTTCTCGCTCTTTGCTGTATCGACATTGATGCCGTCAGAATGTCCGGCACACGTTGAGCGAATCGATCGACCGGTGGGATGCTGTTGAAATGACATTGCACGACTCCTGAAATAAAAATAGCCCGGGAGGGTGCCAAAGAAACTTGGTCACATCCTCCCGGGCTTTTATCCCTCCGTGGAGCCTTGTTATCAACAAGACCGAGAACTCTCGGACCAGACACCATCGACTTCAATAGACGGTCGGAACCCTAGTTCTTCTATCAGTGGCCGACCTGCAAGACCGGCACCCTTGTTTAAATTGTAGCAGCAATCATGCCACTGTACTCAATTGCTATTCAGCCACGTGTATCGACCCGGGGGAATATTGTATGTTGCCGCGAACGCACTTGAATTGTGCAAGCACGCACCATAATTGAGCGCTAACGACAGTGGGACGTCATCTCGCTACTGGTCGAAACAAGCTCAGCTAATCCGCCGCAGGCAACCTTATCGTGTACTGCCCCGACTTCTCATCGCGCACCAGTACAACCAGCTTGTGCCGCTCCGCATCTTCGATCAATTCCTTGAAGGAACGGTAGCCGTAATAGGATTCGGTGAAGCCCGGTTTGCGCCGTTGCATGGTAGGCTTGACCATGGAGCCCCAGAGTTTTTCGTCGGAGCCGCGCTCGGAGATCAGGCCTTCGACCGTTTCAACCAGGAACTCCATGGCCTCCTGTTTCTTGTCTTCCTCGCTCTTCGCTGCGGCAGGTTTCGCGGTTTCGGCTTTTGCCTTTGGCGGGGCTTTCTTGGCGGCCTGTTTCTTCTTCGCTTCCTGCACCCGCACCAGGTCGTCGTAGAAGATGAACTCGTCGCAGTTGGCACTCAGCAGATCGGAAGTGGAATCTTTCACGCCGATGCCGATCACGTATTTGTTGTTTTCGCGCAGCTTGGACACCAGCGGCGAAAAATCCGAATCGCCGCTGATGATGACGAAGGTGTCGACGTGGGCCTTGGTGTAGCAGAGGTCGAGTGCATCGACGACCATGCGGATGTCGGCGGAGTTCTTGCCGCTTTGTCTCACATGCGGGATCTCGATCAGCTCGAAAGCGGCCTCGTGCATGGTGGCCTTGAATTCCTTGTAGCGGTCCCAGTCGCAATAGGCTTTCTTGACCACGATGCTGCCTTTCAGCAGCAGGCGCTCCAGCACCTTCTTGATGTCGAACTGGGCGTACTTGGCGTCGCGCACACCCAGCGCCACGTTCTCGAAGTCGCAGAACAGGGCCATGTTGGTGATCTCGGGTTGGTTTGCCATTGCGTACCTCCTTGAAGCGGATTTAATTGGGATATGTTCGATGATATCGCCAAACAAGCTACTGACGAGCATCTCGATGATGATCCCGTCACACCGGCGCAGGCCGGTGTCCAGCTTGATCAATACACTGGATTCCGGCCTTCGCCGGAATGACAATTGATTTCGCTTATATCACTTTGCCCGGATTCATCAGCCC
>JAJXUF010000257.1 GCA_021783175.1 Pseudomonadota bacterium
CAGCTGTTGACCCTGACCCAGGGACGCGAGACCGACCCGCTCGACCGTTCCATCGATCTGCATATCAGCCGCCTGCGCCAGAAACTGGGCGACGATGCGCGCGCGCCGAAGCTCATCAAGACGCTGCGCAACGAAGGATACCTGCTCGCAGCCACAGTCAAACGAGGTGAATGAGATGTTGACGATCTACCGCTCCATGCATGGCCGCCTGTTCCTGATCCTGTTGACCGGCATGATCGTTACCGCCGTGGGCACCGTGCTGCTCACTCATTCCAGGCAGCAGGAAATGTTCGACCGTGTGCGCGCCCAGCATCTGGCCAGCGAGATCGCCGAACTGGTGGAAACGCTGGAACGGACGCCGCCATCGCAGCGCGACGATTTTCTGCATGAGCCGCACGGCATGGGCATACACGGACATACGGACGGCGACGGTTCGCCGCCCGTCACGGCCAGGGATAACCTGCTGGAAGACGCGCTGCACCAGCGGCTGGACGGCGTGGGCGTCGAGGCGGAACTGCCGAATTACGAGGCCTGCGCCGGTGAGCCAGTGAGATGGCCGCGCCGCATGCGTGAGCCGCCGCAATGCGGGCGCGTGCACATCACGCTGCAGGACGGCAGCCGGTTCGAACTGATCGTTCCCGTGCCGCCGATGCGCGGGCCGTTCTTTCCTTCGCCGGTCTGGAGTGCCATGCTGCTGTTTGCGCTGTGCATCGGCCTGCTGGCCTGGCTGGTTGCGCGCATCGCCACTCGTCCTTTGCGCCAGTTGGCCGACGCCGCGGACAATCTCGATATTTCCCGCGCCGGCAAGGCTCTGCCCGAGCAGGGCAGCAACGAAGTGCGCGTCGCGACACGGGCCTTCAACCGGATGCAAAAGCGCATCTATGACGACGTGCGTGAACGCACCGGCATGCTGGCCGCGATCACGCATGACCTGCAGACCCCGCTCACCCGTCTGCGCCTGCGCCTGGAGAAACTGCCCGATGAAGCGCTGCGCAACAAGCTGGTCGGCGACATGCAGTCCATGCAGCAGATGTTGCAGGAAGGGCTGGAACTGGCGCGCAGCCTCGACACCAGCGAGGCGACGCAACTGCTCGATCTCGATTCGCTGCTGGACAGCCTGTGCAGCGATGCGGTCGAAGCCGGGCAGCAAGTGGACTACATCGAACACTCACCGGTGCAATTGAAGGCGCACCCGCTGGCCTTGCGCCGCGCACTGTCCAACCTTCTGGATAACGCGGTGAAATACGGCCAGCGCGCCGAGGTCTCGTTGAGCCGCGATGCGCGCCAGTGCCATATCCGCATCCGCGATTTCGGCCCCGGCATCCCGCCCGAGCTGCTGGAAACTGTGTTCACCCCTTTCTACCGCATCGAACACTCCCGTTCCCGGGTGTCGGGCGGCACCGGACTGGGCCTGAGCATCGCCCGCAACATCGTGCAGCGCCACAATGGTGAGCTGGTACTGACAAACCATTCGTCGGGTGGGCTGGTAGCGTCTGTCGTATTGCCGCTGTAATTCGGTACCGAGGGCTGAGTGCCGGGTGCCACATGAACTATAATCCGCCTTCCCAGACTCGGCACTGACAACCCAGTACTCAGAACTTCCGCAATGACAGACCGTTACGCCGTCATCGGCAATCCAATCTCGCATAGCAAGTCTCCGCTGATACACCAGCTATTCGCCGAGCAAACCGGACAGGATATAAGCTACGAAGCCATCGAAGCGCCGCTGGACGGCTTTGCCGCGACCATACGGCGACTGCGCGCAGAAGGTTACAAAGGCTGCAACGTCACGGTGCCGTTCAAACTGGAGGCATACCGGCTATGCGACAGACTCGGCGAACGCGCCCGAGATGCAAAAGCGGTCAATACCCTGATATTCCAGGACGGCAAGATACTCGGTGCAAACACGGACGGCGCAGGCCTGCTCAACGACATCGAACAAAATCTCGGTTTCAAACTGATGTGGAAAAATGCCCTGCTGCTGGGCGCGGGCGGAGCGGCATCGGGCGTGCTGTGGCCGCTGTTCAACGCCGGCCTGGGCGTGGACATCGCCAATCGCACGCTGGATAAGGCGCAGGCACTGGCCGAGGAATTCAAGGGAGCCGGCACCGTATACGCCCGCAAATACGAAGATCTCGCCGACAGGAAATACGACCTCGTGATCAATGCCACGTCGAGCGGCCTGAAGGACGAAATGCCGCCGTTGCCTGATGGCTTGTTCAAGCCTGGCGCACTGGCTTACGACATGATGTACGGGCGGGAGACGCCGTTCATGGCATTTGCCCGCAAGCAAGGCGCAGCGATCGTCTCGGACGGACTCGGCATGCTGGTGGAACAGGCAGCCGAAGCTTTCTACCTGTGGCGCGACATCCGCCCGGACACTGGCCCCGTGCTGGCGAAGTTGCGCACATGAAGAAAACGAAAGGTCTTTTCTGGCGCATCCTGCTGGGGCTGTTCCTGCTGTTGGTCCTGTATCAGCTGTGGCTGTTCGCGCATGTCTGCTGGTGGATCAAGTTCAATCCCGCCACCAGCGCCTTCATGGAAGACCGCCTGGAAGTGATGCAGGACAAGAACCCGAAAGCGGAGCTGCAGTACAAGTGGGTGCCTTACGACCGCATATCCGACAACCTGAAACGCGCGCTGATCGCTTCCGAAGATGCGAAGTTCGTGGACCACGAAGGCTTCGATTGGGAAGGTATCGCCAAGGCCTACGAGAAGAACAGGAAGAAGGGCAAAATCGTTGCGGGCGGTTCCACCATCAGCCAGCAACTGGCCAAGAACCTGTTCCTTTCCACCAGGCGCACGCCGTGGCGCAAGGCGGAAGAAGCCGTCATCACGCTGATGCTGGAGGCGGTGATGGACAAGCAGCGCATCTTCGAGATCTACCTGAACGTGATCGAATGGGGGGAAGGCGTGTTCGGCGCAGAGGCCGCCGCGCGGCATTACTTCGGCGTCAGCGCCTCACAGCTCAGCCCGGAGCAAGCGGCCAAACTCGCGGCCATGGTGCCCAACCCTCGCTACTATGACAGGCACCGCGAAGCGCGCGGCATGCTGGCCAAGACCATTGTCATCCTGGATCGCATGCCGGACTCGGATATTCCCTGAGCGGGAAGAAAATGCCAAACCCGGTCGGCCCATTGCCGACCAGATCGAATTCTATGGGGGCGCGTCCATGATCGTTCCAATACCGTATGTCCACTGCGGAATCGGGTTGCTGATGACCCTGCTTTCCATTCCCCTGATCCTGAAGAAAGTCCCCATGAATCGGCTATATGGGATCCGCGTCAGGAAGGCGTTCACCTCGCAGCATAACTGGTACGAAATCAACGCGTACGGCGGCAAGCTGCTTTTTGCGTTTGGAATTTTCCTGCTTGGATACGGATGGTTCAGCCTGGATTTCGTGCCGCCGCCGACCAGCCTCTGGACACCCGTGTTTCTGCTCTTGCCTCTGTTGGTTCTTGTACCTGTCCTTGCGATGTTCAACGCCTTTGCGCGCCGCCTGCCTGAACGGTAACGCTTTATTTGTTCAGCCGAAGTTTCTCGCGCTTCTCCGCAAGGCGCAGCAACTCGAATGTGATCCACGCGACGAGCACCAAACCGACGGTGAACGCGGCATAGGAGATGGGCCAAGGGATGCCCTGCGTCATCATGGAGAACTCGGACATGCCGCCGATGCCGGCGATCACGTTCAGCGGCATGAACACGACGCTGAGCACCGTCAACCGCTTGATGACCTTGTTCTGGTTGATGTTGATGAAGCCGACGGTGGCATCCATCAGGAAGTTGATCTTGCCGAACAGGAAGGTGGTGTGCCCGTCCAGCGATTCGA
>JAJXUF010000258.1 GCA_021783175.1 Pseudomonadota bacterium
GGCGGGCAAAGCGCATAAGGTCGTCATCGTTGCGTGTATGAGAAAACTGCTAACTATCATGAATGCAATGCTAAAAAATAACACCCCGTGGAACGTGAAAAATGCTTGACTTGAAACACGGTTGCTCTCCCACCGGGGGAGGGCTGGGGTGGGGGAACACTCGGTGAGAAACCTTGGTTTTTGAACTACTGACTAACCTGACCTTAACCCATGCAAAAGTCGGATGAACCCATCATTTGAAGCGGTAACTCAGGGAAAGGTAGCCGGTATCCAGGTAGCGCTGATTGACGATAGGGCTCTGTTCGATGCCGTATCCCAGCCACTTGCGGCGCACATACCCGTTCAAATGGTAGTCATCGGTCAGCTTGATGTCGGCGATCAATCCGATGAAGTCGTTGAACGCTCCCGCGGGCTGATAAAGCGAATACTGGCTGGCTGCGGCTTCCTGGGCGGATATCCCGTAGTAGTAACGCACATACTCACTGGATTGATATTCGGCTCCCAACAGGGGATAGAAGCTCACTCGTGGCAGGTCGAATTCCGCGGCATAGATCGCCTCGAACAGTTGCCCCTGGGACTGGCGCACGTCGTGGAACGCATTCAACATGAAACCGCCTATCGGCGTCACCTGCAATGTGCCGACTCCCAGAGGAATGGACGTTTCCCGTTTCCTCAGGCCCAGCAGGCCGGGCGTGTTCGTGTCGAATCCATCCTGGCTGATCCTGCCCACCAGTTCCAGATACCCGTCCCCCATCTGCAGCGTCTTGATACCCAGCGTGTCGACCCGCGCGAACATCCTGCCGTATTCGAAATCGCCGTAAGGCAGAACGGTGGTGAAATCGCTCACGCCGCGAACGATGCGGCCCGTGTAATAGGCGCCCGCGCCGACATCGCCGACGAGACCCTGTGAAAACTCCCCGTCTGCCGCCTGCGCGGTTGCGAGCAGCATGCAGGCCAAACAGACAGAGAGTCGGGCGTTAATTGTTTGCGTGGCGTCCATGTCTACCCGTCCTGAAATATCCAGTATTGTCGTAATACGTTGCATTTTCATTATCCGCAGCCCAGCCCGGTATACCAAGTATAGGTACCGGCGTCAGTTCCCGCGTGCTGCGGCAGTGTTCCCCCGAATTCAGGTAGGCGGCGAGTAGCGCATCCAGATGTGCCAGCTGCCGCTGATAAGGCCAGGCAAAGAACGCCTGTTCCACCGGCAGGAGCAAACCTTGCCCGGTCAAACCGATATACGGACTGAGTGCCTTTTCGTACAAGCCGTGCCCGAACAGGTAAAAGCCCATACCGGATAGCACTTGCGTGCGCTGCCGCCAGAATAGTTCCTTCCACTGGAAATCGCGCAAGAGTCGGGCCAGCTCCGCATCCGCATAAGCGACGATGACGCCCGATTCGTCCAGCAAGGTGCTGGTATCGCGCACGGCCCCGCGCTGGCTGACTGCCGTTGCGCCGCCCGCCTCGGTCAGCGCCCGGAAATGGCGCGCGTTGATGGCTGCCTTGGCCTGGGGAAATACAAGCCACACCAGCGCGTTGAGCAGGTCATGCCAGTTGCCGGCTCGCGTGGGCACTTCGCCCGTGAGAAAACAGCGCGGTTCGTATTGCAGATCGAATGGCAACTTGCCATATACCTGCGGCACAAAGCTCAGGAGCTGACCGCTGTGCACTGAAACAGCCGGGCATTGCGCCGCCAGCAGCGCATTGCAGTCCTGAAGGGTTGGAAATTCATCCGGTTCGAGGTGAGTGATGACGGAGTGCAGCGGGGCAAAAGCAGGCGTACGCAGCAATGCCTCTTTGTTCCATTCCGGGATTGGTTTCATGGGGCCTAGTTTAGCTCAATCGCGCTGTGCAACACATTCTTCAGCGCTTGTGGTAAGTTGCGAAATAATTTTCAGGCCATGTCATGAATTTGACCCACGGGGAGGAAAAATGAATGAAATTGACGCCGTCCAGACCAATCTAGCCAGTTATTCCAAGCGCCTTGACGAGGTCTCCGCCGACCGTTTCAACGAACTGCGCAAATGTTCTTTCTTCGACCCCATTCCCAGCGACTGGCTGAAGCCCATCTCGGAACAGACCGAGATCCGGACCTTCTCTGCGGGGGATTGCATCACCAGGGAGGGAGAAGACATGAACGCCCTCTACATCGTGCTTTATGGCACAGCCACCGTCTATTACAACAAGAAGGTCGTCGGAACGATACGCAGCGGTGAATGCATCGGCGAAGGCATGTACTTTGCCAACGAGAACATCTCGCGCTCCGCAACCGTGGTTGCAGACGGGCAAGTGATCGCGGCTGAAATCAACAAATCCGGTATCGATCGCTTGCGGGGTGATGCGATCGTGTATATGGATAAAGCGCTGTTGCTTGCGCTATTCAAGAAGTTGCAGGGAGCGAACCGCAAGCTCGAAGAGCTGTTGCCCTGATATGCACTTCTATACGTCGGGGGGATGTCAGATGTTTTCTCAATCCAGAAAAGGAGTCGTATATGCGTAAATTTCTGCTTACCGCGTGTCTTTTGGGTTTCTCCGTATCCGCTTTCGCCTCTTGCGACGATCTCAAGTCGCAGATCGATGCCAAGCTGCAGGCCAAGGGCGTCACTTCGTATTCCCTTGAAATCGTTCCCGTTGCGCAGCCTGCCGCCGCTCCAGCCGCTCCAGCCGCTCCAGCCGCAGCATCCGGCGCTACTGCAGCTCCCGCCAAGGAAACGGACGGAAAAGTGGTGGGCACCTGCGAGGGCGATACCAAGCAAATCATCTACAAACGCAATTGATACCGCTTGTCGGCCCAGTCCTCCGTCGGGCTGGGCTTTTCCTTTCAACAACTTATACACCCATCCACGACTCCGATTTCGGCTAGAATCCAAGCGGTATGAGCATCATTGCAGTCTTCAATCAAAAGGGCGGCGTCGGCAAGACCACGACCGCCGTCAATCTCGCTGCCGCCCTGTCGCGTATAGGTCGCGCGACATACGGTATCGACCTGGATCCGCAGGCACAACTCAGCGCCATCGCCAATGTCACGGCAAAATCCGGCGCCGACACAGTACTGAGCATGTTCCAGAGCAACCGCCCCTTGTGCCAGCTGGTCAAGGAATCCTCCAGTTCGATCAAAGTCATTCCGGCGCATACCGAGCTTTCCAAGGTGGATGCACTGTATGGCAAAGGTTTCAATGTGGTGAACAAGCTCAACAGCGCACTGCAGACCGAACGTTACGGTGGCAAGGATAATCCGGTGGTAATCGACTGCAATCCGATGGTCGGCGTACTGTCGTTGAACGCGATCTTCGCCTGCAGCGGACTGATCGTTCCCATTTCGGCAGATCATCTTTCCACCAAAGGTGCGCTCCAGATCGAAAAGACACTTAACGCGCTGGAACAGGTGCTCAAGCGGCGCGTCAATCGCCGTTATCTGCTCACTCGCTTCGATGGTCGGCGGCGCATGGCCTGGGATGTGTTGAAACTGGTTGAAGAGCACTTCGGCGCCGATGTCTGCCGCACCCGTATCTCGGAGAACGTCAGCCTGGCCGAAAGTCCGGCGGTGAATAAAACTGTCTTCGAACATGCGCCGGAGAGCCGCGGCGCGCATGATTACAACGACCTGCTGAAAGAGTTACTGGCGGACGGGTTTATCGAGTAAGACCTGCCGGCAGATCACTTGGATATCAGCGACAGGATATCCTCGACCGACATCACTTGCTGTACCTTGCTATCCCCGGCGCTTTTGGCATTGCAGCTCACTATTTCGCAATAGCGGTACATCTGGCGCAGCTTGCGTTCCGCCTCGGCCTCATCATTACCGGCGATGACCACGC
>JAJXUF010000259.1 GCA_021783175.1 Pseudomonadota bacterium
GGTAACCGGAAGCAAGGTGATGAAGCTATCCCTGATTGCGATCATCCACAAATGCACGCGCTTGAGTAATCCCACACAATCTCCCGATCCACACTATGCAGCCGTCGCCTGGCAGGGCGTGAATTCGGCTCCGGCCAGCGGTGAGCGCAGGCGTCTTCGGACGCACGGCACGGCGCGGAGAATACTCCATGCATTCCGTGACCTCAATCGGAGGTCGTGGTGGCTGTTACTTCGAGGGCAGATGCTGCACGCAGCTGAACGAATTGGTGGAATCACGCGAGGCTTCGCTTGCCGCTTTCGTTCCTTGCAAAAACTATTGTGACGCTTAACGCTTGGGTAACGTGTTGCTCAACCCATCCTACGCTGGCTAGCCGAACTCCACAGCCGAGGTTTTTGTAGGGTGGGCAATTATGCCCACGCGGTAGATGCGTTGAAGTGGATTTGCCGCGTGGGCACAAAATGTGCCCACCCTACCCGGCTGAATCACTCGACCAATCAACCCCAACAGCTTGCCCCGCAAGCCACTATCGACGCTGCTTCGCTGGCAATCTAATGATCAAGGGCAGGCTACTTATTTAAATGGCAGCTTCGTCGCCGCCTTATCTACATCTGACCGGGCAACGGCTTTCAAAGTCTCGACTTCAACTCGGCATACACATCATCCCTCGATGCTACCGAGAGGATGGTCAATATACGTTTGGCATCGTTGACGTGGTAGATCAGACGAAACTGTGGCGTTGTGATCTTAATTTTGTAGCAGTCGGGGAGTTCTCGCAGTGAGTCTTTTGCTACGCGCGGATGTTTGAGGCGCTCTTTGGCGAACTTCTCCTTGAAGCGTCGTTTGATGCTGCCATCCAGTTTGCCCCATTCCTTCTCGGCCTCTGGATGAATGGCCAAATCGTAAACTGCTTCAACCATGATTAACCTCTAAGCAAACAAACTAACTTGTCGAATGTTAGCGCTTACATACAACCGTGTCAACAAGGAAAGGGAAAATCCTGCGTTCCTGAAAACGCAAATTAGAGTTCGTCTAATTTAACCCTGCGCGCCTTGTTTATCGTAGCGAGGCGCGTCTTTGCACGGTTCTCCGCAATGCGGTCAGCGATGGAATCCAGCATGGCTTCCATCATCTTTGGCGATACGATGTAACCAGCGGGTTTGTTGTGGTTGAGGATGGCGACTGCCTGATCTTCCTCTTCTGCGCGCTTGAGTATGCGTGTCGGCGACTCGCGCAACTCGGTGACGCCGATGGTGATCCCCGCATGAATATCGTTCATAATTACGTCCTTAAAAATGTACATAAGAGTGTACGCAGTCGGATAGGCAGCGTCAATCCAAATCCCGGACGGGTCAGCCCAAGGCCGGATGCCAGCGCGCAGTGGTAGAATGCGCGCCTTCGAAAATAAGGCAGTCCCATGTTATCCACAGCAAATATCACCATGCAGTTCGGCGCCAAGCCGTTGTTTGAAAACGTCTCGGTCAAGTTCGGCGACGGCAACCGCTACGGCCTGATCGGCGCCAACGGCTGCGGCAAGTCCACGTTCATGAAGATCCTCGGCCGCGATCTTGAGCAATCTTCGGGCGAAGTCATGCTGGACAAGACCGAGCGTCTCGGCAAGCTGCGCCAGGATCAGTTCGCCTACGAAGACCAGCGCGTGCTGGATGTAGTGATGATGGGCCACGACGAAATGTGGGGTGCGATGGCGGAACGCGATGCGATCTACGCCAATCCCGATGCTTCGGAAGAAGACTACATGCGCGCCGCCGATCTGGAAGCGACTTTTGCCGAATACGACGGTTACACCGCCGAAGCGCGGGCGGGCGAGTTGCTGCTGGGCCTGGGCATCGCCATCGAATTGCACCAGGGCAACATGAGCGCGGTGGCGCCCGGCTTCAAGCTGCGCGTGCTGCTGGCGCAGGCGCTGTTCTCCAATCCCGACATCCTGCTGCTGGACGAGCCGACCAACAACCTGGATATCAACACTATCCGCTGGCTGGAAGACATCCTGAATGCGCGCAATTCGACGATGGTGATCATCTCGCACGACCGCCACTTCCTGAACAGCGTGTGCACGCACATGGCCGACCTGGACTACGGCAAGATCACGGTGTACCCGGGCAACTACAACGATTACATGCTGGCTTCCACGCAGGCACGCGAACAGCAGTCCTCCGACAACGCCAAGGCCAAGGAGAAGGTTGCCGAGCTGAAAGCCTTCGTGGCGCGCTTCTCGGCCAATGCCTCCAAGGCCAAGCAGGCCACGTCGCGCGCGCGCCAGATCGACAAAATCAAGATCGAGGACATCAAACCTTCCAGCCGCCAGTACCCGTTCATCCGCTTCGAATACGATGAGCGCGACAAGCTGCACCGCGTCGCGGTGGAAGTGGAGAAGATGGCAAAAGGCTACGACCGCATGCTGTTCTCCAACGTGAACTTCCGCATCGATGCGGGCGAAAAGGTCGCCATCATCGGCCCCAACGGCATCGGCAAAACCACGTTGCTGCGCTGCCTTGCAGGCGATCTCGCGCCCGACACCGGCACGATCAAGTGGGCTGAAAAGGCGAAGCTCGGCTATTACGCACAAGACCACGCTGCCGACTTTGCCGAAGACAAGGAGATGATGGAATGGATGACCGACTGGCGCGGTCCGCATGACGACGACCAGGTGGTGCGCGGCACGCTGGGCCGTCTGTTGTTCTCCGGCGATGACGTGAAGAAAAGAGTTAAGGTGCTGTCCGGCGGCGAAAAAGGCCGCATGCTGTTCGGCAAGTTGATGCTGGCCAAATCCAACGTGTTGCTGATGGACGAGCCGACCAACCACATGGACATGGAAGCGATTGAATCGCTCAACACGGCGCTCGACCTGTTCAAAGGCACGCTGATCTTCGTGAGCCATGACCGCGAGTTCGTGAGCTCGCTGGCCACCCGCATCATCGAGATATCGGCCAAGGGCGTGAACGACTACCACGGCACGTATGAAGAATTCCTGCGCGACCAGATGGCGGAATAATGATAAGTCGTCATTCCGGCGCAGGCCGGAATCCAGTGATGAAATATTTCCGCATAGCGGACAAAACCGGCATTTGTCCCGCTTCGCGGGGCCTTAATATGATCTGGATTCCGGCCTGCACTAAAAGTAGGCAATTTGCTACTCGGCAAGCCGAGTGCAAAGTTGACACCGCCGGAATGACGGGGGATCGGGTTTGACGACTTCTAACGGCGCAATCGGCGTATTCGATTCCGGTGTGGGTGGCTTGTCCGTCCTGCAGCATATACGCCAGACGCTTCCGCACGAACGCCTGATCTATGTCGCCGATTCCGGCCATGTCCCCTACGGCGACAAATCGCCCGCCTTCATCGAGACCCGTTCGCTCGCCATCGCGCGATTCCTGATCAGTCAGGGCGCGGAAGCAATCGTCATCGCCTGCAACACCGCTACCGCTGCCGCCGCGCATTCCCTGCGCGTCAAATTCAACAAGATGCCCATCCTTGCCATGGAACCCGCAGTCAAGCCGGCCATTTCGGTGACGCAAACCCGCGTGGTCGGCGTGCTGGCAACCGTGGGCACCCTGGAGAGCGCGCGTTTCGCGGCATTGCTGGAGAAATATGGCGGCTGGCGCGTCAAGATCGAGACGCAGGGTTGTCCCGGCCTGGTCGAACAGGTGGAGCGGGGCGAACTTCACAGCGCGCGCACGCGCGAATTGATCGTGCGTTACACCGCGCCCCTGCTACAGAAGGGCGCGGACACCTTGATCCTGGGATGCACGCATTACCCCTTCCTCGCCCCGCTGATACGCGAAACAGTGGGC
>JAJXUF010000260.1 GCA_021783175.1 Pseudomonadota bacterium
ATCTAAAGGGAAGTTCACCACTGACCCGAAGAACCATTCCGGTGAGGGCATCTTCTTCACATCACGGATGTTCGACCAGTTCCAGATAGAGGCGAACGACCTGCATTACGACCATGATGTTAGAGATGGCCACGACTGGTTGTTGGAAATTGAGCGCCCAGATACGGGCACGTTGCTTTATATGTCAATCCCGCTTGATAGCCAACGAACCACACGAGAAATTTTCGACAAGTACAGTGGTGGCGACGACTATGGGTTCGAAAAGACCGTTGTCCCGGTGCGGCTTGCCAGGATTGGTAATGAAAACCTCGTATCTCGTTCCCAGGCCAAGCGCCTTGTTGCTCGATTCGAGGGATTCAAGACAGTCCTACTAGACTTCACTGGGATTGATGATATTGGACAGGCATTTGCCGACGAGGTATTCCGAGTATTCGGCATGTCCCATCCAAGCGTGGAACTTATTCCAATCAGCGCGACGCCGGCTGTCCAACAGATGATACACCGCGCACAAATGGCGCACGTCATTGCCACTTTTGGAGTTTCGCCGCCGGCTGATGATCGGAGTGACAAATGAACCAACTGGTCGAGAGCTTTTGCCCTCGAACTCCAGCATGGCGGCGAAACGTCCACCGAGCAAACGCGGCCATGACCGATTACCAGGGGGCTATTCTCATCATCCAGAAATGAAACAGAACAACGCCATAGGGTTACCGGTTACGCTTGATCTGCGCTCGCGAACGGGAGGCGCCTCAGTAACGGGCATGCAGTAACGTCCCTGGACGAGTCTGGCCGGCAATCTTGCCATTTGTGCTTAGATTGTGCATTATTTAAGCAAATTCATATGCTTAATCTAACCACACAAGCGCTTGTTGAATACCTGAATGCCCATCCGGGCGGGGTTGCTTCGGCCGAAATCGAGACCCATTTCAACGTCAGCCGGAGTACCCTGATCCGGCGCCTGAAAGAGGCCATGCAGGCGGGTGCCCTCACCGTTGCCGGCAAGGGTCCCGCGACGCGGTATTTCAGTGCAGATCCGCTGGCCGCGCTAAAAGGGTACTTCGCCAAGCCCCACACCGAAAGGGTTGTCGCGCCCTATCGAGAAGAGCGTCTCGCGCCGTTGCCCGGCCTCGCCGATGAGGCGGCCCTGAAATTCAGGGGCATTGCCAAGCAGCCGCTTGGCAAGCGCGAACTCGGAAAATTCCTGATCGACTTCGCTTGCGCCTCGTCGGCCCTGGAGGGCGGCACCTACTCGCTGCTCGACACCCAAGCGCTGATCGAATACGGGGAGAAATCTCCCGGCAAGCCGCTCGAAGATGCCTTCCTGGTGCTCAACCACAAGGAGGCATTCGAGTATTTGCACGACCATATGCGGCTCGATTCCATCTACCGCATTCATGACCTGCTCACCAGTGATCACGATCTGCCGGAGCTCGCAGAGTCGCGCCACTTCCTGCCCGCGAATCAGCGCGGCGTGGTACGGGAATATGCAGAGGTCGATATCGCCCTGAGCGCCTACCTGCCTCCCTTTCGCCCTGGCACAGGGTATATCGCAAAGGCTCTGGAGCGCGTGCTGAAGACCGCCGACTCGATCCAGGATCCGGTGCAGGCAGCGTTTTACCTGTTGACGCGCATCCCGTACCTCCAGCCCTTCAAGGACGGCAACAAGCGGACGTCGCGAGCGATCTGCAATGTTCCCCTGATCCGCGCCGGCCTGTCCCCGATCTCCTTTGTTGATTTTGGGAAACAGGATTACATCGTGTCGCTGCTGGCGTTCTACGAGCTCGGCGACACCCGCCTTGCAGAGCGCTGCTTCGTCGAAGCCTACACAAAATCCATCGCGCGTCTCGGCATTCCAAAGCTATGACAAGACCGTGGCCGCGCCAACCTGTTCTGCCGCCCCGTCGTATCATGGGGCAGGATCCCTTGTCCCACCATGTTCGCCACAGAAGGAGGATGCGCATGCAACAACGACCCGATCACCTCTGTTCCGTTCTGCTTTCGCGCCTCGCCCTGGCATTCGCGCTGGCGGCCGGATGCGGCGCCGCCCAGGCCGCCGCGGTGCCCAAGGCCCATCCGATGACGGTCGCACCGGCCACGTCCATGGAACAGGCGTTGAAGGACGGCGCCAGGATATTCGCGCAGGACAGCTTCGGCACGAAGCAGACCTGGGTACCCGAGGGTGCCTTCGGCAGCCACCTGATGAGCTGCGCCGCCTGCCACACCGCTGGCGGCGTGCCCGTAGGCATCACGCCGGCCGGCCAGCACATTCCCAGCCTGATCGGCGCGGCCGCCGAGTTTCCCAAACTCAAGCTCAAGAAAAACGCCGTCGAATACAAGTCCAAGCAGCACTCGATCTACACCCTGCAGCGGCAGATCGCACATTGCGTGCGCGCTGGCGTCATGGGCATGCCGCCTACGTACAACAGCCCGGAGATGGTGGACCTGGTGGTCTACCTCACGGCTTTGTCCAAGGGCTCCGTCATGGGCCGCCAGCTGCCCGTGGTACATTGAAGCACCGGCGACGAGGCAACTTCCTGCGCTCCGTGCGACGTGGTCCATGGTCCGCACGGAACTGCATTGCCGAAGCGGAGTCATGCATCTACTCTGGAGCGCCCGTGCCGGCGAACCATGGGCTCGCAGTTTGAGCCGGCATCAATCAACTTCAACCTGGAGGAACGATGAAAAAATCTTTAAAAGTTGCATCCCTGGCCGCCCTCACGGCTGCCACGCTCGCCCTTCCCGCCGCCGCCTCGATGATGCGAGACCCCGGCGCCAAGTGCGCACCCAAGGCCGGGAAGATGCATAAGGGTGCAAAGAAATGCGCCCCAAAAGCCAAGTGCGGCCCCAAGTACGCACCTAAGAAATAATTGCAGTCCGCTCCCCGGCGTCTGCTGCGGACCTATGCCGCGCTGGCGGCGCGGGGGGAGCATTTGCTGCAAGGCATACTCGCAGGTCAGCCACCTCGGCAGTGGCAACACTATCCAGAAGACGATGCGATCGACGAGGCGAATGGCTACCAATGGTACTATCACTCGCACGCGCCGGAGGATAGACCGGCCGCCGCCGAACATGGCCACTTTCATCTGTTCGCGCGTCGCCAACTCTGGTCCCGACGGCTGCAATCCAATGCAGAAAAAACCTTCGCTGCCCTGACGGGCAATCCAAGCCACCGCGTCGAAACACGTCACTTGCTGGCCATCGGCATGAATGCCAAGGGCGTCCCGATCAACCTCTTCACAGTCAACAGCTGGGTGACGGGCGACCTGATGTTGAGCGCTCCCAACACAGAGCGACTGCTGGCCCATATGCGCCTGAACACGGGACATTCCGAGATCGATGCCGTGCTGGAAAGCGTGGTCGCGCTATGTCTTGCGGAGATCAGCCAGTTGCTGGCCGCGCGCGATCATGCATTGTCCGGCGCGCCGGCAGGTGACGTGCTGGCAAACCGGAAACTGGAAATCCTGTCCGAAATCGACGTGGATCTGGATCGCAAACTGGCAGTTGCCTGAGCCACACCCCGTCCTCCTCAAATAGTGCGTGGGCCATCGGTTTTTGAATCACGCCGAGGGGACAGTAACTGCAAGTGCGACCGCAAGAACTCCAGAAACGTATTCGCGACCACTGATAGCTGTTTTCCGTGCGGACGTACCACGTACCAGTAGCGCACAATCGGGAATCCCGCGACATTCAGTATGGCGATTTCTTGCGGACTGGATTCTAGGCTCAGCGTGCTTTTGGAAAGAAGGGCCAATCCGAGGCCGCCTGCAACCGCTTGCTTGATCGCCTCATTGCT
>JAJXUF010000067.1 GCA_021783175.1 Pseudomonadota bacterium
CATCGCCGAGCACCTGCACGGCAAACTCAACCCCGCCACCGCGCGTGCCGTCAGCGCCGCCATCGCGGTGAAGCCCGACGCCATCGACGTGCTGGTGCTGGCCGACGCGCCCGACGCGGTCGCTGCGGAAGCAGCGAAGATCGACGGCGTGACGCGCGTGCTCACCGTCGCCCGCGCCGCGAACGCGCATCCGCTGGCCGCCGTGCTCGCCCCGCAGATCGCCAAGGTAGCCGCTGGCTACAGCCACGTGTTCGCACCCTCCACCACCTTCGGCAAGGACGTCGCCCCGCGCGTCGCCGCCCTGCTCGGCGTGGCCCAGGTCAGCGACGTGATGAGCGTGGAAGCCAGCCATACCTTCAAGCGCCCGATCTACGCCGGCAATGCCATCATCACGGTGGAAGCCGATGCCGCCCACACCGTGGTCGCCACCATCCGCACCGCCTCCTGGCCGGCCGCCGCCAGCGGCGCCCACAGCGCGCCGATCGAGGCGCTGAACATCGACGTGGCGCTGCCCACCCACACCCGCTTCGTCGACCTCAAGCAGGGCAGCAGCGATCGCCCCGACCTGCAGAGCGCCAGCAAGGTGGTATCCGGCGGCCGCGGCGTGGGCTCGAAAGAAAACTTCGAGATCATCTACAAATTCGCGGACAAGATCGGCGCCGCCGTGGGCGCCTCGCGCGCCGCCGTCGACGCCGGCTACGTGCCGAATGAAATGCAGGTCGGCCAGACCGGCAAGATCATCGCCCCCGAGCTGTACATGGCCATCGGCATCTCCGGCGCGATCCAGCACCTCACCGGCATCAAGGACGCCGGCACCATCGTGGCGATCAACAAGGATGGCGAGGCACCGATCTTCGAGATCGCGGATTTCGGGCTGGTGGGGGATCTGTTCAAGATTGTTCCGGAGCTGGAGCAGGCGCTCTGACGCACCGCCAAGGAGGCATTGTGAATCTGAATTGCTTCAAAGCTTATGACATCCGCGGCCGGGTTCCCGACGAATTGAACGAGGATCTGGCCCACCGCATCGGCAACGCTACCGCTCAACTGCTTGGGCCTGGCCCGGTGGTCCTAGGCCGCGACGTGCGCCTCAGTAGCCCAGCGCTGCAGAACGCCTTGACGGCCGGCATCAACGCCGCCGGACGCGATGTCATCGACATTGGGCTGTGCGGTACCGAAGAGGTTTACTTCCAGACCAATCATCTGGGCGCCGCAGGCGGCATCATGGTGACCGCCAGTCACAATCCCATGGACTACAACGGTCTCAAGCTCGTTCGTGAGGGCTCACGCCCAATAAGCGGCGATACCGGACTGATCACGATCCGTGACAGCGTGGCGAGTGGCGTGCATGCACCGGCTCCATCGACCGGGGGGGTCAGCCAAGCCTACGCAAAGGGCGATTACATCCAGCATCTGCTCGGCTACGTCAACCGCAGCGATCTCAAACCACTCAAGATTGTGACCAATGCGGGCAACGGCGGCGCCGGAATGGTGATCGACCAGCTGGCACCGCACCTGCCCTTCGAATTCATCCGGGTGCAGCACGAGCCAGATGGGCGTTTCCCCAACGGCATCCCCAATCCCCTTTTGCCAGAAAACCGCAGCGTCACCGCGGAAGCTGTGCGCACCCACGGAGCGGACTTCGGAGTCGCTTGGGATGGAGACTTCGACCGCTGCTTTTTCTTCGATGCGAATGGCCGCTTTATCGAAGGCTATTATTTGGTCGGTCTGCTGGCCAAAGCGCTCCTGGCCAAGCACCCGGGCGGCAAGGTGATTCATGATCCACGGTTAATCTGGAACACCATTGAGATGGTCAAGCAAGCCGGCGGGGTACCAGTGCAGAGCAAGACCGGACACGCCTTCATCAAGGAGCGTATGCGCGCAGAGGATGCGATCTATGGCGGCGAGATGAGCGCCCACCATTACTTCCGTGATTTCGCCTATTGCGACTCGGGTATGATTCCATGGTTATTGATCGCGGGCCTGATCTCGAGCACGGGTCTATCGCTGGCGGAAATGGTGGAAGAGCGAATCCAAACCTTCCCATGCAGCGGCGAGATCAATTTCAAAGTCTCCGATGTACATACCGCGATCGAGCGGGTGACGGCGTACTGCACCGCATTGGCTCCGGCGATCGACCACACCGATGGGATCAGTGCCGACTTTGGTGAGTGGCGTTTCAATTTGCGCAGTTCCAATACGGAACCATTGTTGCGCCTCAACGTGGAGTCGCGCGGAAATACCGTCTTAATGCAAGAATGCGCCGCTGAAATTTCGTCGTTGATTCGCACATGACGAGCAACTTTGAATATAGCGTTTCTGCGAAGAATTTGTGCAGAGAACTTTTAACGGTTTCCAACAGTAATTATCACAACTCCGAGGATAATTACCATACTCCCGGCAATCGTCGCTACACTTAATTGCTCCCTGAATACGCCCCATGAAAGGAGCGGCACTAAAAGGAACGTCAGTCCATTAAAAGGAAACGCCAAACTTAGGGGTATACGCGAAAGCACGAGCAACCAGCAGAGTGTCGCAATACCGTAAACAAATAGTGCTGCAAACAGTGGTAGCGAAAAAAAGGTAGTGGGCCGCGCAAAATCTAAACCTTGCGCGGCATATTTGAATAAAACTTGACCTGCAGACAACATCCCAACGACGGCCAAGATGAGAAATACCATCCCTACACTAAGGGTTCCAGTCTCACGATTGATCATTTACCACTCCGATCGTCAGTCTGCAAATCACCAAGCATAGGATGGAGCGGGCGTGTAGGCACGTTCGCAATGTCGTATCCTAGAAATGCAAGCAGGAACTGCAGGCCGCTGACGATTGCTATCGTTGGGAGGATGACGGTACCGATTGGCGTTGGGAGTCCGGAGCTGACCGCATGCCACCAATGGTACCCCCCAAATCCAAGCGAAAAAATGATGAGAATTAATGCGGCAATCAATTCCAATGATGCAATCGAAAGATCACGCAGGAAATAATTATATAAAACGCGCTTGAACATGTTACGCGCATGTTTGGCTAGAAATTCTGGAATTATTTTCGATGTATTCAGCCCGCTCACCTCGTCCCCGTACCGAGCGTCCATTGGAACATCGACTACTACCGCCCTTATTATATTAAGGCGGAATAGCATATCCGTTTCAAAAAAGTACCTGTTGCTGATCGATTCGAATGGCAGGATCGACGCCACCTTTGCGTGGATTGCCGTATAGCCATTAGTGGGGTCAAAATTCATCCAGTACCCGGCAGACGCTTTGGCCATGAACGACAATCCCAAGTTGCCAAAGCGCCTGAGCAAAGGCATTCTCGTGATTTGCCGCATATCCCAGAATCTGTTGCCCTTGGTGTAATCTGCGTCGCCCTTTGCTATCGGTCCAACAAACCTCATCAGCAATCTCGGATCCATCTGACCATCGCCATCGATCTTGACTATAACTGTAGCCCCGTCATGGATCGCACGCCGGTATCCGGCCATAACCGCGCCACCAACACCCAGATTCTCCGCATTACGAACTACTACCACGCGCGCATCCGAAATTTCACGGGCAATAAAATCGCCACTGGAATCCGGACATGCATCGTCGATGCAATATATATGATCAACTTCTGGACCCATTTCGTGCAGTACAGCCTCGATGTGACGTGTGACCTTGTAGCAAGGAATAACCACAGCAATGCCAGTTGACCAGACAAGTCTTGTCAATGTTAAGTCAGCAGAATCACTAAAATCGTGCATTATTGGTTATCCATCGCACTCATGTAAAGTCCAAGTTTAGGAAGCTTGCATATCTTTTCTGACGAATGGTTATGGCTGCTTATTGTGCCAATCATGCAGTGCGAGTGAAGTGTGAGAGTGCAGTGCCTTCTATGGAATACGCTGATGGTAAAGAGCCACAGAATGTTGTCGGTAAGAGCCAAATTTGTCGCCACAGACAGATTGGGAAATGTCGAAATCAGCCGTCCTCCAAGCAAAAACCAAACCCAATGTCTTGGTCACCGAATGAAGGTACCGGGTCCAGATTTTCACCGGAATGACGAGCAGCTTCTTGCTTAGATATTCTTTGGGCCTTAGTTAAATAGTCACTGACACACGCGTTTACGCGCTGTGACCATGGCGTTCGTTTGCGGTTGCTACGGCACGATTAGTGGGAGGCTAAAAACTTCGGCGTACATCCGCTCAACCAGACGTGATCTCAATGATCCAGGATGGGCCGAGTGAGCACTTCTTGCCAACTGAACCCTCGCCGACGACGACTTCAGCCTGATACGCGCCCAGCGGCAAACCTGATGTCGCGGCATTCACTGTCACACCAGCCATCGTTGGCTTGATTGATGCGAACTGGGCAGCAGCGGTCACATCCTGACGTTCGTTACGGTTCGCCTGGAAATACAGGGCTTTCCCGTCTCTATTCCGCGGCGTAAGCACAAACAAAGCGGGCGCTTGCGATGAGCCAGATGGAAGCGACTTGTCCACCGCCCAGCCGGAAAAAGCCATGGTTTTCCCAGACGCAATCCGGCGCACACCGCCGGGTTGCGAGCCGTCGTTACCGCTGAGGGTGTCGCCATAGCAAGCTAAATCGGAGCTGATGGCGGCCGCGCTAGCCCAAGACGGGACCTTGCCCATGGGGGTGGCGGCATGCAATGCAGCGACTGTATCGACGCCGCTTCCCTTTGCGGGTTGCATGCTGGAATCGCTCGACGCCGTATCGCGCGAGCAACTTGTGGCGCCCGCGATAAGGAGAAGGGCAATTGCTCCGAGCCGTACATTCTTCATCATGGTCATTTTTCGATCATCCGTTTGAATAGTTCCACATGTTTGGCTGCCTGCATCTGCACCCCGAAGCGAGATGCACGCTGCAGGCCCGTCGCAGAGAGCTGTCTGACGATCTTATCGTCATCCGAAAGCTGTAGCAAAGTCTGCGCAATCTCCATCGGATCATTTGGGTGAGCCAACAGGATCGCAGCGCCCTGCGCAATTTCCTGCAACGAGCTGTTGTCTGAGGTAATGACTGCTGTTCCACATGCCATCGCTTCAGCCACAGGCAAGCCAAACCCTTCATACAGCGACGGATAGACGAAAGCGCGCGACGCCGAATAAAGCGCCGGCAGGTCGTGTAGCGACATGTATCCCAGCATCTGTACACGGTCGCCGGCTGCCAGGATCAGCTCATGAACTTCGGAATTCATCCATCCCGCTGCACCCACGATGACGAGCTTTTCCCTGCCTTTGAAGCTTTTCATCGCCTGCAACAGAGATTTTAGATTTTTGCGTGGCTCCAGACTACCCACGTACAGGAAGAAGCTCTCGGGAAGCTGGTACTTCTGTCGGACACTGACCTGCTTTAGCTCGGATGCAGGGCGGAAGAAGGATAGGTCAATCCCGCAATGGATTACGTCAATACGTGAAGACTCGAGGCCGTAGTAGCGAATAAAATCGTCTCGCGTGTTCTCCGAAATTGCCACGAAATGGCAATCCGAACGTATTGCGCGTTCGAAGTTGCGACTACACAGGTCAATGTTTTCCTGTGTATGGAATTGCGCGTGCGAAAGAAAAGTCGTGTCATAGACGACCATCGCTGTCGTCCCCGACAGTTTCGATGGGAACGCGTTTGCCGTGCAGTACACCAGATCGAGTCCAGGCACGTGGCGGTCGTCGTCGGCGAACGCAGGCAATGGCCCACGGAAGACGGTCATTCCTCCGCCCGGCTGAATATCCAACGCAAGGCGGGCAGTCGGCGAGTATTCCGGATGCACGAAGTCACCAAAACCGGGAAACAACAGGTAGTCAAAGGATTGACTCTCCGTGCTGAGCCGCGACAAGCCAGCAATCAAGCCTGCTGTAAAACGGCCCACCCCCGAAACTTGACCCACGGTGCGTGAAACGTCGATACCTATCCTCGGTAACGTGACGCACTTCGTGGTTCCGAGTGCTGCCTGCTTCCGGTCCGTTTCGCTCACACTCAATTCGGCAATCCTGTCCCTCATCCGCGTCGTTGATGCCTTTATAGACCAGTGCTTCGCCACATCGGTTGCTGCACGCGCGCCCTTGGCCAGTGCTTCTTCCTGGTTCGCGAACACGTGCCGGAACAGGTGAACGAGATGATCTTCGTCGGGAAGCGCCCATTTATATCCGAGATAGTAAGGGCACTTGGCCTGGGCATCGATCAAGCTGACCTGCAACGGATAGCTGTTGCCGTCGTTCATGAAGAACTGCTGCGCGCTCCAGTAACTCGCAATCACGGGCTTTCCGCAGGCCATCGCTTCGATGATCGGCATGCCCCAGCCTTCCCCCCGTGTTGGCAGCACGAAGCAGTCGGCAGAGCAATAGATCTGTCCCATCTGGTAGTAAGGCACGGGTTCGTTTTCGGAATAGACGATTCGGCCGCCGCTGGGATTCAGATTCAATGAGCGGATGATCTCGGCAGGATTAACACCCGGATCCCGGTTGGAGTAACGGCAAATGAGGACGACCGGATCATTGCTGCTGAAGGCTCGATTGAAGGCTCGCAGCAGGATCTCGGGGCATTTTCGTTCGCCCCACTCAAACACAGATAAAAAGGTGTAAACACCGTCGATCTTGGCGCTTTTGATTCCCGGATTGAAGTAATTCGTGTCTACCAGCCCGAGCGGCATCACGCGCATCGATACCGTGGCACCGCTGCGGCGGAACGTCCACGCATTGAACGGTGAGGGCACCCAAAGTTCGTCTAGTTTGTTGCATTGCTCGATCCACTCAGGCGGCACGCCGGTAGTCTCGAGCATGGTGTACCCGATCCGATAACCCTCAGTCACCGAATCGAAAGCGTCTCCTTGGCCATAAATGAGCCGGGGAACCTTTGGACCCGGGACGGGGCGCTGCTTGATCACCTCAATTTGGTACACGCCACTGCTCTGGTCACGCGACTCAGAGACTGGATAGACGGTACCGGGCCCGTAAAGGTATTCGTAGGAAACCGATACGCCTTGTTCGTCAAGCCCAAGGGACAACTGCTGGGCCGTCATTGCGTATCCGACTGGATGGGAATAAGTCGAATGCAAATGAACTTGATACGGGCGGCGTGCGTCAAGTGTCACTTTCCACTTCCCTAGGAAGGTCTCCTGCGAACGCAAAAACATAGCGCTTAGACTGACCTTGTTTGCCGATGTAGACCCGTGCTCCCTGTGGCGCACGGTCAAACCACCGCAGTTCATCACCTTGTAGCCTGCACGTCGGGCTTTCAGGCAGTAATCCGAATCCTCGTAGTACGAGAAGAAGTCCTCGTCGAGATAGCCGATCGCGTCGAACACACAGCGCTTGATATAAACGCAGGCAAATACAACCCCCTCAACTTCGTTGTCGGTATTGTATTGGTTGATGTCGGTTTCACCGCCGCCGAGTTGCTGCCCCCAGTACGTAATGTCGGGGATATAAGTGCCTGCGTGTTGCAGCATGCCACCATCAAGCCGCCGAATCCGGCAGCCGACCACACCGACGGATTCACTGGCATAAGCGGTCGCTTGCAGTTTGCTGATCCACGCACGGTCGTCTATCTCCGTGTCGTTGTTAAGCAGGATAACGTCACGGTCAGAGTCGATATGGCGAAGAGCGGCATTGTTGCCCCTCACAAAGCCAAGGTTCTCTTCGTTGAATAGCGTAATTATACCCTCTACGGAACGTAGGTATTCGACGGTTCCATCGGTACTGCCGTTGTCCACAACCACCACTTCGGCATCACTTGGTTTTGTATTTCGGAGCACGCTCCGCAGGCATGGCTTGGTGTACTCCAAACCATTCCATGTAAGTACCACCACAGAAACGAGCGGCGGCTTATTCTCTATAGTGGCCATGTCATTCACGGATATTTTCGCTTTATCAAGCATTATCGTTTCAACTTGTAGATATGACACTTGCCAGCCTCGATTACATCGGAGGCGCCTGACACAGTGATTTCATCTTCCGTAAGCATGTAGTCGATATTCTTCAGGCTGCTGGCGTCGAACTCATGAACATCATTTGCAAGCATTATCGCCTTGTCTGGCGCGTAAGGTAGCCAGAACGCATTATCCACCATAGCTGCTCTGCTCTTGACAAGAAGTGCGACACGCCCTGGAGATTGCGAAAGCACACGATATAACAGCGATCCGCATTGAGGTAAATTCCCACCTGGCGAGCGCTGCATTACGGTCAGTGTGCCGTAATTAGCCACCGCAAGCCACAAAATGAGAAGCACCAAGAAGGGCCATCGTTGGCGCGTATATAACTGCACGAACGCCAACCCTATCGTCAGTACAAAACCCGTATAAAGGAGGGTTGAGTTTAAACGAAACCACTGGACTTCCATGCTGTCCACGGACGACCCAAACCAAGGGTCTTCGATCCCCTTTTCGACCAAGAGGAAATAAAGGAAGCCCGCGATGAACAAGCACAAAATCGACCAGTAGACGATCTTTGCTGATGGGGAAGGCTTGCTGAGCGGGACTGCCAAACCGCAGATGAGCAACAGTGGCAGCGCCATGAAGTAATAACGGCTGTGCCAGCGCCCAAGCCCACCCAAGTCAACGCTGGATACACCCAGCGTGAACAGGACGGCAAGCGCGACTGAAGCAAGGAACAACAAACCCAAAAGTATTACAACCCTTCTCCGATTTCGAGCCTCTACATCCATGGGCGTGCCGAAAAGCACCAGTACCGCTGTGGCAATACACACTGAGTAGATGATAGTCAGGATCGTCAAATGACCGGAGACCAGCCGCAACAGCCCTGAAGGATCCGAAGTCGCTGCACGCAGCGCACTGGAAATCCATCCTCCAGATTGGCTTTTATAAATGCCCAAGCCTGCGACTTCATCGCCGACGAGGATTGCGCGCAACACGAAGTACGTAATCGCCATACCCACCAACGTCACGATCCAGCTCGGCCGACGTACCAATGAACTCAGGTTTCCATCAAATATTGCAGCTGCGAAAAGAGCAAGCAAGTAGGCCGGCACCACTACCATGGCGCTGAGTCTGACATTGAACAGCACGCCCACTCCAATGCCTAGCAACAGGCTTCGTAACACCGAAAGCGGGTTCTCGAGCGAGCGCACCGCCAGCCAAGCGCACACAAGAAAAAGCGGGAAGTACAGGACCTCGGTTACAGCGTAAGCAGCGATATTGACCGAAGGCAACAAGCAGGAAATTACCGCGATCGTTAGCGATACCCGATACCCGGTCATACGCCTTGCGATCGCGTAGACTGGAAAAAGCGCTGTACTCACCACCAAAGCATTGATCAATTTGATCGCTGTGTAAAACTCGGAGCCAAAAGCAAACGCCGGGGCAATGAGATAGGGATAGAGCAAGTTGGGTAGACTAAGCGACTGCAGCAATTGGTTCGGGGAAACTCTCCCCGCGTGCCCATATGCCCAAATGCCCGACGCAATGGCTTTGTAGACGTATTCGTCGCCCGACCAATATGGTTGCAGCCACGCGGTCACGAAACGAACCAAAACGATGGCCGCATAAAAACAGCCCATGCTTGTTGCCGTTTGTCGCTTTAACCCTGGACCGAGCGACCGCCTAGCTTCGGGTGCATCACACACCCATCGAGCAAACACGACGACCAACCCCACCAACGCAATCAGGGAAAGACCAAAGAGCGTATTCTGCAACCATATCCGCCAAGTCGGCACCTTTGAAATGTGAATTGCGCGCATCTCCAATCCAGGTTCCCCTGAATAGAATAACCGGAGTTCCGCTTCTTTTGGGACCGCACTACCTGTACTAAAGCCGCCACTCAGTACTTTGGGTAACGCCCCGTAACCCAGCTTGAACTTGACTTCTTGTTCGGGATTATCGTATCCGGGAGCATACAGGTCCACGAACAGGTCTGCTGGCCTAGCTGGTACGCCGCGTAATTCAAACTGGACCTGATAACGCTTGTTTTGCTTTAGCTGCAGAGTGCCCGAAACCATATGCAGATGGTTATCTGAAGCTACTGCACGAAAGTTGCCATCGGCATACGAAAAGCCAGAGTATTTGACCGATGAAGCGATCAAATTCGTGCCATTGGCCGGTTGCGCGTTGTATACGTAGAGTGACCATGTAGCAAGTGCAAACAACAAAAGCGCGATGACAACCATGGGTGTGCGCATCGGTTGAGGTACTGCAAGGCGAACACCAATGCGCATGTGACCTGCCCCTTTCATTCAATCAATTTCCTACACGAATCAAATGACGCGCTGTGACATTCGTCACTGCATAGGTTATGTGAAAATCCACTATGACGTCCTAGCTCAGCGTCTGAGACGACGGATGTCGGCCTCGACCATCATCACGATCAGCGTTTCCAGGCTGGTCTTAGGCTTCCATCCAAGATGTAGCTCCGCTTTGGCTGGATCGCCGAGCAATACATCAACCTCTGCTGGCCGGAAGAACTGCTGGTCAATATCGATATGATCTTCGTAGTTGAGACCCACATGCTGGAACGCAATTTTGCACATGTCGCGAACCGTTGTGGTGACTCCTGTCGCTATGACGTAGTCGTCGCCGACGTCCTGCTGCAGCATCAGCCACATCGCCTCGACATAATCTCCAGCAAAACCCCAGTCGCGCTTCGCATCGATGTTACCCAGCTTCAATCGCTTCTGCGTTCCCAGCTTTATCGAGGCGACGCCATGACTGACCTTACGGGTAACGAACTCGATACCGCGTAACGGTGACTCATGATTGAAAAGGATTCCACTTGATGCATGCATGCCAAAACTTTCCCTGTAGTTCACCGTTGCCCAATGACCCATCAATTTGGCCACACCATAGGGACTGCGCGGGTAAAACGGCGTCGTCTCGGACTGCTTAGCCGCCTGGATCAGGCCGAACATCTCACTGGTGGAAGCTTGGTAGAAATGAGCTTCGGGCCTTGCGATCCGGAGTGACTCCAGCACATTGATGACGCCTACGCCATCGACCTGTGCTGTCAAAGTCGGCTGCTGCCAAGATGTACCGACGAAACTTTGCGCACCCAAGTTATAGACCTCACTCGCATCCGATTTACGCAACGCGCGGATCAGCGAGGATAGATCGGTGATGTCGCCGTCGATCAAGGTCACGTCTTCCGCGATGCCGAGTTCGCGGAGACGCCACAGGGTATCCGTGCTACGGCGCGCGAGAAGGCCATGAACCGCATAGCCTTTCTCCAAGAGGAGCTTCGAGAGGTAGGCGCCATCCTGGCCGGTAACGCCGGTGATCAAGGCAGATTTTTTGTTTGTCATGTTGTGCTTTTCGCATACTCAAGTAGGTCGGACACGGTTTGGATGAAGGGGATACGCGGAGTCCAGTCAGTTTCCCCACGCAACAGCGAAGCATCAGCGACCATGCGTCGTTGTTCAGCTGGGCGCAGTCGCGTCGTATCTTGGTGAATCTCGACGTTTACGCCGGAGATATCCAGCATTTGCATCAGGATATCGCGCACGCGACGTTCTTGGCCCGAAGCGATCAGGTATTTACGTCCAGACACGCCCTTGCGGAAGATGGCATCGTAAGCCGCAACAACATCGCGCACATCGGTGAAGTCACGCGTCGTGTCGATGTCGCCCACGTCGATGTGCGGCGGTTGCATCCCCCTGCTGATGGCCACGATCTGTTTTGCCATCGACGGCAGCACGAAACGCTCATTCTGGCCCGGTCCAATATGATTGAATGGCCTCGCAATTACAACGTCGAGCCTGTCGCTGCGTCGCCATTGAAGGCATAACTCTTCGGCGGCGACCTTGCTGGAGGCGTAAGGGCTGCGTGGTTCTGGGAGCAGACTGTCGCTTACCGGTAGCGCTGCATCGGGCACCTGACCATAGACATCGCCACTACTGACGTAGACCATCCGCCCGGAGAACCTCTGCTGTTTCAACGCAAACAGGAGATTCAGTGTCCCCAGCACATTGATATCGTACGTCTCGCGGGGATCTTCGAACGAACGCGGGACAAAGCTCTGGGCAGCCAGATGCAACACCATGTGTGGACGCGCTTGCGCGACCCACGACGCAACTTGCAGCGGATCGCGAATGTCCCAACCGTCAGGTGGGGAGACTATTTCGTTGGCTACAAATTCCCCGGCCTCCACCGCGCGCGCCACATAGTTGCCCACAAAGCCATTTGCGCCTGTGAGCAGCAAACGTACCGTCGCCATTACGCGGTGACCGGCTTACGCGCAAGGATCGCGTAGTCAAGCGATGCGTGGGATGGCGCTAGTAGTTCGTTCACGACGAGCGCGCCCGGAATGTCGTCCTGCAGATAATCTGCGACATCAACCGGCCGCCCCTCAAACAGCCGCGCGATCTCGACGAACATGAATCCGCGCGCCTCTACCATCCAACGAAGCATGTCAGGTGGCAAGGGGTTCCGGTGCGTGGGGTCCATGTAGAACGCCCACCGCGAGACCAACGCGTTCTCCGGATTTGGTGTTTCAACGATCAGTCCTCCTCCGGGGATAAGTACTCGCAATGCTTCATCGATCAGCGCGATGAGATCGATGAAGGCCAGGTGTTCGGCGAGGTGCATCAAGGAGACCAGACCAACTGAGTTGTCCTGTAACGTCCGCAGAGTGGAGATTGCATCCCCGTCGATGACTTCTAATCCGCGACCTCTGCAGGCGTCAATGAACACCCGATTCAGCTCAACCCCTCGCGCAATGTATCCGCGCTCGCGAAGCAGCTGCAGCCATTCTCCGCGACCGCAACCTAGATCAAATATCGGTGTCGCAGGCTTGCCAGCGCCAATCGATTCGGCGAAATCAAGATAAGGGGCAATGCGCTGGCGAATTAGATCGCGCGAACCGCGGAACTCGTCTTCGAACGCCGCATAAAGCGCGTCAAGGCCTCTGTCATCGCGGTTCCTATCGTTCAACAACCCATTCAGCTGCGCTGAAGAGTTCTCGGCATCGATACCGGCTTCGAGTTGCGAGATTCGATCGGACTGTGAGCCAAGCTCCGAGCGCAGCTGATCTCCCTTTTTCGACGTATCATTCAACTGCTCTTGAAGTGTTTCTACACGGGCTTCGAGCTGCGAGATTCGATCGGACTGTGAGCCAAGCTCCGAGCGCAGCTGATCTTCTTTTTTCGACGCATCATTCAACCGCTCTTGAAGTGTTTCTACATGGGCTTCGAACTGCGAGATTCGATCGGACTGTGAGCCAAGCTCCGAACGCAGCTGTTCTTCCTTTTTCGACGCATCATTCAACCGCTCTTGATGTGCATCTACATGGGCTTCAAGCAGAGCGATTCGCTCAAAATGTCGATCTAGTTCGGAACGCAACTGGTCGACTGTCACCGAGCTTGGCAACTCTGAGATCGCCGCCTCAATCGATAACAACCGCCCATCCACCTGTTCCGCCAAGGTATTCGCTACATCGCGGCAACTCTGAATTTCAGCGCTTGCCATCGCCATATGGGTGGCTTGGCGGTCGAATAACCTACCCAACTGACCAAGCGAGATCAACCAACCCAACATAGGTCCCACGTAACGTTTCCTTCGCCACGTCCGCAGCTTATAGGGAATCAGCAGCCCATCGACGTGCACCCCATGGTGCATACCCTCGTGCGAGAACCGAAGCTGGCCTAGCACCTCTACTTTCGTAAGATGGCCTTGGCGCAGCGCATCGACAAACCTCGTCGCGGTTTCGTCTGGTTCCCGTCGAAATAGCGCTTGATAGGCGTTGTTAATAAAATCAAAATCGTCATAAATCAGGAGCTCACCCACAACATAAGCTTGTTTCTCGTCGATCGTGGCGCGCAGGGGCAACACACGTGGCAGGAACGCGGCGCGAACGGATTGTGGGGAGGCAGCCGTGACACTACTGTCCGATACTCGCCCCATGCCCAAACGGCCACGGATACGCCGCATTACCTCTTCGGCCGTAATTACGTTTTCGTTAACTAAACTCATACTCTACTCAATTAGTTTTGCTGTTTGATTGCCCGCAATCTCTTCGCACAAGGATGCCTCATGGTTTCGCTGGCGCGGCCCTTGTCACAGATATCAATGGTGGCAGCCACGTAGAGCCGATGAAATAGGGATTGTCCACGTTCGCCACCGTGAACACCAAGGCCAAATCCGTCCACTGATAATTTTTGTTGAGATGGTCTTGCCCATCAGTCAACGCAATGGACACTGAATACGAGCCAGGCCCCAATCTCGCGACGAAATCAGCTGTAAAGATAATAGATTCGCCAGCGGCGACGCCACGAACCACCTGCTCCGTATGATGTGTATTCGTCCCAAAGACGACTTGGCCAAGCCGATCGCGAATCATGTAGCCGAAAACTAGCTTGTCAATATCGAACTTGACGTCAACAGCAACTTTCAAACTTAGCGAATCGCCCACTGCCACATATTCGGTCGGCTGGCTTTTACTGTTCACGAGCTGCACATGCCGGATTATGGCCTCGGCGGTTCCAGACTCTGTAACGACACTGCCATTATCATGACGCGACTGTCGGATACTGCCCTGCTCCTTCTCGGCGATTAGCGCGTTGTAGAAATCCATGGCCTGTTTCGGCTCCGCATCCAGGATCATCTTGCCCGATTCGATAACGATCGCACGGTCACACAGCGCTTGTATTGCTCCAGGATCATGCGACACGATAATGAAAGCGGTGCCAGCATTGCGGAACTCGCGTATCCGGTCAAAGCACTTGTGCACAAAGTACGTATCACCAACGGACAGTGCCTCGTCGACAATCAGCAACTCGGGTCTAAATGCCGTTGCGACGCTAAAAGCTACGCGCATCTGCATGCCGCTGGAATAAGTGCGTGCGGGCTCGTCGAAATATTCGCCAATCTCAGCGAATGCTTCGATCTGCGGCATAGCTCGCGCGATCTCTTCTCGGCTGTAGCCCATCAATCCAGCCGAATGGTAAGCATTCTTGCGCCCGGTCAAATCTGGGTTGAAGCCCATGCCCAACTCAAGGATGGCAGCTACCTTTCCGGTGTGCCAAATATCCCCCTCGGTCGGCTGTGCCGTACCGGTGATCAGCTTGAGAAGCGTACTCTTGCCTGCACCGTTCTGACCGATGATGCCTATTGATTCACCGCGAGCGATGTTGAATGAGACTCCGCGGAGAACCCAAGTTTCTGTTTTTACCCGCGTCCGCAACCCAAACCATGAGGCAAATCGGCGCCACTCCGATCCGTAATCGCGAAAAGCCTTGCCAAGTCCGCGCACAGTAAGCAGTGGTTCACTCACAGCACATCCACCATTTCCGGCGCTGCGCGCCTGAACAAAATCAATGATAACAGCAACAGGAAGGCCGCCGTCGCCGCAATGACGATCAAGCCAGGTATACCCGGGGCACGCCCGTAAAGCAGCACGTCCTGGAAAGCGATAACCATGTGCACCATCGGGTTAAAGTCCAGCAAAATACGTAAACGATCAGGAATAATACTTGGCATATAGACGATCGGAGTAAGCCAAAATAGCAGCTGGAGCACCACGGTCATGACTTGGGCAATATCGCGGACGAACACATTGAGTACACCAAGAATTAATCCAAGGCCGAGAGCAAAGGCCAGATTGATGCCAATCAAAAGAGGTAGCCACAGCATCGCCACACTCAGTGGATGACCGATCAATACGAATACTGCTACTGCCATTGCGAGTAACAACACGTTATTTACTAGAGATGAGCCTCCTATGATGACAGGCAGGCACACTCGCGGAAATGCCATCTTCTTCATCAGGTTGCCGTTATCGACGAATATGGTCAGCGATCGCGTCACCACTTCGGCAAACAAGGACCACGCAATCATGCCGGCCATCAGGTAAATCACATATGCATAGCGATTGTTGATGCCCGGTAACTTGGCCGCCATGATACGCGACAGCACAAGGGCATAAATCGCGACCTGCGCCAGTGGCTGCAGGACCATCCACAGGCCACCCAGCTTGCTGCGTGCAAACCGCGAGCGGAGATCGTTCTTGATCGACGACAAGATGAACTGACGATAACTCCATATTGCCGCCAAAATCTCTTTCATGTAGCGCGTTCCTTTAGATGGCGCCAATTATCACAAACGGGCTGTGCCGTAGCGGTTACACCTGAAGACGACAATACCTCAAGACGGTGAATTATCCGCTGTGCCGTCACTTGCGGCGAAAGCCTGTCACGGATGTCCAGCGCGGCCTGCGCGCCGATACTCGCCGCGAACTCCCGATCCTCGACCACTCGCCGCATCTGCTCGGCAGCATGCGCAACGCTGGGCTCGGCCCAACGCTGATCGGCGTGATGGAGGTACTCGCCTTCGCCCACCGGCACCAGCTGATAGTCCACCAGGCAACTATTTTCTGTCGTCATGAAGTCCATGTTGCCGGACCATGCAGTGGCGATCACCGGCTTGCCCATACACATGCATTCGGCGAGCCCAAGTCCGAAACCTTCAGCGCGATGCAGCGAGACGTACGCGTCGGCGCAGCGCTGTAGCGCCTGCACGTCAGTGCGATCGATTACCTCGTCGCGGATGATGATGCGCCGATCGGCGGCCGCTGCCTTCAACAACTCCTGCAACTCTGAGGGGTACCGATGGCCATTGCTTGATTTGATCAGCAGCCTGACATCATGCCTGCCATCGGCGAAGGCCAGTCGGAACGCCGCGATGACGGCAAGGGGATTTTTACGTGAGAGAGAGGAATTGAAATCGAAACTGCTCAGGAAAACGAATGCATCATTGTACAGCCAGAAGT
>JAJXUF010000068.1 GCA_021783175.1 Pseudomonadota bacterium
TTGACGGTGTACGCAATAGCAAAAGGGCTGGTGACAATATGCTGACCGCCCCGGACGATTGACGTTTTACCAGACCTCAAAATTGATTACGGAGATTACGAAAATGAAAACTTCTACCAATCTTTTTGCATCGATCGCGCTTACTATGTTGGGGTTCAGCAACCCGGTTCCAGGCGCAGAGCTTGAGGATGCTGGCCATATGCACGCTCATCATCACATGATGGTGGAGCAAACCAAACATCAAATTGCGGACTACAAATTACCGCAGATACAGCTTGTACGCGCGGACGGCAAGAATGTTTCCTTGATCGAAGAATTGAACGATGGCCGTCCATTGGTCCTGAATTTCATGTACACCACCTGCACCGAAATCTGTCCTTTAACCAGCCAGACTTTCGCTGAATTGCAGGATAAGCTCGGGATTGAGCGTGATCGGGTGCACATGGTTTCGATCTCGATAGACCCGGAGCAGGATACGCCAGAAGTGCTTGCCAAATACGCCCGCAAATTCGGGGCCGGCCCGCAGTGGCAATTCTATACAGGCACAATCGATGCGAGTATCGCTGCGCAGCGTGCTTTCGAAGTCTATCGCGGGGACAAGATGGAACACAATCCCGTGACCTTCATTCGTGCCGCTCCGGGAAAATCCTGGCTGCGGATCGACGGCTTCGCCAAGTCTGATGAACTGTTGCGCAGCCTGGGAGACATGGACGTCTTCAACGAGGCGAAGCGTCCTGAAATCGCTTATTAAGAAGTAGATTTTACCGTGCAACCATGAGTGCTTTCGAAGGAATTCATTGTCGTTAAAGGCAGGTGAAATTCCAGGCTGGCGCAGATGGCGAACCGAAGATTCGCCACGGAGTGCGTCATGGCTGTGCGCCTGTTCCGAAGCCATTTTGACGCGATTCAACAGTAGTAATTTTTTCCCATCGAAATACAGTGTTCACCTAATAGGATTTTCCAAGGCTGCCACTAGAATCCAACCATACGGCAATTAGCAAACTGTGCCAACCCAATGCCGTAGCAGGGGGTCATATGTTCACCGATCATATGTTATTCAGCGGGGAAAGCGAGCAGTTGTGGAGCCTTGTTACGCTGTACTTATGCGCAATGAGTATACGAATTCAATGCCCGAATCTTCAAAGCCGGAATTCGATCTTGCTCCATCAGGCCTCAGGCTGCCGGGCGCTTCCAAATATATTTTTTCCCCACTGCGCAATTGCGGCGCACATTCCCCAAATGACTTCAGATTCGGATATGGCTATGGCGCATGTTGCCAGGAAAAATGTCGATTTGTTCCAGGCAGAGCGTCGAGTACCCGCAAATTGGAAGGAGGAAACACCATGCTGAACTTTTCCTGCTTTGAACGGTTGCTGCCGACATTGTTATTGTTATCGAGCGTCTTTGCGGGAGCGGCGGGCGCTACATCGTTCCGGGTGCAATGTCCGAACAACACGATTACGCACCCATTGGCGCTCAACAATAACGATGCCGAACCTGCCTACGTCAGTCCGACTGGATTTGCGCCCGGCAACAATGGGTATCTGGTCCCATCTTCAAACGTTAACGGCGCCATCAAGTGCCAACAAATCTCCGGCGGCGACGGCTATGCAACGATGGCCGACGGCACGCAGACATTCATGTTCTCGTTCGGACCGCTTTCCGGACTGGCGGCAATCGCCAGCGGCCAACCCGGTACGGACTTTCCCAGCGCATTCAACTCCATGTACACGGGTACGTTCCAACCCGGCGATCCGGCCGCGAGCGATGGAATTTCACCCAACACCTGGACTGGATTCCCGCTCCCTACTGCGGGATTTACGTATAACGGCGCCGTCGGGCTGGCTCTCGACATCGCGAACACCGTCAACATCTACAGCATCAGCGAGGTCGGGAGCACGGTGACGGTGACCCCGAACGCGCCATTGGGCGTGAACGTCGGCGACCAGGTCGTCATTGCAAACATCAGTCCGGCCGGCTACAACGGCACCTTCACCGTTACCAGCGTCGGCGGTGGGGTAAATACCGGATTTCCGCCCAGCTATTCCTTCACGTACGCCAATCCGGTCGCCGGGCTGGCTGCGTCGACTGCCCTGACCGTCGGCACTGCATCAACTCCGCCGAGAATCGATGGTCATGTGGATCCGCGCCAGATCATGGACGTCGGCGTGATGAACGGCAATATTCCGGCGCCCTTGATGGCGATCGACGAGGATGACGAGTTCTTCCTCACGCTTTCCAATGTCGGGATGATCATGCGCCCCGACCTGTTCGAGCAGCACACGGTCCACTTCCACGGTTATCCCAATGCCTCCGCGTTCTACGACGGCGTGCCGGATGCCTCGGTCGCCATCAACATCGGCGGCAGCTTCACTTATTACTATCTAGCACCGGACGCGGGCACGTACTTCTGGCACTGCCACATCACGCCGCCCGAACACTTGCAGATGGGTATGGTCGGGCAGATTTACGTGCGTCCGCGCCAAGACCGGGTTCCAGGTGGCACGAGCCTCTACGCGGCGCTCCAGACTCAGCAGAGCGACCTGCGTACTGCCTGCAATTCCGCTTCCGACATTTTGTGCAGCAATCCCTTGCCGGCTGTCAACACCGGGGCGACTGCTGCAGCAACTATCCCGAGCGGTGGGACCAGCGGGTATGCCTATAACGACGGCGACGGCTCCACTTACTACGACGTCGAGTACCCGATCCAGATACACGGCTTCGACCCGAACTTCCACTTCGTCGGCATGACCTTCAACCCGGAAGCGTTTGTAGACATGAAGGACAAGTATTTCCTGCTGAACGGGCGCAGCTATCCCGACACCGTCACGCCAGGTCCGCTGGCGACGCAGTCGGCGGATGGCAGAATGCATTACTCGCAGCCGCTGCCTGCCATCATCAACATTCCGGCGGGCGGAAAGGCGCTCCTGCGCATTTCCGATCTGGACGTCTCGGAATATCAGACACTGGCTTCCATGGGGATTCCGATGAAGGTCATCGGGTTCAACGCCAAGCTGTTGCGCGACCAGGCCGGCAACAATATGTACTACACGACCAATTCGATCACCCTGGGGGGGGGCGAATCCCTCGACGTGATTCTGGATAGTACCGGCATTCCCAAGGGCACGTACTACCTATACACCTCCAACCTCGACCACCTGTCAAACGACGCCGAGAATTTTGGCGGGCTGATGACTGAGGTCCATATCAACTAGGAGATCAGCCATGTGCCAACTTCATGCAGTGACATTACTCGGGCGCCTCCTGGTGGTTGCTGTGGCGTGCTTAACTTCATTGCTTGCCAGCACTGCGCACGCGGCGGCGCCTGGCATAACAGGTCCGACCTTCTATTTGACGGCCCAAACGGCCAACCTCAATCAGCCTGACGGAGCGTCGGTTTACGCTTGGGGTTACGGCTGTGACCTGGCACACCCGCCTGGCGGCTTCAATCCTCCCGCAAGCTTGATGCCGGGCGCCAATTGCCCAACGATGCAGGTTCCAGGTCCCACACTCATCGTCACGGAAGGACAGACGATAACGGTCAACCTGACGAACAATCTCCCCGCCGCAGCCGGCAACACCTCCATTCTGTTTCCGGGATTTCAGGTGACAACGACAGGCGGCGTAACAGGTCTGCTGGCGCAGGAAGCAGCGCCCGGCGGTACGGTGACTTACACTTTCACGGCCTCGTCGCCAGGAACACGGGCCTATTACAGTGGAACGCAGGGAGATCTGCAGGTCGAGATGGGCCTGTATGGCGCAATCATCGTGCTCCCGGCCACCGTCCCCACTGCCTGTACGACAGGCTACGCTGCAAAGAACCTTTCGGCGGAAGCGGCCCATCATGAGTCTGATTTCAGGCTGTCCAAGTCCGCTTACGACCACCCCAAAACTTGTTACGACAGGGAGTACCTGTTCCAGTTCGCGGAGATGGATCCAAACATACACAACCAGGCTTTGGCGCAGGTCACGGCATTGGCTGGCTGCACCGCGGGAGCTCCTGCATGCAGTCTTGAGGTTCCGACCGAGCCTTACCACCCGGCGTACTTCCTGATCAACGGACGTTCCATGCCGGATGACATGGACGCCAACTTCGCGCCCGAATATCCGCATCAGCCCTACAACGGCAATCCTCACATGCACCCGGGCGAGCAAACGCTGATCCGCGTCATTGGCCAGGGGCGGTGGCAGCACCCATTCCATGAGCACGCGAATCATGTGCGCATCCTCGGGCGTGACGGTAACCTCATACTGACGCCGCCCGATTCGACCGGCGCCACCCAGCTTGCCGGGTTGCTGATGTTCACGACCGACACCACACCGGGGCAGGCATTCGATGGAATCTTCTATTACACCGGGAGGGGATTGAACTGGGATATGTACGGTCACAATCCGGCTTCCGCTGATCCGCTCGCTTTGCTCAACTGTACTCCGGATGCCAACGGCTACAACACCGGAGATCCGACCGCAGTCAACTATTTCGAGTGGTGTCAGGATCACAACAAGCCGTTGCAAGTCGCTCCATTCGGCGATGTCGCGAGCGGTGGCCCGGCCACGCTTCCAGACCCGAACATCCTGACGAACGGCGCCTGGTACAGCGGCAGTCCCTATCTGGGGCCGGATGCGACCTCCCGCGCAACCGGACCCACCAGTGTGTTTCAGCCCTCCAACATTCAGGCCAATCCATCCAACGAGCGCGGTTTTGCGTTTATGTGGCATTCGCACAACGAGCGCGAGATCACGACCAATAATGTTTTCCCCGGCGGAATGCTCATGATGATGCTGATCGATTCACGGGAATTTGTGATCGACGAATCTAATTAGGAAAGAGGAGAACTGCAATGAGAGACAACATACTCAAGCTGAACAAGCTCGCAGCAGCGACAGCACTTTCCGCTTTCCTCCTCGCGAGTGGAGCGTCGTTCGCGGTCAATTTGATTGCGGGACCGGCCACTGCAACCTTGCCCGATGGCTCGGCGATCCCGATGTGGGGTTACAGCTGTGGCGCGACCGTGTCCGGCGATACCGCGACCTGTGCTGCGTTGAACAAGAACGCTGCCGGCGGCTGGTCCCCCGTCGTGATTACCGTTCCCACAGGACAACCCCTGACGATCAACCTGACGAATAATCTTTCGTTCACGCCGACAGGCAGCACGACTCCAAACACTGTGCCTACCTCGCTGGTGATCGTCGGTCAGTTGGGTGGAGGTCTCGGAACGCCGCAATACGGTCCGGTTACGACCCACGCCCCGCAGGTCGGCACGACCTGGCCGATCGCCGGTGGTAGCACAACCTTTACACCCCCGCCGCAAGGGCCACGTGTGCAGTCGTTCGGTACGGAAGTAGCCGCGACTGGTGCGACCCTGACCAGCGGAGAGTGCGCCTCTGGATGCGCACTCACCTGGGCCAGCCTGCGGCCGGGCACTTACCTGATTGAGTCCGGTACACACCCATCTATACAGGGTCCCATGGGCTTGTATGGAATCCTGGTGGTCACCACTGCGCCCGCCGGAGCAACCGCAGGCACGGCATATCCGGCAGCAGGGAGTACTCCCGCCGTCACCTACAACGCTGAAGTCCCGCTGCTGTTCAGTGAAATCGATCCAATCCAGAACGGCGCGGTCCAGACCGCATTGAGCACGGCAGGATTCAGCGAGACCAAGGTGTGGTCCGGCCAGCCCGGCGGCTGCGGCAATCCCAACTCGGCAGTGGGAGTCGTGAACACCTGCTATCCCCCGGCGGTGAATTACACGCCTCTGTACTACATGATCAACGGCGTTGCGTTCAACAAGACTAATGCCGCAATTTCGCTGTTTCCCGCTTTGCCCGGCACGGCAGCCGCCCCAATTAGCGGAAATGTTTTGGTGCGCATGGTGAATGCAGGCTTGCGTATGCATGTGCCATCGATCGTGGGTTCGCAGACGGGCGGTAATTCGACAGCCGTTCCTCCGGTGCCGCCTTCTTCTGGGTTTGCGCTGATCGCGGAAGACGGCAACCCGCTGCCTGGTCTTCCCAAGGTGCAGAGCGACGTATTCATGGCCGCCGGCAAGACTTACGATGTGATGATCAATGTGCCCGCAGCAGGTGGCACAGCGCTTCCGGTGTTCGACCGCGAATTGAGCCTCTCGGGTAATGCGATCGAGCGCGACGCCGGCATGCTGGCTTACATTAGTGTCAACGGCACTGGGCTTCCGCTTGCGGGTTCGCTCGGCGCAGCGGTTGCCAGACCGGATACATACAACTCGCTGGTAGCGGCCCAAACGTTCGGCGTGTCGGATCCGTCCAAGGGCGTGATCGCCAACGACAGTAATGTCTACGGCGTTCAACTCCTCACTGCGCCAGTCAATGGTACAGTGACCCTCGCCGCGAACGGCATATTCACGTATGTTCCCATCGGGACAGGCACTACGGATTCCTTTACCTACTGCGCGAACGGCGCCGTTGCAGCAGGGGTTTGCCTATCCGGCATAACGGCTACCGTGACTTTGGCTGCGGCGACGATCGAGAATGCCTCCGGCATCACCTGTACTGCGACCACGTACAACGCGAGCATGGCCACATACTTGGCTGTCAAGACTCCAGGCGTGCTGGCAGGCTGCAATGACGCCGCTGGCTATCCACTTACAGTCAACACGTCGACGGTTACAGCTGCCGGCGGGTTGACGGTTCTTCCGGATGCGAACGGCGGATTCACGGCAATCGCCCCGGGACCGGGTACCTATAGCTTCGCGTATCAGGCGCAAAATTCCCAGGGAACGCTTAGCGCGGTTACGAACATGACGGTCGTCTTCCCTGCGGGGAGCGGTTTGGGCGTTACGGTACTGGACGGCGGCGACAAGAAGACACCAATCACCGACTATCGCTGGGTGATCGAGGAAGATCGTACCTTCTACATCGATCCGTCGTGCACGACCAATCCGCCACCGGCAGGATGCCCGAGTGCCGGGAGCGGCATCGTTCCAACGTTGGGAGTCAACTTCCATACCAGCTACATGCCCTACGTGGCGCAGGGCTGCACAGGCCCGCTTTCCTGCGAAGCAGGCCAGACCGTTATCGATCCGAAAACGGGATCTCACGTGAAAACGGTCTGCGACATCAGCAATGGCGTTTGCCGGCCAGATCTGACAGGGAGCGGAATGACGCCGGTTCTCCCCAGCCAGGTTGCTCTCGATCCGGCCAAGCGCTACTACATCTCGATTTTGCCGGGTGATGCGGCCAATCCGTTTGGCGCCGGCTACACGGGGACACCGGATTGCTCCAAGACCGGAATGGCCGCTGGTCATTGCGGCCACGGCATGGGCGGTGCTCCAATCGGAGCGACCTGCCAGACGAGCGGCACCACAACGACCTGCGTAGCGCCGCTCACCGGAGCCACTTGCACGCCAACAGCGGGCGCAACGACCTGTATTCCGCCGGTCACGGTGCTGGCGCAGCCCGCGCCCTACCAGCCGGGCAAACTTTCCGTACTCGTGTTCGAGGACGACTTTCCGCTGAACGGTGAGCAGGATGGCGGAGGCGGGGTCGACGTACTGTCGCCGCAAGAGCCGGGTCTGGGAAGTTTCCAGATCCACCTGTGGGACGCGATGGCTCAGAACGGTGATTTCACCGGACAGATGACCTACGACATGTTCAACCAGCCGCTGACCAACAGCCTGGATGGAACGATCGACCCGAACACCGGGCTCAATGCCTGCCCGATTACAAAACAGGGACAAGGCATCACCGGCATGATCGTGACCTGCCCAAAGTACGAAGGTGACGGCAAGACCCTTTCCCCGTTGGCCGGCCAAGCGGTGGTCAACAACCTGATGCCGGGACGGTTCGGCGTGGTTGCCACGCCGGGAGCGGACCGCATCGCACGGGGTGAAGAATGGCTGCAGACCAACACGCTGGACGGCCAGAAGGCACACGATGCCTTCGTCCGGATCGGCGAGCCGAGTTACTTCCAGGAGTTCGGGCCTGCGGGCTACCACGTCATGATCGGCTTTGCGAACCCGAAGATCATCAGCAGCCGCTTGAAAGAACTCTGCGCGGGCACCGATCCCAGCGCGCCCCAGTATCCAGCGGCGGCGAGTTGCGGCAACACCCTGAAGGGCACGATCACCGGCCAGCGCCTGAGCCGGACGCCGGATGAAAGACTGTATGAAAGCGGTTCGCGCGATACCTACTATTGGACCCAGTGCTACGTCAGCGTCGGCGACCCCGACGGTGAAGACTTCGCATTTGCCAAGTGCGACGCGAAAGGGAATTTCACCCTCACCGGCCTTCCCGACGGCGACTGGCGCATCACGACCTTCGACCAATGGAACGATCAACTGGTGGACGGTCTTTCGACGCCTGTCAGGCTGGGGTCGACAACCAGTTATTGCCCGGGTTCGGGATCCTCACAGCACGTCTGCAACATGGGCAACATCGCGTCGACCCAATGGCAGACCAACCTCTACACACGGACCTTCATCGACGACAACAAGGATGGACTCTCCCAGTCTTCCGAGGCCGGGATACCATTTGCGAACGTCGCGGTCCGGCTGCGCGACGGCAGCCTCGAGAACCTGCTCGTCACGGATTTCACCGGCACTGCCAATTTCAACGAGACATTCCCGCTTTTCAGCTGGTATACCGTTGAAACGGACGTGACCCGTTACAAAAATACCGGTACCCACGTGGTCTACGACGTTGGCGGGCCGGCCGACCAGACACTGACGACCTGCGGCGGCTCCGCGTCTGGCGCAGGCTACCCGCCATGCGGAACGTCAACGATCGGCAAGAACCTGGCCAACACCGCAGAGCAGGTCTCGCTGCCGGCCAATCTGCGCCTTCCAGGCGCCGTTTATTGCGCCGGTGCGGACTGCTCCGGCAAGACGATTCAGGCTCCGGTCAGTGATCCGCCCAGCGTGTGCACCACCACCAATGGGGCGACGACATGCTCGACCCAACTGTCCTCGGGCCGCATTGATCCACCGTGGGTAGGTGGCGTCGAGGGTTGGCAGGGTTTCCCGGGCCAGAACAATTTCCTCGAGTTCGGCAAGGAGCCCTATGTTGCCGGTGAGAATGGCGGCATCAAGGGCCACGTCGTCTACGCTTCGACGCGCCCGTTCGACGATCCGCAGATGCTGGTCCAGACGCAGTGGGAACCCCTGGTTCCGCACGTCACGATCAACCTGTACCAGGAGGGGGTCGGCGCGGATGGAATCACGCCAACGCTGACGCTGGTGGACCATACGCAGACCAGCAGTTTTGACGATTGGGCGCAGGGCTTCCATACGGATGCCGGCGGAAATACGGTCCCGAACATGAACTGCCCGGGCCAGGGTGGGGCGCCGGGCACGCCGGGAGGAACCGCGCTAGCCGATCTGTTCTTCTTCTCGTTGTACAACCAGCCGGAATACCTTGACTTTTACAACTCTCAGCACGGCGGGGCGGCTCCGACTGCATTGCCGTACAACTCGCAGTTCAAGTGCTACGACGGCATGCACAACTGGAATCAACTCCAGCCCGCACCCTATGACGGCATGTACCAGTTCCCGAGCGTGACTGCCACGAATCCAGTGACAGGAAAACCGACCGGAACCAACTGCACAATCTGCCAGGCCAATAACCTGAGCGCTACGACTCTGCCGACGAGCGATCTGTACTACGGTCTCCCGCAACTGCCGCCCGGCAAGTACGTGGTGGAAGTGGTGGTGCCCCCCGGTTTCGAACTGGTGAAGGAAGAGGATAAGAACATCCTGATCGGCGACAACTATATCGCGCCAGTGACGCAGCAGTTCGGCGGCTTGGGCAACATTTTCATCCTGCCTGACCAGGCTTCGGTGGGTGCGGCCTACAATACGAACAACGCCCAGAATCCGACGCAGGGCTTGGGCACCAAGCCTAATAATCAGATCGTCCCGGGATTCGTGCCTGAGCCCACTTGGCCGTGCGTCGGCGAAGCGCGGATCGTGCCGGACTACATCAGCCTGTTCCCGGGTTCCAAAGAAGTGGCGCCGTTCGCAGGAGCGACCCGACGCCTTTGCGATCGCAAGGAAGTGACGTTGGGTGACCAGATGGGTGCGATCGCGAAGTTCTACGTCTTCACGTCGATCCACATCGCCTCCAAGTTTACCGGCGGCATCACGGACGACTACACGTCTGAGTTCGATCCTTTCTCTCCGCAATTCGGCGAAAAGTTCGCTCCGCCCGATCTGCCGGTGTCTGTCCGGGACTGGGCAGGCAACGAGACCAACCGCGTTTATGCGGACCACTGGGGCGCGTATAACGGGATGACGTACTCGACCTGGGAAGTCAATCCGCCGAATCCGACCGGGTATTCCCCGACGATGATGGTGTTCTGCATGAACGATCTGGGGCCGACCGCCGACATACGCTCGACGATCGTCAATTCCGCCGGAACGGTAGGGCCCAATCCGAACTTCGGGAAGTTAGGCACGGATCCGTTGTTTGCCCAGGGTTACAGCCAGTTCTGTTATGAACTGCCGTTCATGCCCGGGACAACCCAATACCTCGACACGCCCGTCGTACCGACGTCCGCCTTCGCAGGCGCCGGGTACAACAATGCGGACTGCGCCTATCCGGATGCCACCCCGGCGATCAAGGAAGTCGACGGCGACGGCATCGGTCCCTGGGTGAGTGCCCCTGGCAAGATGCTGACGATCACCGCGCTCGGAGATCAGCAAGTGCCCAACAACGCCTACAACGGGCCGTCGGCGACGACCGCGCCCTACAACCAGAAGACCGTCAACCGGCACTTTGGCTTTGGTACTGGCGCAGGAAGCGTAGCACTGGTTGGAAAAAATGGCGTTTCGCATCCCCTCACGAATGTGAACTGGAGCGACTTGACCATTACCGGCACGGTGCCTTCAGGTGTGCCGGACTGCGCTATTCAGCAACAGGCGCAATATGGCGGCTCGACCGCGAAGTGCGGCCAACTGGTCATCACGGCGGCAAACGGCAAGGAGTCGATCGACACCGTGACCGTGACGATTGGCGGCAAGGCCCCGACCCGCCTGACAACCAATAACCCGTTGACGCAAAATGGCCCGGGTTCGATTCAGCAGGCGATTGACGCCGCCACTCCGGGCGACCTGATCATCGTTCCTGCCGGTACGTACAGCGAGATGTTGCTGATGTGGAAGCCGGTCCGGTTGCAAGGTGTCGGAGCCGCTTCAAGCATCATCAACGCGACCACGCAACCTGCAGGCAAGCTGGATCCATGGCGCCGACAAGTCAATTGTCTGTTCGGACTGGCGCTCGACGGCTGGCCCATTTCGGGCGCGCATCCTTACGACTCTTCCGGGACGTACACGTGCCCGGCGGCCATGCAGTTCCAGGTGGACCGGATACCGACCGAGGCGACCATAGGCTGGGACGCCACGCTGAACGGCAACCTTGCCGAGATGCTGCAAGAGCCGTCGCTGATGGGCGCTCTGGAAGGAGCCGGTATCACGGTTCTGGCCAAGGGCGCGAATTTTCCGGCCGGACAGGATCCGTTCCAGATTAACGCCGGAGAAGCGGCTTTTCCGACAGGCACCACGCTGCTGACAAGCGCCGATTGCACGACTGGTTCAGGCGGAAGTAATCCGTATCCAAGCAGTTTCCAATGCAACCCGTCGGGCATTGATGGCTTGGGCATTACCGAGAGTTCACAGGGTGGCGGAGCGGTCTTCTTGCACGCCTGGGCACATAACATACAAATTGCGAACAACCGGATCACCGCGAATTCCGGAACGCTCTCGGGTGGTATCAACATCGGTCAGGGCGAATATCCGCCTTCGTACACACAGGGCGCCACGAACCTTGCGCCGGGATCCTGCGAGAGCAGTGAAGTTGCGGGTGTTCAGTTGCCGTACTGCCATAACTTGAACGTGAATGTGCACCACAATGCGGTCACGCTGAATTCCTCCACCGGCGACGAATTGTTCTCGGCGACGCCGGCGGGGGCAGGCGGTGTCACTTTCTGTACCGGAGCAGATTACTACAAGTTCAACTACAACTGGATATGCGGTAACCTGAGCAGCGGGGACGGCGGCGGCGTAGCTCACGTCGGATTCAGCAAGAACGGTGAAATCGAGCACAACGTGATTGTGTTCAATCAGAGCACTAACCCAACGATTCCGACCAACGGTGGTGGTATCGTCATCATGGGTGCCCCCGACGTGGATCCCACCTGCGGCGCAACGACCGACCAGGATTGTCTGTCCGCTCCCGGCTCGATCGGGCCGAGCGACGGCATTGGCCCGGGACTGAAGATCAATGGGAACCTGATCATGGGTAACGCTGCGGAAAGCGGCAGCGGCGGCGGCATCGCCTTCCAGAACGTCAACGGGGCTGAAGTGCTCGCATTCCCGAACAAACCCGGGCAATGGTACGAGGTGAGGGTCACCAACAACATCATCGCCAATAACGTCGCGGGCTGGGACGGAGCAGGCATCTCGCTGCTGGATGCGTTGAAGATGAACATCACCAACAACACGATCGCTTCCAACTCGACCACAGCGACATCGGGAACGCTGTTCAACACCCTGGGGGCGCCGCTGGCCAGTACCCAGAACACTACCAACAATTGCGTCAAGTTGGCCGGTGGCTGCGGAAATACCTCGCTGCCTGAGCCCTCCGGCCTGGTGAGCATCCAGAACAGCGCGGTTCTGTCGGCGAACATGGCGCAACAGGTTCTTGCTGGGGTACCAATCGTATGTCCGGTGGACAACGTTGCGCCCAATACTCCCCGCAAAAATGGCACATGCATGAGAGTCTCGTATCCGGTGCTGGCCAATAATGTGTTCTGGGAGAACAGCGCCTACTATGTAGGAGTGGCCCCATTCAGTGCGCAATACCAGCAAGCCGTGGTCACGCTGTTCAACGCGTTTACCGGAACGTTGCCAGGGACTCAAACAGCAACGGGTGCCTGTGTCCCCGCCAGCTATTGGGACCTCGGCGTGCGCGGCGACACCGGACCGGGTAATCATAGTGGTGGCGTTACGCTCAATCCGACGTACTCGGTGCTGACCGACGCCGGAGATTATCCCAACGCAAATAACCTGTCATCGAACCCCGGCTTTGTTACCCAGTACTGCGACGGTGGACGTATTCCTCCAGAATCCGGTGTGTCGGGCTGGGCGGTGCCTCCGGGCATTTCTGATGCGAGTGTGCCCAACCCGATCTTCAACCTGACTCCGGTGGCGACAGTGGACGAGGGCAACAACTGGGTCAACCTGCGGTGGGGGCCGTTGACGACGAACAACCCGACAATCAAGGGTGCGGATGGAAATTATGGCGGCGGCTTGCCTCTTGGCGACTACGCGCTGGTGTCGACTTCCCCGGCCATCGATTACGTGCCTGTCGGGCAACCGCATCCGTCCACGGACTTCTTTGGAAATCCGCGGCCGGATCCAACCAACGGGAGCGCATTCGATGTTGGCGCGGTCGAGTTCGTACAGGCAAGTGTGGTATTCAATGTGCCACCAGTGTTCAATCAGGCACCGTAGCAATTGGAACTTAAGGAGGTAATCATGTTGAAATTTTCCCGCAAACTGATGCTTCTCTCTCTGCTTTCCGCATTTGCCGTCATCTCAATGGGCGGCGCCGGGGCCGAGGAAGAACACGAAAAGGATCATCATGAAAAGAACCGTTCCGGGTCGGACAATATTGCGGCGAAGATGGCCGTGAAAACCGGCGTGATCACTGTGACCAATCGTGGCTACGGCCCTCTCACGATCACAGCAGATCCTGAAGTCTCCAGAATTTCGGGTTCCGGTAACTTTGCGATCGTAACCCCGGCCACGGGAACCCCCTGTGCAAAAACGCTGGTGGTCCCTGGCAAAGGGGGGGCATGCACGATTGGTGTGAAATACACGCCATCGGATACGGAGATATCAACGGCACGGGTTACGCTGATAGATACTGGGGCAAAAACCGCCACCCAGGAAACGATAATCAGGGTTGACTAGGCAAATCCGGGGCGAACCATCAGATTCGTCTTTCGATTCTAGTCAAAACCCGTCCAACCTGGAGATTTGCTAGGCTATGCTCAAACGCTCCATACCAGGCACATTGATCCTCCTGATAGTTCTCGCCAGCGGTATCTTCGTTTCCACCGCTCGTGCGCAGTCGGCTCAGGCAGAAAAATCTCCTGCCCCGACCAGGACGGCATCCGGCGTTGCCGTACCGACCCGCTATCTGCCGAATCGGTTGCCAAAACGAGCCCGTATGTATTTCGGAGGCATTTGGGGAGTTGATTCGTTGCGCATCAAGAGGGTGGAATCGGGCGAGATCATCCGCTTTAGCTGGCGCGTACTGGATGCAGACAAAGCCAAAGAACTCAACGACAAGAAGGCCGAGCCGGCTTTGATCGACCCGCAGGCACGGGTAAGTCTGGTGGTTCCGTCGCTGGAGCAGGTCGGACAATTGCGCCAGAGCGCCCCGCCCGAGGCGGGAAAATCCTACTGGATGGCTTTTTCAAACCAGGGCAGGTTAGTGAAGCGCGGAGACCGCGTTAGCGTGTTGATTGGCCAGTTTCGAGTTGACGGCTTGGTGGTGGAGTAGGGTTTTCCTTCCGTCGTTCGTGGCTGGCATGAACACAAACTTTTGTGTGTATCCAAAATGGGGGATGTAAACATGAGACGATTTTTCTTCTTGGCATGTTGCCTGGTTTCACTCACAGCGTCAGCTACTGTAACCAAGAGCCACGTCTCACTTGGTGGCAAGCTGACCGCGGCCCAAATTATTGCCAGAAATGTGGATGCCCGTGGAGGGCTTAAAGCCTGGCGGGCAGCCAAGACTTTGACAATGACCGGCAAATTGGAGGCCGGCAGTGAAAAAAATCCGGAACTGCCTTTCGTGCTCAAAATGAAGAGAGCTCACATGAGCCGTTTGGAGATTTTCTTCCAGAATCAAACTGCCGTGCAGGTGTACGACGGTGTGCAAGGCTGGAAGTTGCGGCCATTCCTGGGACGCAACGAAGTCGAGCCATTTACGCCTGAAGAGAAGAACGCGGCATTGGACTGGCAGGAACTGGATGGTCCGCTGGTTGATTATGCAAAAAAAGGAATCAAGGTGAAATTGCAGGGCATGGAATCCGTGGAAGGACACCGCGCTTACAAGCTCAAGATGACCATGGATAACGGCGTAGAGCGGAATGTCTGGGTCGATGCAGCGAGTTTCCTGGAATTGAAAATCGACGGCGAACCCAGAATGCTGGACGGCAAACCCCGTAGTGTTGCCATTTTTTACCGCGAGTACAGAGAAGAGAACGGATTGACGATGCCGCACATCCTGGAAACTGTGGTCGACGGGGGCAAGCAACCGTACAGGATGCACATTGAGCATGTGGCGATCAATCAGGCGATGGAGAATGCCTTGTTCGCGAAACCCCAACTGGCAGTTGCCAACGCGTCCATGCAGCAAACCAGGTGAATGCCGTGAGAAGGGTCATAACATGGGTATTGGTATTGGGCTATTCCGTTCTTGCGATGGCCATCGAACCTGTAAATGAGCAGGGACTGACGGCGACCCAGATTGTCGAGAAGAATGTTGCCGCAAGAGGCGGCCTGGATGCGTGGCGGAAGGTTCAGTCCATGGTGTGGACTGGGCACATCGAAGGAGCAAATTCTTCAGAGCTGAGGTTGCCCTTTGCCCTTGACATGAAGCGTCCCAATAAAACGCGCTTTGAGGTCAAAGCACAAGGCCAGACATCTGTGCGCATGTATGACGGGGCTCATGGCTGGAAGGTGCGTCCGTCGGGCAACGGCAGGCCTGACGTGCAGCCATACACGCCCGACGAGCTGAGATTCGCGCGTGATGGGCAGGTCATCGACGGGCCGCTCATTGATTATCAAGCCAAGGGCGTCGCGGTTGCGCTGGATGGCGTCGACGAAGTTGAAGGGCGCAAGGCATATCGCTTGAGCGTCAGGTTGCCCTCCGGCAACAGCCACCATGTGTGGGTCGACGCCAAGACATTCCTGGACATCAAATACGATCGCGTGTTCCGCAACAAATTTGGCCAGCCGGGCGCGGTGGCGGTGTATTACCGCAACTACCAGACGATTGAGGGACTGCAGATACCGCTCGTGATCGAAAGCGGCGCGGATACTGGCAAGGCTACGGAAAAACTGGTGATAGACAAAGTCTCACTGAATCTGCCACTGGAAGATCGGATGTTCGCCCTGTCCGGTGTGCCGGGAAGGCGCAGCATGGCTGCAGCCGGCATCAACTCGCCCAGGCGCAGCCGTCAGGCGGCCGATTCGGCGTTTGCCCAGAGTCCGGGCAACAGTACGCAATCTGTGCCCGGCTCGAGGACGGCTCAATAGTGACTGGTGCCATGGTCATGTGTATCCTTCGCATGTTCAAGTTTCCACGCGTAGCAGCTTCAGTATGCCCAGGCGCGGTGGCTGTCCTGTTTGTCGCATTGGTTCTCCTAGCGGATTATGCGCACGCAGATTCGACCGTAAATTCGGGCGAGACAATCTACAAACGTGGCATTCTGGACTCGGGGGCACCCCTCGTGGCGTACCGCGAGGGTGGCATTCGCATGGAAGGCGCGGACGCGGCCTGCGCCAACTGCCACCGGCGGAGTGGTTTTGGCGTCAGAGAGGGCAGCATCCCCATACCGCCGATCACAGGCCGGTATCTCTTGC
>JAJXUF010000261.1 GCA_021783175.1 Pseudomonadota bacterium
CAGGCGATAAGGATCTTCCAGATTGTCCAGTCTCGCGGCAGTATCCTGATCGCGCGTATCGGCGATGAAACGATACGCCTGCAACAGCCCCGCCGGGCCGACGAATTTGTCCGGATTCCACCAGAACGACGGACAGGAAGTCGAACAGCAGCCGCACAGGATGCATTCGTACAAACCGTCCAGCTCCAGGCGATCCTGCGGCGATTGCAGGCGCTCCGTTTCCGGCGGCGGATCGTTGTTCACCAGATAAGGCTTGATCGAGTGGTACTGCTTGAAGAACTGCGTCATGTCCACGATCAGATCACGAATGACCGGGAGCCCCGGCAGCGGACGTATCTCTATCGGCTGCTTAAGCGAAGAAAGCGCCGTGATACAAGCCAGGCCGTTGCGTCCGTTGATATTCATCGCATCCGATCCGCACACGCCTTCGCGGCAGGATTTGCGGAAACCGATACTGTCGTCCTGTTGCCTCAGCAGCATAAGTGCATCCAGCAGCATGGCATCGCCCGCTTCCAGACTCAGCTCGAAGTCCTGCATGTAAGGTGCAGTGTCGGTATCGGGGTTGTAACGGTAAATTCTGAATTTCATTGCCTGGCTCCTATAACCAGCCACCCGGTTGTCGTTCTTGACAGCCCGGCGGATTGGTTAGTTGTTTCATCAATACACGCGTGCCTTGAGCGGGAACGATTCCACCGTCAGCGGTTTCAAGTGCACAGGTTTATAGTCGAGCCGATACCCCTCGCTGTAGTACAGAGAATGTTTCAGCCAGTTTTTGTCATCGCGCTCAGAGAAGTCTTCCCGTGCATGGGCACCGCGGCTTTCCTTGCGTGCCTCGGCAGCGGTCATCGTGGCTTGCGCAACCTCAATCAGGTTATCCAGTTCCAAGGCTTCGATACGTGCGGTATTGAACACTTTGCTCTTGTCCGTGATTTCGGTGTTGCGCACGCGCTCGGCCACTTCGCGGATTTTGGTCACACCTTCTGCCAGCAGATCCGGGAAACGGAATACGCCGCAATGCGCCTGCATCACCCTGCGCATTGAATCGCCGACATCCGCAACCCTTTCGCCGTTTTTCTGGTTTTCCAACCGCGCCAGGCGTGCCAGCGGTCGATCCGCTGCATCGGCAGGCAACGGCTTGGGATTCGGATTGTTCTTCAAGTCCTCGATGATTTGCCGCGCGGCGGCGCGTCCGAACACGATCAGATCCAGCAGCGAATTACAGCCCAGACGGTTCGCGCCATGCACCGATACACAGGCACATTCGCCTACCGCGTAGAAACCCTGCACGACGTCTTCCGGCGCCGTACCGTGCGGCGCCACGACCTGTCCGCGATAATTGGTCGGGATACCACCCATCATGTAATGCGCGGTAGGCACTACCGGGATCGGCGCTTTGGACGGATCGACATGCGCAAACTTGAGGGCGATATCGCGGATGCCCGGCAGACGGTGACGTATCACCTCGTCTCCCAGATGATCCAGCTTGAGCATGACGTGATCGCCGTGCGGACCACAGCCTCGTCCTTCCTTGATCTCGGTAGCCATGGCGCGCGACACCACATCGCGGCTGGCCAAGTCCTTGGCGGTTGGCGCGTAACGCGGCATGAAGCGCTCGCCATCCTTGTTCACCAGATAACCGCCCTCCCCTCGCACGCCTTCGGTAATAAGCACTCCCGAGCCATGCACTCCGGTCGGATGGAACTGGAAGAATTCCATGTCCTCCAGCGGAATACCCGCGCGTGCCGCCATGCCGAGTCCGTCCCCGGTATTGATATAGGCGTTGGTGCTTGCCGAAAAGATACGACCGGCTCCGCCTGTGGCAAACAGGGTGGCACGTGCCTGCAGGATCATTACCTCGCTGGTCTCGATCTCCATCGCCACCACGCCCAGCACGTCGCCGTCCTGGTCGCGGATCAGGTCAAGCGCCATCCACTCGACAAAGAAATTCGTATTCGCCCGTACGTTCTGCTGATACAGCGTATGCAACAATGCATGACCGGTGCGGTCTGCCGCAGCACAAGCGCGCGGCACCGGATTCTTGCCGTAATCCTGCATGTGACCGCCGAACGGGCGCTGGTATATCTTGCCGCTGTCCAACCGGTCGAACGGCATGCCGAAATGTTCGAGTTCGTACACCACTTCCGGGGCGGCGCGACACATATATTCAATGGCATCCTGGTCGCCCAGATAGTCCGACCCTTTCACCGTGTCGTACATATGCCAGTGCCAGTTGTCTTCATTGACGTTCCCCAGTGAAGCCGCGATACCGCCCTGCGCCGCGACTGTATGAGAACGCGTGGGGAATACTTTGGACAGAACCGCGACTTTGAGCCCGGCCTCCGACAAAGTCAGCGCAGCACGCATCCCGGCGCCGCCGGCTCCCACCACCACCACATCGAAAGTTCTTTTCGCCAATGCCATTAAAGTCCCCAAAGAATCTGCACCGACCAGATCGTGTAAAGAACCAGTGCAAGAATGACCAACACATGAATCAACAGGCGGATGCTTGCCGGCTTCACATAATCCATCACGATATCCCGCACGCCGATCCATGCGTGATAAAACAGACTCAGCAGGAACAGCATGGAGAAGGTGCGCATCACATTGCCGGTAAACAGCTCGGCCCATGTGTCATAACCGAATGAAGGTTGTATCAGCAAATAAACGGCGACAATCACGGCATAGATTGCCATCACCACGGCGGTAATTCGCTGCACCAGCCAGTCGCGCAGACCGTAATGCGCGCCGGTCAAAATACGATTTACCATAGCTTCACTCCCAACAGGACGGTCAACGACAAACTCACGGCCAACACCCATTTGCTGCTGCTGCGCGCCAGCGCGAGCGTCGGCAGCAGATGCAGATCGATCGCCAAATAGCGCAGCCCGGCGCAGAAGTGATGCAGAAACGCCCACATCAAGCCCAACAGGGGCAGTTTCACCCAGGGATGCGCCAGATATTCGGTCAGATTGGTGTAAGTCTCGATCGAGCGCAGACTTTGGTCGAACAACAGCAATAACAGCGGCAGGCAAAGAAATAGAACCGCTCCGCTGACGCGATGAAGAATGGAGACATAACTGGGGAGGGGAAATTGAATCTTGTGTAGTGCGAGATGCTTGGGGCGGCGTTTAATTATTTTGTTCATTGATTTCTTCCACAACCAAATTCCAAGGACGCAATCGTACTCCTACACTTGGTGGGTGAAAAGGATTTAAGCCAGCAAAGATTGCGGCGTAATCAAAATTTATAATTCACTTCTGAATATTTAATAATCCATTGACAATATCTGGATTTATAATTTGTTTTTCAACTCCTAATGAGGTCACCATGAAAGCACCCATCCGCGTTGCAGTCACCGGCGCAGCAGGCCAAATCGGTTACAACCTATTGTTCCGTATTGCTAATGGTGACATGCTCGGTCGCGACCAGCCAATCATTCTGCAACTGCTGGATATCGCCCCCGCACAACAGGCATTGAATGGCGTGGCCATGGAGTTGGATGACTGCGCATTCCCCCTGCTCAAGCAAGTGATTACCACCGATGATCCGCGCGTCGCATTCCGCGACGTTGAAGTCGCGCTGCTGGTCGGTGCGCGTCCTCGTGGTAAAGGCATGGAACGCAAGGATCTGCTGGAAGCCAATGGCGCCATCTTCTCCGTACAGGGCAAAGCACTGAACGAAGTTGCATCGCGCAACGTCAAGGTGCTGGTCGTCGGCAACCCCGCCAACACCAACGCGCTGATCGCACAAAAGAACGC
>JAJXUF010000262.1 GCA_021783175.1 Pseudomonadota bacterium
GGCGCAATACGATACCTGCCGCAAACAACATCAGAGCCCAGTTCAACGCGCTGCCTCGCGCGAAAGTCAGGAGATCGAGATGGTTCATTTTTCCTCCCGCGTCAGATCGTGCACTGTGACATTTTCGTGCGCCGTTTTGGCCGCAGCCTTGGTCGTTCGATTGTGCCACGTGATCGCCACACCAGCCACGGCTCCCGCCGCGGCCGCAGCCCCCAGCATCGCAGTTGTCGCCGATACCGGCATCGACAATGCCTTGTAGAACGGGCCTGCGTCCCAGAATTTGGGCTCCGAGCAGCCGATGCAGCCGTGACCGGATTCGATCGGGAAACTGGTTCCGTCATTCCACTTCGTCGTCGCACAGGCATTGTAGGTCACCGGCCCTTTGCAACCCAGCTTGAACAGGCACCAGCCATTCCGCGCCGCCTCATCGTCGAAAGTCTCCGCGAACTTGCCCTGATCGTAGAATGGGCGGCGATAGCAGCGATCATGGATGGTCTCGCCGTAGAACGATTTGGGCCGCCCCAGTGCATCGAGTTCGGGTATCCCGCCAAAAGTCAGGAAGTGGGCCAGAACACCGGTCATCACCACAGGGATGGGCGGACAACCGGGCACGTTGATGATCGGTTTGTCCTTGACGATATCACTCACCGGAACGGCGCCCGTCGGATTGGGATCGGCCATGGGAATGCCGCCGTAAGTCGCGCACGTTCCCACGGCGACGATGGCAGCCGCGCCCTTGGCAGTTTCCACCAGCATGTCGTAATTGCTGATGCCGGCGATCGCGGAATAGCCCGGGTTACCCATCGGGATCGAGCCGTCCACGATCAACAGGTATTTGCCCTCGTTGTCCTTCATCGACTGCAAGCGGGCATGCTCGGCAGCCTCTCCCGAGGCGGCTTGCAGCGTATGGTGATAATCGAGGGAGATCATGTCGAAGATCAGGTTTTCCAGCGTCGGCGAATGCGAGCGCGTGATGGATTCCGTACAGCCGGTGCATTCCTGGAACGAGAGCCAGATCACCGATTGCCGCCGCGCTTTGCTGATAGCCTCTGCCATCACGCCGGCCATCGCCGGGGGCAGCGCCAACAATGCCGCCAACGAGGTGCAGTACTTGAGAAATTCGCGGCGGGTGACTCCGCGCTGCGCCAAACCTTCACCTACTGTTCCGGGCAATAACTTCGTTTTCTGCGTATTTTTCATGTCAACTCCCTGCGTTCAATGAACCACGGAATATGCGAGAAATTTCGCGCGACCGATTTTGCTTACTCAACTCATCCCATAGGTAGCTGTTGTGACCGATTCCTTGCGAAACGCCCGATGATTTCAGATGCAGTACCGCATATTTCCGGCAGAGCCGCCGCGACCCTGGGTGTCAGCGTATCTCCCCATCCGACAAAAGCCGGCTGAACCCCTATCAGCGCGCGCTGTCGCGGCCAGTATCCGGTCAGGAGCGAGATGGCGCGCAGATCGAGCAACCCCACTTCATGAACGCTGCTCTTCCGGTTCTGACCGAGAAAACGATCCATGGCGTCACCCTCGAAGCTGTGTGCGGTTCCCGGCGACTCGCCCAGTTCGGCTGCATCGATCACCAGCAATGCGTCACATTCGCTGATCGGTGCCGCCAGCGTAAATGACAGCGTGCCGCCATCGATAAATTCAATTTCATTGCTTGTGCCGAATCGCGCCTCCAGTTCGTTCATGGCAACGATGCCAACCCCCTCATCCGCGAGTAACGTGTTGCCAATTCCAAGAACAAGTATCCTCATGCTGTCTGCTCCGGCTTAAGCGGAAGGGATGGCAATATTGAAGCGGCTGAAGATAGGGGGAAGTAGGCATCCAGATTGGTTGCGCCCTGCAAGGCGGCGGCAAGACCATCGAGCGCCAGATTGATCTCGTCGGCTTGTTGGAAGGTGATTATCTCGCGTGCATGTCCCAGCGTTGCGTACACCCAATCGCCTGGCGACAGCGCTTCCAGCAGAAGCGCATTCAGCCGCTCACGCCGCCCGCGGCCTTCGCACCAGGCAAATGCGCCGTCGACTTCGATGACCTGCATGGGTATGCCAACACACATAATAGGCATTCTATCAGCAATACGTGACAACCACATGGCCCGAAAGGGTAAGACTAAAGTCTCTGTCGTATCCAGACACATTTACGACCTAGTGCATTCCTTTGACGATCGAGAATTGCGCTTTCATATCCGGCCAGAAACGCGCCTGCATGGAAGGAACACGAAAAATAGTACGATATTATTGGTAGGCCGTCACTAGCATGTATACATTTTCTCCCTTCCCATTGACATTGCTCATCAAGGGAATGAATACCGGCGATGGCCATAATCGCATCTCATCCTGAAGTCCGTCAGACCAAATCGGTTGGGTATTTGGATAAATCTTGAAACGTAAGAATCAAAATACATATTGTGTTATAAAAAGTGAAAGGAGAGCTACATGTTCAAACTGCCAATGGTGATCATCTACATGATCATCGCGTTTAATATCACCGCGTTCACCGCAATAATGCTGTTGAATGTACTGATCATCAATTCGCTCATCGCGAAAATCATTGCATGTGCATTGACAATCGGCGCCTGGGCTCTGGCATATATCAATCGGAACAAGGTCGTGACAATATTTTGATAGAACGTCATGGCGGTTCCGTTAGCGGATCCGTACAGGTTGCGCGCTTGGTTCAACGCCAAATCCAAAGGAGGTAAATCATGAACCCGACTGCCCAAGCGTTCGGAATAGGAATCATTCTGGGCATAATCCTGTTTTTCATACTCGCACGTGCCGGCTTGATTGATAAATTGCTGGCATCAATGAACAAATGGTTCAAATAGGGTTGACGCGCCATACGAGTACTTCACCCGTGCGCTGGCATCGCATAACACTGATACAGTAACAAACGTTGCGCTTTATTCGGACTGTGGAGAAAATCATGCGTGTCGCGATAATCGGTTCCGGTCCTTCCGGTTTTTACGCTGCAGAGGCGCTCCTCAAACGCACCGATGAAATTGTACATGTCGACATGTTCGACCGTCTCCCAACCCCTTATGGTCTCGTACGTGGAGGCGTCGCACCGGACCATCAGAATATCAAGGCCGTCACCCGCGTTTACGAAAAGACTGCTGCACGTCCCACATTCAGATTCTTTGGAAATGTCCGCCTCGGGTCGGACCTGACAGTGGATGACTTGCGCCAGCACTACCATCAGATCGTCTATGCCGTGGGCAACGAGGCTGACCGCCGACTCGGCATTCCGGGGGAAGGCATTCCGCGTTGCACCCCCGCAACAGTCTTTATCGGCTGGTACAACGGACATCCGGATTACCGTCATGCAAAGATCGATCTGTCGGTGTCGCGCGTTGCGGTGGTGGGAAATGGAAATGTGGCTCTGGATGCCGCACGGATCCTGCTGCGAACACCCGCCGAGCTTGAAAAGACAGACATCGCCGCACACGCTCTGGACGCCCTGCGCAAAAGCCGGGTACGCGAAGTCTTCATTCTCGGTCGGCGCGGCCCCGAGCAGGCTTCATTCACGGCAACAGAGCTTGAAGAGCTCGGCGAGATGGAAGATGCCGAACCAGTCGTTGCCCCCCGCGAACTTGCAGGCCTGATTATCCCGGAAGCAGCGCGCAACAAGCAGCAACAGAGAATTCTTGAAATTCTCCAGTCCTTTGCGGCGCGGCAGGCCAAAGTTAAATCCAGAAAGCTGCACCTGCGGTTTTTTCTCTCCCCGATAGA
>JAJXUF010000263.1 GCA_021783175.1 Pseudomonadota bacterium
GCGCCTGGTCAAGGAAGAGATCTTCGGGCCGGTGCTGGCCGTGACCACATTCAAGGACGAGGCAGATGCGCTGGCGATCGCCAACGACACCCTGTACGGACTCGGCGCGGGCGTATGGAGCCGCAACGGCAACGTGGCCTATCGCATGGGCCGCGCCATCAAGGCCGGCCGCGTCTGGACCAACTGCTACCACGACTACGCAGCCGGTGCGGCATTTGGCGGCTACAAGGAATCCGGTATCGGACGCGAAACGCACAAGATGATGCTCGACCACTACCAGCAAACCAAGAACCTGCTGGTGAGCTACAGCGAGCAGAAACTGGGCTTCTTCTGAGTGGAGCTTGCCTCAAATAAAAAGATGTCGTCATTCCGGCCAGTCCTTTATCCAACTTTCCCCCAGAGGGGGAAAGAGCAATCGCCTCCTCTCCCTTCGGGAGAGGATTGAGGTGAGGGTTTGCCAGAATCCAGTGCATTACCTGACTGGACACCGGCCTGTGCCGGTGTGACGAATGATTTGGTAGCCGCTTAATGGATTGCTACTTCTGATTTCGTAACGGGGCGGGCAACCGCCCCGTATTTTTTGGAGACTGAAATCATGGTTGAAAAAGTGATCGCGACGGAGGCTGCACTCGAACTGATCGCGTTGCTGAAACAGAAACACGGAGAGTTGATGTTCCACCAGTCAGGTGGCTGTTGCGACAACAGCGCTGCCAACTGCTACCTGCCCGGCGAGCTCACCATCGGTGCCGGAGACGAATACCTGGGCGAGATCGGCGGTTGCCCGTTTTACATCAGCAAGTCGCAATACGAATACTGGAAACACACCCAGCTGATCATCGACGTGATCGAGGGACGCGGCGGCACGTTTTCGCTGGAGGGGCCAGAGGGCAAGGCATTTCACACGAGGTCGCGCGTGTTTACCGATGCAGAGTGGGCGGAGTTAACGGCGGAGTGAACGACGGTCGTTCTTCATGCTGTATTAACTGGGAAATGATCTGACGCGATCTCTCAGATTGCTGCAATCGGTTTTGCTGCCTCACACCTGTGCGGTTGGAAAATTAATTGCGTGAAAGCGGACAATGTTGGACTGCAGAAATTAACCCGAAGCGGAATAAGAGCTACTCTGGGCGGACGACCGCTATCGCCTCGAAGCCGTCATAGGCAGCAACGCAATTTCTACGGCCAGTGACTATGTCCATTTGAAATTTCTGTTTCATTGGCTTATTGCATAAGCCCGATGCAATACCGCTTGGGAAATCAGCAATTGAACGGTTCTATACCAAAATCAAACAGATGCTTTTCCAGATCGATTCGAGGCAAGTCGTACAGTTTCCCGTTCACTCGCAGGGCTGGCAGTTGCACTTGGTAACGACTTGCCTCGGAAGTTCCTAGGTTTCCGTTAATCTCCAGTTTGGTTTTGCTTGGTGGTCTGTTGACGCCATGCAACGGCGTATCAAGCGGAATCACGTAGTGAAAGTATAGGGACATGCTATTCAATGAAATAGCATTCGATTTACCGTTATCGTCCTGCAGACTCAGAGTGTCGCTGACGAACTCCCAGTCCATTGGATGGTGATATTCGAGTTTCAACTCGCCGTTAAAAGGCAAGCCAGGCCGGAATACATACCAGCGTCCGGATACTGAAAATGGGTCGAGCGTGCGAACGAAGCCGCCCTCATCGAAGCCGTACAGGTATTTGCAACGCTCATTCGCAGTACCCGAGGATCCCTTAGCTGCGCAGTTCGATAATCTCTTCTCAAGCCTGGCTTGAGATTCCGGGGTCGTGTAAATCAAGGACCAATTATCCCGGTACTCTCCCTTGTAAGTCGGTTCACGTTGTTTGGAATGTGCCTCGAAGCGAGCAGGGGCAATAATGTTCCCACCGTCAATTCGAATGCCCGGCAGGGTCATCGTAATCTGTTCGGGTACGTAATTCGGCAGGGAGTAGTCGAGCGTGGCGTTTGCATAAAAATCGTTCGGGTCAATGGCCTGGACTAGGCTTGGTGCGATGTCGGCCATCCGAACCCGGCCGCCTGTTCGTACTGCCGCCGACAAAGTAACCTCCATCGGAAGAGCTTGCCAAACTCCATTGTCGTCCTCGCGGATTTTTGCCGTGGGACTGGTGAACTGTATATCATTGCCGAGTGGAAGTTCGATTTCGATGTGCAACACGCGCCCGGAAGTCTCGCTTGCACCTTGAACACGTATAGCATCGACGCGCGCCTGTATGCCCGGCGCCAAGGGGAATTCCATGATGGCTGGCGCTCCAGCCATGCCATGACATTCATTACCACTGTATTGGCTTGGAATGTCAGCGACGCTGGGTTTGTAGTACTTACCTAGCGGCGCAGGGATACAGCCCACAAGCAAATAGGGCACGGCCCAAAGTGCAAAGCGCAATAAATTGAACAGCGCCAATCTACGCAAGTACGGATGAATCATCTCTCATGACAAGCCGTAAAAAAGATTGGAATAGGTAACGGTGTTCCTTGATGATAGCCCTCCTAATTATAGAGCAAGGGCGGCAATCAGACGAAAATCAGCCAACAACCAGACTGCTGCATGGGGATTCAAAACGTCTGATTTGTGTTCTATGCGGACCTTGCAGGTTCGGGACATGAGGGGCTGTTTTTGGCCGGTTTCGGCAATCATACCGAGTTATCAGACTGCACGAAAGCCGCCACTCAAGACACGGCCACACCTACATTAAGTCATCCATCTTTCTCCAATGTCTCCGTCCAATTTGCTATAAAGTGCGCCGCGATGCTGTTGACGTGCATTCTGGTTAACGGCATTGCCGTCCAGCATTCATATCGGATGGAACAATTTTTGAAGCGACTATCGGGAGTTTGTCATGCAGTTTAAAAAAGGAATATCAGCTATCGCTTTCATCGTGCCGCTGTTTGCGGGGTTGAGCGGATGTGCAAACAATATCTTCATCGGGGTGCACGAAGGAGCGGATCAAGTGACTCTGGCGGAAGCAAACCAGGTGGGTAGTTGTCAGTCCAAGGGGACTGTTATCGTCAGCGTCTTTTCCAAATATCGAATTGAAAAGGACGTGGAAGCAAATCTGTTTCAGTTGGCTCGCAACGAAGCCGTTGATGCGGGGGCAGATACGGTCGTGAAGGGTGACTCGTCTGAATACGGCAAGCGGGCTTTCAAGATGTACAAATGCCGGCCCTGATCTTGTAGTTTTCACTGCAGCAACCCGGCTGCACGCACGATCAGAAACAAACCTGCTCCGACGGCAACAGCCCCGATGACTCGGGCGACGCGCTCGCCGGCCGGTGCGAGACGTTCGAGCGTGATGGCTGACGCCACGACAGCCATCACGCGAAGGTCCATGACACCGGCTGCCAGCAGGATCGCATTCAGGCCGACACAGCAGCGGCTGCAATGGAGACCAAGGTGCAAGCCGTATCGCCAGGCCGTGCCAGCGGACGCCGGCAGCGTGCGGCAGTAACCGGGCAGATGGCGGCAGCAGGCGAGGTGGCGCGTCTTCCATGCGCTGAACTGGAGTGCACCGGCGATCAGGACGACCATGCCGACAGCCATCGGCACGGCACGCGCCAGCCCCGGCTGTTGCATCTCCACCGCCGCCAGCGCAACGCCCAGAGGATAGGCGGCCATTCCGAACACGGTCCACACGAGGAAGTACCCGCCGCCAGCGAGCGCAGTCAGCCGGCCGACGCGCGTTTCGCCCGACCCGGCGACGGCCTTGCGGAAGCGCCACAA
>JAJXUF010000069.1 GCA_021783175.1 Pseudomonadota bacterium
TGCGCGGCTACTCCATGTTCGGAGACTCGTTCGTGTATATCGTGTTCAAGGATGGCACCGATCTCTACTGGGCACGCTCGCGCGTGCTCGAGTATCTCTCGCAAGTCATGCCGCGGCTACCGCGTGACGCTCGGGCCGAGCTCGGGCCGGATGCCACGGGCGTGGGCTGGATCTACGAGTACGCCCTGGTTGACCGCAGCGGAAAGCACGATCTGGCGCAGCTGCGGACGATCCAGGACTGGTACCTCAAATACGAGCTGCGCACCGTACCGGGGGTAGCCGAGGTTGCGACCGTGGGGGGCATGGTCAAAACCTATCAGGTGATCGTCGATCCCGACCGTCTGCGCGCTTATCGCCTGACTCTGCCTGAAATACGCATGGCAATCAAAAATGCCAACCAGGAAACCGGCGGATCGGTGATCGAAATGGGCGAGGCCGAGTACATGGTGCGCACCGATGGCTACATCCACAATCTTCACGACCTGCGCACTATTCCGCTGGGCATCGATGGCAACGGCGTTCCGATCCGCCTGCAGGACGTCGCCAACATCCGACTCGGTCCCGAGATGCGCCGGGGAATCGCAGATCTCGACGGTCAGGGCGAGGTCGTTGGCGGAATCATCGTCATGCGCCAGGGGCAGAATGCGCTTGCCACCATCCAGGCGGTCAAAGCCAAACTCGCCACCCTTGCCGCGCATCTGCCCGCGGGCGTCAAGATCGTTCCCACCTATGATCGCTCCGGCCTCATCGAACGCGCCGTTGGAAACTTGCGGCACACGCTGATCGAGGAATTTATTGTTGTGATGCTCGTGTGCCTCGCATTCCTGTTCCATCTGCGCTCGGCGCTGGTCGCGATCATAATGCTGCCTGTCGGGGTGCTCGTCGCATTCATGGTCATGCACGCGCAGGGTATCAGCGCCAATATCATGTCGCTCGGCGGCATTGCCATCGCCATCGGTGCAATGGTGGACGCCGCCATCGTCATGATCGAGAACGTGCACAAGCATTTCGAACGCGAAAAGGTAAACGACAAAAATCGCTGGGCGGCCGTGCGTCAGGCCGCCGAAGAGGTGGGTCCGCCGTTGTTCTTCTCGCTGCTCATTATCACCGTGAGTTTTGCGCCGGTGTTCTCGCTTCAGGCACAGGAGGGACGCCTGTTTGCTCCGCTCGCTTTCACCAAAACCTACGCCATGGCGGCAGCAGCCGGACTTTCAGTGACGCTCGTGCCGGTGCTGATGGGTTACCTCATACGCGGGCGCCTGCGAGCGGAGCACGCGAACCCGCTCAACCGCTGGCTGCACAAGCTCTACCGACCGTTTCTCGATGCCGTGCTCACCCACCCCAGGACTGTCCTGGCGATCGCCGCGGTCTTGATCGCCCTCGGTGCTGTGCCGTTGACGAGGCTCGGGAGCGAGTTCATGCCGAACATGGATGAAGGCACCCTGCTCTACATGCCAACGACCCTTCCCGGCCTCTCTCCGGGCAAGGCGCAGCAGCTCTTGCAGCAAACGGACCGTCTCCTTAAAACTGTGCCCGAGGTCGAAAGCGTCTTCGGCAAGGCTGGTCGCGCGCAGACCGCAACCGATCCGGCGCCGCTCTCTATGTTTGAGACCGTGATCCAGCTGAAACCAAAATCCCAGTGGCGACGCGGCATGACCACGAAGAAGCTCATCCAGGAGATGACTGCGCTCGTCAATTTCCCGGGACTATCCAACGTGTTTGTCATGCCTATCAAGACCCGCATTGACATGCTGACAACCGGCATCCGCACACCCGTCGGAATCAAGGTCACCGGCCCGTCGCTCGAGACCCTCGATACGATCGGCCGCGAGCTTGAAAGCGTGATCGGTACCGTTCCCGGTACAACCTCGGTCTACTCCGAGCGGCTGACTGGCGCGCGCTATGTAGATGTACACATCGAAAGACGCCGTGCTGCGCGCTTCGGACTCAATGTCGCCGACATCGATGACACCATCGCGACCGCAGTGGGCGGGATGACCGTGACAGAAACAGTTGAAGGTCGCGAGCGTTATCCCGTGATCGTGCGCTATCCGCGGCGGTTGCGTGATTCGCTTGGGAGGCTGCGGAATCTGCCAATCATCACGCCCAGCGGGCTGCCGGTACGCCTGGAGGAAGTGGCCGATGTGCGCGTCGAGAACGGCCCGGACATGATCCGCAGCGAAAACGCGCGTCTATCCGGCTGGACCTATATCGACTTCCGCGGTCGCGACATCGGCTCATATGTTTCTGCAGCGCAGAAGGCCGTGGCCGCAAAGATCACGTTGCCGCCCGGCTACACACTTACCTGGACCGGGCAGTACGAGTACATGCAGCGCGCGCTCGCGCGCCTGAAGCTCGTGATTCCTTTTACGCTTGGCATCATTCTCGTACTCCTTTACATCAACTTCCGCAACGCCGCAGAGGTACTGATCATTGTCGCTACCCTGCCGCTTGCTCTGGTCGGCGGTCTGTGGCTGCTATATCTGCTCGGCTACAACTTGTCTGTCGCAGTGGCGGTGGGATTCATTGCGCTTGGTGGAGTCGCCACAGAAATCGGCGTGGTCATGCTTTCCTATCTTGATCAGGCGTTGGCGCGCCGCACTGAAATGCGCGCGGCGCGCGATGAGCCACTCACCCCCGCCGACTTGCGCGCGGCCATTATCGAAGGTGCGCTGCTGCGTATCCGACCGATCGCCATGACCAATGCTGCGATCATCGCTGGGCTGCTGCCTGTCTTGTGGACTCACGGCACTGGCTCCGAGGCGATGCAGCGGATCGCCGCACCGATGGTGGGCGGCATGCTGAGCGTCGCTGTACTCACACTTGCCGTAATTCCGGCCGCTTACCTGCTCTGGCGACGGCATGACCTCGTGCGGGCGGAGAAACGCCCATGAAACATGCAAGTGGATTCATGGATACCGTGGGCCGCGCGCGACGTCCTTGGCGCGACTGCTCCCGCTTTTGGGCTGGCAAGGATTCGCGCCGGCGCCTTCTGGATCACGGCGACGAACTCTGGCATACGAGAACCCCCATTCTTCCTCATCTTTGCAAGGAGTTAAACATGAAGGCCGTCAGCCGTTCCATTGTGATTTCTGTTGTCATTGCGTTCCTTTCCCTCGCTGCGCAGGCGGCGGATACCTACCCGGCATCCGGACGGATCAACCGCGTGGAAATAGCGCGCGGCGAGGTCAACATCACGCACGGACCGATTACCGGACTTGGATGGCCAGGTATGACAATGACGTTTCCGGTTGCGGATAAGGCGGTAACCAAGTCGCTAAAGGCTGGCGAAAAAGTCAGGTTCTGGCTGGAAAAGCGGGATGATCACTATGTCGTCACGCGGATCGAGCCGGTAAAGACTGCGAAATAATCCGCCGAGATGGCTCAGGGGTACCGCTAAGCTGTCTTGAAGCGATCATCCTGTGTCCAACTGCGGGGTTTCATCCTCGGCCACGCAGACGGTGAGTGTCAAATCCCGAGATCCAAGACACTGGAGGTGTTTTATGAAATCACGTTTCTTATCGATCGTTTCTATCACAACGCTTGCTTTGGCTTTTGTGTCCGCGATCGCCTTCGCTGCCCCGTCGCCGGACGGAAGCTCTTCGGCGGATATGGCAAAGATGGAGGCGTGCTTCAAGGCGCACGGCAAACTGATGGACAAACCTGCGGTTATGAACGTCTACGACTGCTGGCGCGCACATGGCTATTTGATGGATCGGTAAACGGCGTGCCTGAGAGATCTAGCATGTCGAACAACCTTGGAGTTCGATGATTAATGATCCATGACCCGCACGTCGCAAACCATGCGGCGCGCGGGGACGGGCATGAATTAGAATGGAGGTGCTTTATGATGTGGGGTTATCCAGGAAGTTGTGCTTCAGGATGGTGGTGGGGCTTCGGTCTGCTGCATATGCTGCTCTACTGGGGTGTTGTGATTCTCGTGATCGCGCTGCTGGTGAAATGGCTTCTTGGAAGCTGGTCACTGAGGGAACAGCATTCAGGGAATCGGTATTCAGGTCACCGCGCGATGGATCTGCTCGAGGAGCGCTACGCACGCGGGGAGATCGGCAAGGAGGAGTTCAAGCAGAAAAAGCGGGACCTGGAAGAGTAAGGCGCCAGTACCGCGTGGACGTCGGTCGCAAGCCTTTCTGCGGCGATCGCTTCTCGGTATAGCAATATCAAAAGGTGGAGCAGAAATGAAACGAGATGTGATATCACAAGGTTTGATAGTTTTGGCGATCACGCTTAGCGCCATGATCGCTTCCACAACAGCGGCCTATCCCAAAACCAGCGGGAGCAGCGATATGGCACGCGGTCGCGAAATCGCCTCCGGTAAGTGTGCGATCTGCCACGGCGCACAGGGCAACAGTACCAACCCCGCGTTCCCGAAGCTTGCGGGCCAGCGTGCCACCTATCTTTACGGGCAGCTGCGGGCGTTTAAGGCAGGAGGGCGTCGATCGAAGATCATGTCGACAATTGCAACCGGCCTGACCGACACAGAGATGACCGATACCGCAAACTTTTATTCGCACCAAAAGCTCCGCCCGGACCGGGTCGGGAACGAGGCCAGCACTGTCGCCGGACGGCGCATTTTCTATCACGGAGCGAACAGCGGGGCGACACCCGCCTGTGAGATGTGCCACAGCACCTCGGGTGCCAAGTCCATGATGGGCGGCGGAATGATGGGCGGCGGAATGATGGGCTCCATCCCCAAACTAAACGGACAACATGCGGCCTACCTGATCCGGCAACTCCGCGATTTCGCCTCAGGCAGGCGGCAGGGCATGATGATGAACTCGATAGCCGGTTCCCTGACCCAGACCGAGATGCATGAGGTGGCAGGATACCTTTCCGGGATTCCGTAATACGAGATGCCTTGGACGTCCCTGCGACAGAGCGGCCCTGCCCTGGCATATCGCCAATGAACGTGGTGCGCCTTTAACTGGCCTTGGTCTATGCAAGCTCGTGCGCGGGATTACAGACCTCACACGCACCGCTCGGGCGGGCGGTGCGTGCTACGGATGATGACTTTTTCGACCGCAAGGGGTCTCGCGCTGGCACAAGCGACATGCCGCAAAAGGTGCTCAGTCGTCACAAAATATTTACTTGCCTGATCAAAAAGTACTGGCGCCATTGGCCTTCGACGCAAATATTTGACAGCTGGACGGGCCAGCCAGATTCGGGGTTCCACCGATCACAATTGCGGTATTCACCGCCCAGCCTTTGCGCAGGATCATTAGCTCAATTCTCCATGAGATCTTCATGGCAAAAATGTCCTAGCTGATGGCACATTCCAGACTAGTGCGGATTAGGTCCTTCAGTTACCTGAATCAGGTTCGCCGGCGTCAGCCAGTGCGCATACGCAGCCCGCACTTCGGCCGCCGTCAGTTTGAGGTAACGATGGGCGGCAAGAGTCGGCTCGTCCAAAGGCAGATCCAGCCGCACGCGCGCGATTAAGCCTTCGGCAATACCAGTAAGACTGGATTCGGAAAGCGGAATCTCGCGCAGGAGCAATGCTTTGGCGCGCCGCAGTTCCTGAGGCGTTACCAGTTGCTTTTGCATAGCTCGAAGGTCGCGCACCACAATACTGCGCGCGCGCGAGACATTCGGCGGGTCACATGCATATACCACGGCGTAGATCGCCCGGGTCTGATCTACATTGAAAGAGGAGGAAACGTAATATACCAATCCGTTTTCCTCGCGCAGATCGTGATACAGGCGTGTGGCATAGAACGCCCCACCTAGAACATGGTTGCCTAACTGCAGCGCATAATAGTCGGGATTCGCCCGGCTCAAACCAAGGTTCTCCGCAAGAGTCACGCTATCCTGAACCCGGCTCGAATCCGGCACGTGCGTCACCGATGGTTTGTTGAGAGGGACCGGTGGCAGAAGCACTTGTGGTTTGGGTCCTTCCGATTGCCATTTGCCGAAATACTTTTCCACGGTATCCCGAGCAACCGCAGGAGAGATATCTCCTATCACCACTATGGTCGTAAGATCGGGCCTGAAGACGTGGCGGTAATAGTCTCTGACATCCTTAATGCTCAGCCCCATCACCGACTTGGGTGTTTCCTGGCGCAACATCGGGTCTTTTGGCGGAAAGAGCGCGGTGCTCAAAGCACGGCCGGTCAGATAATCCGGACTCTGGAGCAATCCGGCAACGGAACCCGCGACCTGGTGTTGAACAATCTTGAACGCCGACTCCGGCAGTGCCGGATGCAATTCGTTATCTGCAAGCAACGCAACGCCGCGATTGAAATTGTTGGTCAAGACCTGCAGGGAAAAATCAGTGCCGGCGGACTCGTTGGCCGCAATATCGTCGAGCGCCTTCTGAAAAGCTACGCGGTTAAGGGTGGCGGTTCCAAACCCAAAGAGTTGCCCTAAAACATCGTCCGCACCTTCTTTCCCAGGCGGCGTTTCGAGCGCCGGCTGGTTGCGGATGTGGCCAAACACGCTAACCGTATTGCTGATGGTTTCCGGTTGGACGATTAGCTCTATTCCATTCGGCAGATGAAATACGACCGGATCGACCGTAGATTTCGGCACATTCAGGCGACGCAAGGCCTGCTGTGCCCAATCCGGCAACTTGACTGCCTTGGTTTCTGTGCCAGCAAACGATTCTCTGCCGCCAAACCCCTTCGATGCCACCGGTTTGCCGGATGACTGCGGGGTAAGGACTGCCACTAGCGTATGTTGCAGCATGATATATTTGTGGGCGACCCGGTCTACGTCCTTCACGGTCACACGGGAAATCGCCTGCAGATCGTCATCCGGTGACTGCCGCCCCTCGACGGCGAGCGCGTCCGACCAGGCGCTTGCCAATCCGGCGACCGAATTCTTTTCAAACTCCGCCGATGCCAGCTCGCGGCGCTTTGCCGCTTCCACCAGATCCGCGGAAAATCCATGTTTAAGATCATCCGTCAGAATCTTCTGAATCCTTTCTATTAGGACGGGGCCAGAATCACCCTTAGGGAAGGCTGCCAGCGCGTAGCCCACACCGGATTTGGGGAACTGGGTCAGGGAAAATCCGGCATACAACGCCTTGCCGTGCGGTACCATGGCGTACAGCGTACCGCGCTGGCTGTTTAGCACATCGGCAAGTACCTGCGATGCCGCAAAATCCGCATCACTCAGACCGGGCATGCGAAAAGCAATCACCGCCAGACCATAGGGCAGATCGGTGGGCATGTTTAGGGTCGAGGGCTTAAATGGCTGTAGATCCACAGCCGGTCTCGGCGGAAGTGTTTTCGCCGGGATGTCCGCGAACAACTTCTGCACCATACGAAGTGTTTTATGCGGCTCGACATCACCGACAATTATAAGAATCGCGTTGTTGGGCACATACCACGTTTCATGAAACTTCTTAAGCATCGCGCCGGTCGTCTTCTTGAATGACGCGCGCGTACCCAATGCGTCGTGCTCGTATGGGCTGCCCTTGAACATCGTCTTGAGAAGCTTGGAATAGAACACGTACTGCGGATTGGAAAGATCCTGCGCCACCTCCTGCTCAATGGCTCCGCGCTCCTTTGACCAAAGCGCTTCGGAATCCAACACACCCCGCATACGGATGGCTTCGATGTGCAATGCCAGATCCAGATCCTCGGTGGGGACGGTAAAGTAGTATTGCGTTACCGCCTGCTGGGTATCCGCGTCGAACATGCCGCCCATCTCAGCGGTAATGCTGGCAAGCTGATCGGCGGAAAGTCCAGGACTGCCACGAAACATCATGTGTTCCTGGGCATGCGCCATGCCAGGAAAGCCTGCCGGCGCCTCGTCGGACCCGACAAGATAGTTGAGCTCGGTTGTTACGACCGGAGCGAGTGTGTCGCGCACAATCACCACTCTCAGGCCGTTCGCTAAAGTGCTGCGCAGCACGCCGCGCTCGAACACCGATGTTTTTTCGTTGGCCAGAGCCGGCCCGCCTGGCAGCAGCACGCTCATCACAAGCAGAACAGCGACACCACGATACGCAGCTCGACATTGAATTTGGGACAACAACCAGGCCGCAAGGCCGCGGGCTTTCTGCCCTTCCTTATGCTCGATCACGATTTTGAACTCTTCTCTTATTGAGAACCTGGATTGGAAATGGCACCGCACTCGCCCGGGGCGCCCGGGTTATTGTGGTTGCGGGGGGTGAATAGGTCAGAGTTTAGTGTTATTACTGTCATGTCAGTTAAGACCTGAAGTCTAGCACCTACGGATATTCAGCGTCTGCATGATCAATTCGATCGGGCGCGCTGGCCGCAGCTTAACCGACAAGCGGCCTGTCATGCTCACCCATTCGCTCGTCACAAGCAATTTCGACCATGCGAGCGGACGGCAAGTTCCAGGATTTCCTTCGGTTTCTGTGCTTGGGCAACCGGGAAAGGTCGCGTTCGAATCAGCGAGCACCAGCCCCGTACAACATCGTGCGCATCGCTTTTACTTCCCGTGCATCAAAGTTGCAGAACATGAGGCCTGCACCAAATTCTGAAACGTGCACCACCTGGGCCGGCATACGGTGACGCACCGTTTCACCGTCTTTCTGGAGGTCGAAATCGATCTCGACGACGGAATCCGGCTCCAGCAGGTTATCCACGTTTGTCACAAACAGGCCACCCAGGCTGATGTCGTAGGCGCGCCCCCGAAACGGACACCGCCCTGGCGGTGTCACCCGTACCTCAAAATGTGCGGCAGTGCGCAGACTCCAGCGATTCTCCATAATGACCTCCTTGCGCGAACCAATGCGCAAGAATTCAAGGAATAGATGCCCCTTCTTTATAGCAAAGCATACTGCCTTTTTATCCAGATGGAAAATCCGGCGCCCTTCGACCATAGCTCGGCGGCTGCTTTTTCATCAAACCCGGCAACCAGGCAGCAACACCGGTTATTACACGAAATTTAGGGTAATTCCATTCCGACCCTTCTTCAACCACTTGTTGCGGCGCACCAAGGCCCGTACCATGCCTTTTATATATTCCTTAAAGAAACGCCCGCTAAACGGGGCAGGCATTGCGGCGCTATTGAACGCGCCGTCAAATAATACTCAACGCAAAAGCCGGTCCACGGCATTTTACTTCATGGGAGAAAAGCCTCCGCCGACAGCCAGGCTCCCTGGTCCTGAAAATCCAGGCCCGAAACAGATCTACCAGAGGTCCTATCATGCCCATAAAAGATACGATTTTGAGCGAAATTCGTGCGGCACTGGAACATGAACCACGCCTCAATGTGCATCGTGACGCGATTCACTTGGCTTTTTGCAACGGCAACGTAACCCTGGACGGCGAGGTCGGCAGTATCGTGGCAAAGCGAATCGCGCTGGAACACGCGCGCACCCTGAACGGAATATCGAGCACCATAGACCGCCTGCGTGTCATACCGGGAGAACGCCGCGGCGACGGCGCCGTGCGCGACGCGTTGGCTGCATTCCTGCTCGGTGACACTACGTTTCAGGACTACTTCATCAACGCCCGGTCCAACAACGGTGCCTTGCCATTGCACGATCCGGGCAAGCAGGCACAGGGCAGTATCGAAATTGACACCCAAGATGGAGTCGTCACCTTGCGCGGCGTGGTAGGAAGCCTTTCGCACAAGCGGCTGGCAGGCGTGCTGGCGTGGTGGACGCCAGGATGCTGCGATGTGACTAATGAACTTGAGGTCAAGCCGCTGGAATACGACAACGACGACGAGATTCTCGATGCGTTGCGGCTGGTTCTGGAAAAGGACCCTCTAGTACACGCACATCAAATTCGCGCAGAATCACATAATGCTGTCATAACTCTGCACGGGCTGCTGGCGACAGAAGAAGAACGCAAGATGGCGGAACTCAACGCATGGTACTTGTTTGGCGTGAGGGATGTGGTCAACCTGATTTCAGTGCAGCACTGAACTGACTGACAAGGACGCTCAGAACTTTTCCCTGTCTGGACGCAGATCCAGCTCCTGCGTCCAGGCCGATCGCTCTTGACGGACGAGGTGCAGATACGTTTCCGCGATCGCCTCCGGCATAAGACAGGCCCCCTCCTCCAAGCCGGGACGCATTCTGGTGCGCTCCGACCAGATAATTCCGTCAATTACAACATGCGCGACATGAATGCCATGCGGACCGAATTCACGAGCCAATGAGTGTGTCAGCCCTCGCAATGCGAATTTTGCAGATGCGAATGCCGCAAACCCGGCCCCTCCGCGCACAGATGCGGTGGCCCCGGTGAAAAGCAGCACCCCACGACGTCGCGCGAGCATCCCGGGTATGACCTTCTGCGCGCAATTCAGTGCGCCAAGACAGGTCACACGCCAAAGATCGGTAAACGCCTCGGGGGTAATTTCCAGAAACGGCTTTGCCAGCAGATGGCTCGCGTTATGCACGTACACGCAAACGCTCCCGGCCGTGCGTTCGATTTGCGCAAAGGCGGCATCGACCGACACCGTATCGGAAACATCGCACTGCAGCGCGGTGAACATTCCACTGGCATTCCCCAACTCGTGCGCCAGATCGAGACCGAATTCACCACGCCGCGCCAATCCGACCACATGGTAGCCTTCCCGTACAAAGGTCCGGCAAAGCGCCGCACCGAGACCAGGACCGACACCTGCAACCACAGCGACTTCCATTTGTTTCGCCATCGTGCCCTCCGTGCTTGCCACCAAACCAGTTAACATGGTGTCCCATTATTGCCCGTATTCGATCGCAAGAACACAATGCCACGATCCGACCATTACGCACTATGGCTCATGCCGCCGCCGGCATGCGCGGACGCACTGCAGCAGGTAATTCGTAACTTGGCACAGACCTACGGTACGCCGTACTTTGCGCCTCACCTGACACTGCTCGGAACGCTTTCCGCTCGACGTGAGTACTTAGTTTCGCGCACGCGGCAAATTGCCGCCGAGTTGCATCGCATCACCTTGCGACCGGCGAGAATCGAAAGTGAGGACAGTTATTTTCGCTGTCTCTACATTGAATTTGCGCAATCTGCCGAACTGGCGCAGTCACGAGAAACGGCGGCGGCCGCGCTGGACCAGCCGCCCGGCATTTTCAGTCCGCATATGAGTCTTTATTACGGGCGCCTGGCGTCTACCGCCAGGAATCGGCTGAAGCATGCGCTCGCCCGTGAAATGCCTGACACAGTGCCGCTGAACCGCCTGGCGCTCGTAGACATTTCTTTGTCAGTGAAATTCTGGCATGAGATCGCCGAGTATCCCGTCGGCAATAAAAACTAGGGAAAGCGTCTTTTTGGGTAACCGCAAGGTCTTTTAATCACGGCCAAGGGTTCCCTTTTGCTTCAGGCGCGGCAAAAGCGCACCGCCGGCTCAATAAATCGGCAATTCGTCCTGCGGTCGACTGCGGAAACGTTTGTAACTCCACTGATACTGCTCTGGCAGGCCGCGCACACATTCCTCAATGCCGCTATTAACGTGAGCAACCGCAACTTCCAGGTTCCGGTCGGAAACACCGGCCACGGCCGGAACAAAATGAATATGGTAACCGCGAGAACTTGGAAGGCGTTCGGCATACGCGAACAACACCGTGGCCCCGCTTTGTCGCGCCAGTCGCGACAACAATACCATCGTATTTGCCGGGACCCCGAAAAAAGGCGCAAACAATCCTTGACCGCCGGCTGGTTCCTGATCAGGCAGGATGCCAACGAGTTCGCCCCGCGCCAGAGCTTCATACAAGAGCCGCACTCCTGAACGATCAGTTGGCGCCAGCTGCCCACCGAAGCGATTGCGCGCCTTTCGCATCATGGAATCCAGATGATGGAGTTTTGGAGGCCGGTAAAGCGTAATCATCGGATAGCGCGGAGAACAATAGACGCCGACCATTTCCCAGCAACCCAAGTGCGGCGCAGCCAGAATGACGCCCTTGCCACGTCGCATGGCTTCGTCAATTAAATGTTCGCCACTCACCTCGCGCACCAGATTTTGCAGGCGTGCGCCCTTCCAGAACCACACTGGCCCGGTTTCGGCAATGGTCACCCCCATCCTCATGAGGCTGTCGCGCGCAAGCTGCGCGCGCTGGGCGGACGACAATTCCGGAAGACAGCGGTCGATGTTGATGCGCGTAATGCGCCGCAGATTGTTAGGCAATACGGCTATCAGCCAACCGATTGCGGATCCCAACTGGTGACATAGCTGCAAAGGCAATAGTGCGAACATCCGCAGCAAACATTGAACACAAAGTGCCTGCGCTAGGCGCTTTGCGCGCTTCAACCGCGTCTGAGCTGTCATGCTTGGGGGAATATAATTAGGTGGTAATCTATTCTGAGTCTAATAATTTTGTATCGAGCAAAGGTGCTTGTCTAAACGTAGACAGCGCCACGATGAAAATCAAGGAACTCGGCCCCCGCTTCCGCAGCCATATCTTGAAGACTGACGGTCAACTCGAGCCATGGGCTGGCGTAATTATTATATAGACCGGATAGACAAGCGTCGCGAACACACTCGTTTCAGTACTTCTTCTGCGCTGTCCGTCCGTACCTTGCGACCCAGACGCGGTTCATTCGATCTTTTTTCTCACGTTTGGTGAGAGTCATGAGAAATTCAGTTGGTTCTTGACCGCCCGGAAATAAATAAGGCGGGCGTCACGGACGCCCGCCTTATTCTTCAACTAATAAGTGTTTATCGCCACTTCAGCTTCAATTTTTCATCCAGGCTTAGCGTGCCTGCGCCATAGGCGGCAAGAACCAGGAATCCCCCGGTCATCGAGATATTCTTCCAGAAATTGATCATTTGCATCTGGTCCTCAGGATGATAATGCACGAGTACTGCGGTCGCTACGCAGAAGGCAGCCAGGGCGACTGCTGCAAACCTAGTATACAGGCCGAGAAGCACGGCAAGTCCGCCAGCGAGCTCAAGAAGGATCACAAGGGGCGAAAGCCAGGTGGCCAGCCCTAGGTGCTGCATATAGCCGTTGAATCCAGCGTAACCGGTAAGCTTCTCGTAACCAGCGGACAGAAAAATCGCCACCATCAGAATACGGCCAACTAGGATTGTTGCTTTTTGCATGGTTTTTCTCCTTTTTCAAATTAACGCCGTGACCACCAGGTTTCAGGCTGCCGACTGCATAGACGGATAATCGATGTAGCCATTTGGCCCGCCCTGATAATATGTGTGTTGATCCGCCTGCGCCAGCGGGGCACCGCGGCGAAAGCGCTCCGGCAAGTCCGGATTGGATATGAACAGCGCACCGAAGGCTACTAGGTCCGCATACCCTTTGCGAATGATTTCATTACCGCTTTCCGCGGTGAATCCGGTGTTCGTCATCAGCGTGCCCTTAAATACGCCGCGGAAGTGTTCTGTCACATTCGTGACCATATTGGGTATGCCGGAAAGATCACCCTGCGGTTCCCGCAGGTGCAGGTACGCAAGCTTGTAGTCCGACAGCGAGCCGATGACAGTTTCGTAGAGCGCCCGTGTATTGGAATCCGCCGGCACATTCCAGGTATTAGCCGGAGAAAGCCGCACACCGACACGATCCGATCCAATCTTGGCAGCGACCGCTTCCGTGACTTCAAAGAGAAAGCGCGCGCGATTTGCGATACTTCCACCGTACTGATCACTGCGCCGATTGGTGCTATCGCGCAGAAACTGTTCAATCAGATAGCCATTTGCCGCATGTATCTCAACTCCGTCGAACCCGGCATCCATGGCGTTTTTCGCGGCGTGAATGTAGTCCTGCACAATCAGCTTCACTTCCTTTGTCTCAAGCGCGCGCGCCGTTACGGTGTTCTTCAGTCCTTCTGGCGTAAACGCCTGCGAATTGGGATTGATGGCCGAAGGCGCCACAGGCAGCGCGCCGCCGTGGAAATCCGGATGCGATACATAGCCCACATGCCATAGCTGGATGAAAATGCGTCCGCCTTTGGCATGCACCGCTTCGGTCACCTTGCGCCATCCCGCGACCTGGGCGGCGCTGTAAATGCCGGGCGTATGAATATAGCCCACCCCTTGCGTCGATATCTGGCTACCTTCAGTGATGATGAGGCCAGCAGATGAGCGTTGTTCGTAATAGCGCACATGCAGATCCGTTGGTGCCTTGTCCGGATTGTCCGCACGCGAGCGCGTCATGGGTGCCATCACGACACGATTGCTCAGTTGGTATGGCCCTACAGTCACCGGTGTCAACAAAGGTTGCTGGTTCATGGTTGTCTCCTTATCGAGATTTCTCTGTTTTCACATATCTAGTTACTTCGATATACTAGCTCTTGCGAATTCTGCGGTGGTGGAACCATCGCGCTACATATCTTCCTTCAGGAATTTGTCGAGAGCCTTGAGCGTTTCTTCATTGCGCTCATAGAAAGTCCATTGACCCTCGCGCTTAGCGACAAGAAGGTCGGCCTGCAGAAGCAGCGCCAGAAAGTGCGATACAGTCGACTGCGACAGCCCAAGCTTCGCCTGAATCTCTCCGACGCAAACCGATTTACCGCGCGCCTTTCCGTTCGGGGCCGGACCAAAGTGCTTCTCCGGATTCTTCATCCACTGCAGAATCTTGAGTCGTGACTCATTGGCCAATGCTTTAAAAACCGCTACCTGATCCATAATTCGAAAGTATATCGATATTATTCGAAATGTCAATTCTATTCTTGGCTCTGGACTAGTGCGCAATAAAGGTCCGGTTTCAGTGGCAGAGACAACATGGCGGCTCCTCAGACCTGCATCCTGCCGCCGCCCGATCACCACCGGCTGCAAGGCAGATACAGCGGGGAACTGGCACAAATGACCCATTCACAAGGGGATGGTGGCAACGCTTTTAGGCCACCGCTACCGTGGACTACTCCGCGTGGAGAAGTTTCGCCAGAGCCGCATACGTCCGGTTTTCATAATCGCGGAACATTAATGCGACACCACTCGGCGCCACGCGTACCACCTGCGCTGGAACGTGATGCTGCTCGAGATGGCCGTGGTTGCTCAGGGCGAGAATGGCTTCAACTTCGGCGCTGGGCGGCAAATCCTGCGGGGGCATCTCGATCAAAACGCCGTTCAAACTGAGATCCCTGGTCTTCCACAAACCGGTATAGTCGAGTTCGTAGTTGACGATGATATCGATCGATATCTGTTTACGCGCCGCGAACCGCTTGTCGCTTTCCATGTCGCACCCTCCCCCGAGGCATAAACATTGGCACAGCCGTTTTGCAGCCAAAGACCAGGCATCTGCACGCAGGCAGTTTTGTGTCCGCTTTGCGTGCCGGCGAATTGCCTAAATAATGAGCAATAGGATGGGCGACGTCAACTGCCCGGCTTTGCCGCGCGTACGACCAAAAAAAAGGGGTTACCGCGAGTAGAGAAGAGAAATCAGCTCCGAACGTACCTGTTCGTCGAAGTATCCGAAACGCAATGCCAGGCCGTTCAATTGAATGCGAATAATCTTGGCCGGGAACTGGTGGCGCACCACGCGTCCGCCACGGTTATATTGCAGGTAAAACTCAACGATGGCTCCGTCCTGGAGCTGGGTAACATCCATTTCCAAGAAAGCGCCGCCAATGCTCATATCGCGGATCTTCCACGCGTTATAGCGCATGCCCTGGTCAATCAACGCCGCCTGGTAGGGAATATCCTGCGGCAGCGGGGTTCGCTTGTCAGGGACCACGGCTTCCGTGCCAGCATTCGATTGCGCAGCCGGCTGCTGAGCAAGACAGGCAAGCCAGAACTCGTCTGCCGGGCCTGGAGCAACAGCTTTTTCCTTGGATATTGGCGCTCTGCTCATGGTGTCAGATTGTTACCGCTTTTCCGTCATCGCAAAACCTTCATTCATACCGAGGTGTTACCATCAACGGGCCAGTGACGCCGTGTACTGTCCAGACAGGCCATTCACCTCTCGTACCCAGTCTACGGGCCAGCCGCATCCAACGACAACTTTAGCCCTGCCGTCCGGCGCAAATTTAACCCACTTCGTCGACTTTCCGGCATAACCGGCTGATTTAGCACGATAGACGGCACTGCAGATTCAGTGCAGGGTGCCGCCGGATGGAGGAGGCGTTGCACGCACGCCAGAGCCGTAAAGCAATCGTCTCAAAACCAAATAGGTGCGGTTCCCGTACCCCTGAAATCTCAGTGCGACACCCATTTCGCCGACTCGTACGATGCGCGCCGGGATACGGTGATGTTCGACGCCATTGCGGGACTTCAGGGCAAGTATCGCCTCAACCTCGCTGTTCGCCGGCAGATCGTCATGCGCCATATTGATCAGAGCGCCGTGGAGACTGAGATCCTTGGTCTTCCAGCGTGCCGAATACTCGAATTTGTGGGTAATGAAAATGTCGAGCGCAATCGCTCGACGTTCCGTAGAGCGCTGTTTAAGTGCCACTGCCTTCCCCCTCCCCCAAAATGTTCCGAGATTTTTGTGATGACGCAACGGACTTTTTGTGGTTACGAATAAGTATGGAAACGGACACATTCAAAGAATACCGGTATACGCCGATTCCCCATTACAGGGCTGACGCCTTCTTGCCGCTGGCGTATCATTATTCTTGCCGGTTTTCGAAATCTACGCTCCGCTCGCAACGA
>JAJXUF010000264.1 GCA_021783175.1 Pseudomonadota bacterium
GTTGAGATGAAGAACGGGCAGCACCGCGCCGTCTCGTATCGGGTTCAGGAACTTGTTGGAATGCCATGACGTCGCCAGCGCTGCGGTCTCGGATTCTCCGTCACCCACCATCACCGTCACGATCAGGTCGGGATTGTCATAAGCCGCACCGAAGGCGTGCGACACGCTGTATCCGAGCTCGCCACCTTCGTGGATCGAACCCGGTGTCTCCGGCGTGCAATGGCTGCCGATGCCCCCGGGAAACGAGAACTCCTTGAAGAATTGGCGCATGCCTTCCTCGTTCTCGCCTTTGTTCGGATACACCTCGCTGTACCTGCCTTCCAGATACACCGGCCCCAGGATGCCGGGCGCACCGTGTCCGGGCCCGGCCAGGAAGATCGCGTTCAGGTCGTATTTGTTGATCAGGCGGTTCATGTGGATGTAGGCAAAGGCCAGACCCGGGCTGGAACCCCAATGGCCGAGCAGACGGCTCTTGGTGTGTTCGAGCTTGAGCGGCTCCCGCAACAGAGGGTTGTCGCGCAGGTAGATCATGCCTGCAGCCAGGTAGTTGCAGGCGCGCCAGTACGCGTGGATACGTTTGGCTTCGTCCGGAGACAACGGCATAGCGGGATTATTCATTCTTCATTCCTCGTGCAAAGTATAGTTGGAATGATGGTCCAGTCACATTAAGTTCTGTTTAACCCAGATAGTCCATCAGGCCGTCATACCGGCAAAGCCGGTATCCAGCCATGACAAATAGGCCGCAAAGCGGACAAAACCGTGATGTTGTTCCACTTGTGTGGGGAAATTTTTAATCATCTGGATTCCGGCCTTCACCGGAATGACGTGGCTTTTCCAATATTGGACAATCTGAGTTTAATCCGGTAGATGCCCGGCTCGGCGCATTCATACCGAAGAACCGCCGGCCCGATCCGCAAGGGCATTTCTTACCGTCGGGTAATTGAGCCTCACCTGCAACTCCTGTTTCATTCTCGAATTCGTCAGGCGCCGCGATTCGTTCATGAACGAAAGCATCGATTCCGGTATGGCGCGCCGTGCCTCGGCGCGGCTGACGCGTTGCGGGCGCGGCAGATGATATGCGTCCGCAACGACATCGAAGTAGTCGCCCATCTTCATCGCACTGTCGTCGCTGGCGTGATACACGCGGTTCGGTTGCCCGCGACACAAGGCCGCGGCGATGATGCGCGCAAGATCGTCGGCATGGATGTGATTGGTGTAGCCGTCTTCGTCCGCCGCGATGGCGGGCATGCCGACCCTCAACCGCGCCAGCGGCAGGCGATCTTCCGCATAGATGCCGGGGACTCGCAGGATGCTCGCCCTCACGCCATTCGCTCTTGCCCAATGGCGTATCTGCGATTCCGCATCCACCCGGCGTTGTGCGCGCGCCGATTGGGGGTTCACCGTATGCGTCTCGTTCACCCAGGCACCGCCGCAATCGCCATAGACCCCGCTGGTGCTGATGTAGATGATCTGCCGGGGCCGCCTGCCCTGCGCCAATGCCGCGAGCAGATGACGCGTGCGAACATCCGTCGCTTCCGAGTTCGAAGGCGGTGCCAGGTGCAGCACGACGTCTGCCAGCCCCGTTATTCTGGAGAGGCTATGGCGATTATCCAGATCGCCCATGATCGGGAAAACGCCCTCGGTGCGCAGCCCGTCGCGTTGCATGCCGTTTCGTAGCAGCGCGTAGAGGCGGTACTTCTTCCCGAGGAGCCGGATTGTGCGCCGTGCGATGTCGCCGCAGCCGATGATGAGCATTCGTTCCATGCGCTAATTATGCGTTAAAATCGCCGCCTTTATTCAACCGGACAGTCCCATGAGTTTCAAGACCACCATCCTGCCAAGCAACCATTCTTTCACCGTCGGAAAAGATGAGTCCATATTGGAAGCTGCTTTGGAACATGGTTATACGCTACCGTATAGTTGCCGCAACGGCGCATGTGGCGTGTGCAAGGGCAAGATTCTTCAGGGATCGGTGGATTACGGCAAGGCACAGGCCTTTGTGTTGAGCGAGGATGAGAAGAGCGCCGGGTTCGCGCTGTTCTGCTGCGCCAAACCGCTTTCCGATCTGGTGGTCGAAAGCCACGAAGTGACGACCTCGCAGGAAATCGTGGTAAAGACGTTGCCCTGCCGCGTCGAAAGGATGGAAAAGCTGACCGACGATGTGATGGCGCTGTACCTCAAACTGCCCACCAACGAACGATTGCAATTCCTTTCAGGCCAATACATCGACATTCTGCAGAAGGAAGGCAAACCCCGCAGTTTCTCGGTGGCGAATGCGCCCCACGCGGACGAGCTGCTCGAGTTGCATGTACGCAACATTGCAGGCGGCGAATTCACGCACCATGTTTTCAACACCATGAAAGTGCGCGACATCCTGCGCATCAAGGGCCCGTTGGGAAACTTCTTTCTGCATGAGGACTCGCCCAAGCCCATCATCTTCGTTGCCAGCGGCACCGGCTTCGCGCCGGTGAAAGCGATCATTGAACACGCGCTGCATATCGGTTTCAAGCGCGAGATGCACTTCTATTGGGGGGTGCGCAAGCAGTCGGATTTCTACATGCTGGACAAGGCGCATGAATGGGAGGCGCAAGGCATCAAGTTCACGCCGGTCGTTTCCGATGAACAGTGGGACGGTCGCATGGGATTCGTGCACCAGGCAGTGCTGGACGACTTCAAGGATCTGTCAGGCTTTGCGGTCTATGCGTGCGGAGCGCCGGTGGTAGTGGAAACGGCACATCGCGAGTTCACATCGCAACGCGGCCTGCCCGACAACGCGTTCTATTCGGACGCGTTCACTTTCGTGCCGAAAACCTGATCGGGTAGGTTCAATCCGCGCAGAAATTACACAGCAGTCAGAAATCTAGACTACATTTCTTCGGTTAACACTACTCACCCTCTCCCCGCCCCTCTCCCGCTGGCGGGAGAGGGAGGAGCGTAGCGAAGGGAGAGCAAGGGGTGTTAATAGTGTCGCCAATATTTCCGACTGCTGTGTAAACACGATCAAGCCGCATACATCGGCATCAACGTGATCGGTAATCCCAATGTATCAGATTGGGCTGAATCAACCTGATACGGGCTTCATTCTCAATCAGCACATCCATCGCGTGCGGACCGGGATCGTTGGCCAGGACCAGCAAGTATGTCTCGCCGTCCAGCAGGTGGAGGTACTTTATGCCGAAACGTTTGTAGTATTCGTAGATGATGGCTTCATCCACATCGGGAGCCAGCGTAACAAGATACTCGTCCGGCACTCGCGGCTTCTGTTCCGCCTGTTCCGCAATGCGCTTTTCTGCTGACGGCTCAGGTGTGGAAGGCGTGATCGCGCATGCCGAAAGCATGGACATCGCCACGGCCATCAGGCCCGGCAATATCATGTGCTTGCCATGTTCCATCCCTGCCTCCTGTTCGCCAAACAGACGTGAGAATCCTGCTTTGAAACGGTATGCATTTCGCCGATCTTCCATGCCGGAAGTCTAGCAGCCTCATTCAGGATGTAATATATGCCGAAAGATATAGAACTGCTTCTATATCTTTGTCAGGGACAATCCGATTGTGTGAGCAGGGACAAATTCCCCCTATGCCGCCTTTTGAAAATAGGCAATTGCTTCTTCATGCTTGCCCAATTTTTCGGCGAGCTGGCCTAGAGCGGAATAGGCTTCGCGGCTGGATTCGAGGCTGAGACTGGCATCCAGATAGCTCTGCGCCTTTCC
>JAJXUF010000070.1 GCA_021783175.1 Pseudomonadota bacterium
ACAATGGAAACCGCATATCGCATTCAACCTGCTCGAGGAATTCGCCGGCATTGCGGCTTTCGACTACTACGTAGTCAGCTTCCTGGAAATGATGAAGCTGCCCTACACCGGTTGCAATCCGCGCGGATTGCTGCTGGCACGCGACAAGGCACTGTCCAAGAAGCTGCTCGCATACCACCGAATCCATGTTCCGGAGTTCAACGTATTTCCGCGCGGCCGCAAGCTCGGTTCCAGGCGCCGGATACGCTACCCTGTCATCGTCAAGGCGCTCACCGAAGAGGGCTCCCTGGGGATCTCGCAGGCATCCTACGTGGAAAACCAGGAGCAGCTGCAAGATCGCGTGCATTTCATACATGAACGCATTCAGGACGATGCCATCGCCGAAGAATACATCGACGGGCGCGAGATTTACGTGACAGTTATGGGGAATACCCAGCTGCAGGTGCTGCCGGTACGCGAACTTGTTTTCCGCGCCACGACCGAAGGCGCTCCACGCATGGCGACCTACAGGGTAAAATGGGACGAGAAGTATCGCGAGCGCTGGGGAATCGATTATGAGTTCGCCGCGGAACTGCCGGCAGAAACAACAGAGCGCATCGGTCGCGCATGCAAGCGCATCTATCGCATTCTCGAAATGAACGGTTATGCTCGCATTGATCTGCGACTGACGGCCACCGGGCAGATTTACGTCCTCGAGGCAAATCCCAACCCCGGTATCGCGCGTGACGAGGACAGCACGCTATCGGCACGCAAGGCCGGAATGCACTACGACGAATTCATCCGTCATATTCTGAGTCTCGGCCTGCGAGCACACGAAGCCGCCACGCAACAGTGAAGGAGGATCACGCCATGAGCGAAGACAAGCTGCCGACGGACCGTCATCCGGTGCTTCGCGTCGTGCCCATGCCGATGGATACCAACGCCGCCGGCGACATCTTCGGAGGCTGGATCATGTCGCACGCCGATATCGCCGGCAGCGTGGTCGCGGGTCGGCGCGCACGCGGGCGCATCGTGACCGTAGCCGTGAATGCCCTCCAGTTCCGCAGCCCGGTTTTTGTCAACGACCTTGTCAGTTTTTACGCTGACGTGGTGCGGGTCGGACGCAGTTCGATCACCGTGGAAGTGGTCATTTACGCGGAAAGAGCGGGCAAAACCGGCACTTGGGAAAAAGAATGCGTCAGAGTGACCGAGGCGACACTCACCTACGTTGCCATTGACGAGAAGCGCCGGCCGCGGGAGGTACCGCCGGAACAAAATTGACCGCATCTCCCGCCTGTTGCAGTTGCACCCAAAAAAGGCTGACCACCATCAATGCCGCCGATGGACCTTCGCAGCCGCCACATTCGCGCGCATCGCGGCAACCTGCGTCCAACCTCAAATTACCCTGAGCCTGAGCCAGATTCCCGGTATTTTTTTAAACCTGCCACTCATGGCGCTCGCGCTGCAGCACGCAGCAGTGTGGAAACCTGCGAAAATGCCTTGATATTTGGCTCATAATCCCCATTTATCGGGGGTGAAATGCTTTATGAGTGAGCCCTGATGACCCGAGTCCGCCCCGCAGCCGTAAGCGGCAGCTTCTACCCTGGCGAGCGCGCCGCTTTGACGCGCACCGTGGATAGCCTACTTGCTGATGCCAAAGTTCCGGCGCACAGCGACACTTTTCCCAAAGCCATCATCGTGCCCCATGCCGGTTACGTCTACTCCGGCGCGGTGGCCGCAAGTGCTTACGCGTTGTTGCGCGAGCAAAGGACAGAAATTCGACGGGTCGTGCTGCTGGGGCCGACTCACCGGGTGCCGATTGCCGGCATGGCCGTACCCGACGCCGACAGCTTCGCTACGCCGCTGGGGAATATTGTCGTGGATCAAACCGCTATCGCTAGCATCGCTAACCTGCCACAAGTCGTCGTGAGCGCGGCGGTTCACGCCCGGGAACATTCCCTTGAAGTGCAACTTCCTTTTCTGCAGCGGGTACTCGACGATTTCCGCCTCGTGCCGATCGCCGTTGGTGACGCATCTCCGGCAGAAGTTGCGCAAGTGCTGGACATTCTCTGGGGCGGCAACGAAACGCTCATTGTCATCAGTTCGGACCTGTCGCATTACCTGCCGTACGAGACAGCCCGCAAAGTCGATAGTGCCACCATTGATGCGATTCTTGCGTTAAGCGAAAATCCGATCGGACACGACCAGGCGTGCGGCGGCACTCCGGTCAGCGGCCTGATTCTGGCAGCGCGCCGGCGTCGCTTGCGCCCTAAGCTGCTCGACCTGCGCAATTCCGGCGACACCGCCGGCGGCCGCGACCAGGTGGTCGGCTACGCGGCCCTCTCGTTCAGCGAGGTGCACCATGCATGAAGATTATGGCAAGACGCTGCTTGCCGTAGCGCGCAATGCCATCGCCGGAACCCTCGGCGTGGCGCGCACGGAACATGCTGACGCCCCGTGGCTTTCCACATATGGAGCCACTTTCGTGACGCTCATGCGCAACGATGAACTGCGTGGCTGCATCGGCAGTCTGGAAGCTACCCGCCCTTTGCGTGTCGATGTCGAAAGCAATGCGGTCGCAGCGGCGTTTCGCGATCCACGATTCACGCCGCTCACCAGAATCGAGTATGCCGAAACCGCCGTTGAAGTATCGCTGCTTTCGGCCATGGAACCCGTGCCTGCAGCAAGCGAACAGCAGGCCTGCTCACTGTTGCGCCCCGGGGTAGACGGCGTGGTGTTCGAATACGCACAATTGCGCAGTACTTTCCTGCCGCAGGTCTGGGAACAGCTACCGGATGCGATGCTTTTTCTCGCCCACTTGAAACGCAAAGCGGGGCTGCCGCCGGATTTCTGGCACAACAGCGTGAAACTGTCGCGCTATACAGTACGCAAGTGGCGCGAGCAGGACGCGTCACCGGCCGCGAGCCCGGAATCATGAGCCAACCCCTTCACCCAGCCCGTTATTGGCATCGTCTCGACGATGGTCGTATCCAATGCGATCTGTGTCCACGCGACTGCAGGTTGCACGAAGGTCAGCGCGGCGCGTGTTTCGTGCGCCAGCGCGTCAATGACCAGATGGTGCTGACGACGTATGGCCGATCGTCGGGCTTCTGCATTGATCCGATCGAGAAGAAGCCGCTCAATCATTTCTACCCGGGATCGAGCGTGCTGTCGTTCGGCACGGCCGGGTGCAACCTTGCCTGCAAGTTCTGTCAAAACTGGGACATCAGTAAATCACGCGATTTCGACCGATTGGCCGACCAGGCATCGGCCGAGGAAATCGCGCTTGCTGCACAGCAAGGCCAATGCAAGAGCGTTGCCTTCACTTACAACGATCCGGTGATTTTTGCCGAATACGCCATGGATGTTGCTGATGCCTGCCACGCGCTTGGCATCAAGACGGTAGCGGTAACCGCCGGTTACGTTCACCCTGAGGCACGGCGCGATTTCTTTGCAAAGATTGACGCCGCCAACGTCGACCTCAAAGCATTCACCGACGACTTCTATTTCAAGCTCACCGGCGCCCACCTGCAGCCGGTCCTGGACACGCTGCGTTACCTGCGTCATGAAACCGACGTGTGGTTCGAGATCACCACACTGCTCATTCCCGGCAAGAACGATTCGGACGAGGAGATCGCGGCGCTCAGCAAATGGGTCGCCACCGAGCTCGGACCGGCGGTACCGTTGCACTTCAGCGCTTTTCATCCGGATTACAGGATGCTCGATGTTCCGGCGACGCCACCGCGCACTCTGCGCCGCGCGCGCGATATCGCCCTGCGTGCCGGCCTGCAGTATGTCTACACAGGAAACGTGCATGACCTGGCGGGCGGCACAACCTTCTGCCCGCGCTGCCATACTCCGTTGATCGAGCGCGACTGGTATGACATCGTTAACTATCAGCTTACGAGCAGCGGAAGCTGCCCGGTGTGCGACACGGTGGTTGGCGGGCGCTTCGAACAATTCACCACCCATTTTGGCAATCGCCGCATTCCTGTCGCCATCCACCGTCACGGTCGCTGAGACCCGGAGACGCCTATGCGTCCGCAGGTACGTGTTAGCGAAATTCCTGTCCAGATAACGGCAGATGCCGTCTATCTCGAAGGCGAGCTGGCGATTCCTGAAAATGCGCAAGGCATTGTGCTGTTCGCCCACGGCAGTGGCAGCAGCCGCCTCAGCCCGCGCAACAACTACGTTGCCGGAATTCTGCGCGAGGCGGGTCTCGCCACCCTGCTCTTCGATTTACTTACCGCGCGGGAGGATCGCAATTACGCGACGCGCTTCGATATCCCGCTGCTTACCCAACGCTTGCTTGAGGCAACGCGCTGGCTGCAAGACCGGGAGGAGATAGCGGCGCTGCCCGTTGGTTACTTCGGTGCCAGCACCGGTGCCGCGGCAGCCCTCAGGGCCGCTGCCGATCTTGGCCGCGGTATTGCAGCCGTGGTATCGCGCGGCGGACGTCCCGATCTGGCCGGAGCAGAAGCGCTGGACCGCGTCACGGCTCCGACTTTGCTCATTGTGGGTGGACTGGATGACGTGGTTATCGATCTCAATCGCGGCGCCTATGCCGCGATGCGCTGCGAGCGCTCGCTCGAAATTGTCCCTGGGGCAACGCACCTGTTCGAGGAACCCGGAACACTCGAGCAGGCAGCGCATCTTGCGGCGCACTGGTTCGGAAAATTCCTCGTTCTGAAACCAGTAGACGACTGATCAACTCTCGGTTCAAGTGGAGCCCTGCCTTCAGGCGGCGTCGTGACCGTTGTCCGGCGACACGGGGAACCGCTCGCGCAACCAACCACCGAGCAGCCGGCACGCGTCGGTATTGGTGAAAATCCCGGCGAGCCTGTCTTCCTTGACCACCAGCGCCGAACCAATGTGATGCCGGGCCATATGCAGGAGCACGCTGTCGAGGCGCTCGCTGACGTCGACCACATAGGCTTCTGGCAGGTATACGTCCCGCACTCGCAGGGTGCCGCCCGCCGTCGCCACAGCCCCCTTTTCAGTGGCAACGCGCACATCGCGTTCGCTGATCACGCCGACTAGATCGCCATGGTCCTTCACCGGCAGATGGCGGATATCTTGCCCGGCCATCATTTCATGCGCCTTCACGATGGGCTCATCGATCCCGATCGAGTAGGGAAAAGGAGTCATTACTGCCATGATTTGCGGCACGTGCTTGAGATTCGATAAGGACATAGATCACCCTGCGTCGGATCAAAGGAGTTTGCCAATACCCGTGGTCGGCAGGCTGCCAGCGGGTCAATGGGATGAAGAATGCGGTGGCTTGCGCAGCGCGGCAATGACCTCCGAATCCTGCACCTGGGGAAAATCCTGGTAAAACTGGCCGACTGCGGAAAAATACGCGGGCGCATCCAGGCACACAACTTCGTCGGCCAGCGGCTCGACCTTTTGCAGGGTATCGGGCGGCGACACCGGTACAGCCGCGATCAGCCGCGCCGGCCGCTTGGCACGCAACGCGTGCAGCGCCGAAATCATGGTGGCCCCGGTCGCAAGGCCGTCATCTATCACGATTACAATTCTGTCCGCAGGATTTATCGGCGAGCGCACCGGCGTGTACTCCGCCCGCCGCGCGCGCATAACTTGCAGTTGCGCCGCTTTTTGAGATTCGATGTACTCCTTGGTTGCCCCAACGTGCTCCGCATATTCCGCGACGTAGGTCCAGCCGCTTTCATCGACGGATCCTACGGCGAATTCCGGGTTGTGGGGTGCCCCAATCTTGCGCACCAGAACTACGTCCAGTTCCCCGTCCAGGGCATCCGCGATGATCCGCGCCATCGGTACTGCGCCGCGCGGAATAGCAAGCACCAGCGGATTCAGTCCCTTATAGCGAATCAAGTGCTGCGCCAGCTGGTTCGCCGCATCGTCTCGGTTGCGAAATATCATGCCGACACCCCGCATGGGCCAGAAATTCTCAAGGGTCCATCACCCAGTGTAGGCCGAACCTGCCGCGGGCGGCAAACAGCAAAGACTTCTGCGGCAACATACGAGCAATTTGCTCAACTTTTCGCTAAACTTGCGCGCCACAAAACAGCATTTTTCCACAGGCACAAGCGATGGCAGCACGAATCACTGACAGCCGCGTCGAGCGTATTGCGCGACTCGATGCGCTGCTCGACCAAAGAATCCTGATCCTGGACGGCGCCATGGGCACCATGATCCAGAGTTATCGGCTGGGCGAGAAGGATTATCGTGGCAAGCGGTTTGCGGCCCACCCCGTCGACCTCAAAGGCAACAACGATCTGCTGACTCTCACACAGCCACGCATCATCCGTGACATTCACGCCGCCTATCTCGAGGCGGGAGCGGACATCGTCGAGACCAATACCTTCAACTCGACTGCGATTTCGATGGCCGATTATGAAATGCAGGATCTCGTCTACGAGCTCAACCGCGAGGGCGCAAGCCTGGCACGCGCTGCCGCGGATGATCACGAAGCGCGCGACAGGAATCGGCCACGTTTTGTGGCCGGCGTACTCGGCCCCACCAACCGCACGGCCTCAATCTCCCCAGACGTCAACAATCCGGGATTTCGCAACATCACCTTTGACGAACTGAAAGCCGCCTACAGCGAAGCGGTTCGCGGCCTGCTGGACGGGGGTGCGGATCTGATCATGGTGGAAACCGTGTTCGACACGCTCAACTGCAAGGCAGCACTTTTCGCGATTGACGAGTATTTCGAAACAGCAGGATTGCGCGTACCGATTATGATATCCGGTACCATAACCGATAGCAGCGGGCGCACCCTTACTGGACAGACTACCGAGGCATTCTGGAACTCGGTGGCGCATGCGCGTCCGCTAAGCGTCGGCCTCAATTGCGCCCTGGGTGCGGAACAGCTGCGCCAGTATGTTGAAGAAATGGCGCGTGTGGCGACAACTCGCGTCAGCACACATCCCAATGCCGGAATGCCCAATGAATTCGGGGAATACGACGACACGCCCGAGTACATGGCTGGACTGGTGCGTGAATTTGCCGCCAGCGGATTCCTTAATATAGTGGGCGGCTGCTGTGGGACCACGCCAGCCCATATCCGCGCCATTGCCGAGGCAGTGCGCGACATCACGCCGCGCGCCTTGCCTGATATCGAGCCTCAGTGCCGCCTCGCCGGTCTCGAGCCGCTCAACATCGGACCAAAGTCGCTTTTCGTGAATATCGGCGAGCGCACCAATGTAACCGGCTCTGCCGCCTTTAAGAAGCTGATCCTCAACGACGAGTACGACAAGGCGCTCGACGTCGCCCGTCAGCAGGTCGAAAACGGTGCGCAGATCATCGACATCAACATGGACGAGGCCATGCTGGACGGCGAGCAGGCCATGGCCACCTTTCTCAATCTGATCGCAGCGGAACCTGACATCAGCCGCGTCCCGATCATGATCGACTCCTCAAAGCCTAGCGTCATCGAGGCGGGATTAAAGCGCATCCAGGGCAAGCCGGTCGTCAATTCGATCAGCCTCAAGGAAGGCGAAGACAAGTTTGTTGCTGAGGCGCGCAAGGTGCTGCGTTATGGCGCGGCAGTTGTAGTCATGGCCTTCGATGAGAAGGGGCAGGCCGACACCAGGGAGCGCAAAGTGGAGATATGCAGACGCTCCTACCGCATCCTTACGCAAAAGGTTGGTTTCCTGCCGCAGGACATCATCTTCGATCCCAACATCTTTGCTGTCGCCACCGGCATTGAGGAGCATAACAACTATGCGGTCGACTTCATCGAGGCGACACGCGAAATCCGTCGCACCCTGCCCCACGCACTGGTGAGCGGCGGCGTAAGCAACGTGTCATTTTCGTTTCGCGGCAACAATACTGTACGCGAGGCAATACATTCGGTTTTCCTGTACCACGCCATCCGCGCGGGATTGTCCATGGGCATCGTCAATGCCGGGCAGCTGGCAGTCTACGAGGAAATCCCCAAGGAACTTCTGGAGCGCGTCGAGGACGTAATTCTCAACCGCCGCGATGACGCCACTGAACGCCTGCTCGCAATCCATGCCGACTACTCCGCCAGCGGTGGACAGGTCAAGGAGGAAGATGCTGCCTGGCGCAGCGCACCGGTGCAGGAGCGACTGACGCATGCCCTGATCAAGGGCATCACCGATTACATCGAGCAAGACACGGAAGAGGCACGCCAACAATTTGCGCGCCCAATCCAGGTCATTGAAGGACCATTGATGAACGGCATGAACGTGGTCGGCGACCTATTTGGCGCGGGCAAGATGTTCCTGCCGCAGGTGGTCAAAAGCGCCCGCGTGATGAAAAAGGCGGTTGCCTATCTGATCCCGTTTATCGAAGCCGAAAAAACCGCGGAAAGCCGCTCGAACGGAAAGATTCTCATGGCGACGGTGAAGGGCGATGTGCACGATATCGGCAAAAACATCGTCGGCGTCGTTCTCGCGTGCAACAACTACGAAGTCATTGATCTCGGCGTCATGGTGCCGGCCACGAAAATCCTCGAGACCGCGCGGCGCGAGAAGGCCGACATCATCGGCCTCTCGGGGCTGATCACCCCGTCACTCGATGAAATGGCGCACGTGGCCAAGGAAATGCAGCGCGAAGGCTTTACCGTTCCGCTATTGATCGGTGGCGCCACAACCTCGCGCGTGCACACAGCCGTCAAGATCGCACCGCACTACCAGGGCCCCACCATCTGGGTAAAGGACGCGTCTCGCGGAGTTGGTGTTGCCTCCAACCTACTCAGCACTGAACTCAAAGACGCCTTTGTGCGATCTACGGCGGACGACTACGCGCAGGTTCGCGAACGTCATAAAGGCAAGGAGTCCAGGATAAAATTGCTTCCCATCGCTGCCGCGCGGGGGAACAAGGCCGCTATTTCATGGGCGGATTACGTCCCCCCGCAACCGCAGTTCCCTGGGATCACCGTGTTCGACGACTATCCGCTGGCCGAACTTGCCGGATACATTGACTGGACACCATTCTTTCAGACCTGGGAACTGCACGGACACTACCCCGCGATATTGAGCGATGAAAAGGTCGGCACTGAAGCAACTCGGCTCTTCAAGGACGCCAAGCGCATGCTGGCGCATATCATCAGTGACAAATTGCTAACCGCCAAGGCCGTGATCGGGTTGTTTCCCGCCAATAGCTTCAATGACGATGATATTGAAGTGTACACCGATGACTCGCGTGCCCACGTCCTCATGACACTACACACGCTGCGCCAGCAGGACGAAAAACCGCCCGGCCGACCCAATCGGGCGTTAGCCGATTTCATCGCTCCCAAATCGACTGGTCTTAAGGACTATATCGGCGCCTTCGTGGTCACGGCCGGCATCGGCGTCGATGAGCTCGTCGCCGCGTATCAGAAAGAACACGACGACTACAGCGCTATCATGGTCAAAGCACTGGCCGACCGCCTGGCCGAAGCCTTTGCCGAGCGCCTGCACGAGCGGGTACGCAAGGAGTTCTGGGGTTATGCTGCCAACGAAACTTTGAGTAACGAAGATCTCATCAAGGAAAACTACCACGGTATTCGCCCTGCTCCCGGTTATCCGGCCTGCCCCGACCACACTGAGAAAGAATTACTTTTCAAACTTGTGGACGCCACGCGCAATTCAGGGGTCAGCCTAACCGAGAACTTTGCGATGTGGCCTGCGGCAGCTGTCAGTGGCTTTTATTTCTCTCATCCGGAAAGTCAGTATTTTGCGGTTGGAAAGATAACCCGCGATCAGCTGGAAGACTATGCGCGGCGCAAGATTTCGGACGTTGCGACAATGGAACGCTGGCTGTCACCGAATCTTGGCTACGAGCCATAGAGTCTCATGACTGCCGGCTGACACGATGCGATGTAAAGAGAATCACTCATGCCTGCTACCCAATTAGATCCCAAATGTGCATTAATCGTCGTTGATTTGCAGAAGGGCATCGTTGGTCTATCGTTTGCTCACCCCATCACAGACGTGATCGCGAAGACCCGCATGCTGCTGGATGCATTCCGAAAGGCAGAACAGACGGTCGTATTGGTCAATGTAGCCAGCGTGCCCCGGGGACGTACCAACAGGCCCCGTTCGATATACGTTTTTCCCGCCGACCAGACTGAGGTGATTGCAGAAATGAACGCCCAGCCCGGTGACATTTTGATCACCAAGAACGCCTGGGGCGCATTTTTAGGTACAGACCTCGATTCCCGGCTTAAGTCAGCCGGTGTAACGCATGTCGTACTGACTGGTGTTGCCACAAGCGTGGGCGTTGAATCAACCGCGCGAGAAGCCTATGCACTTGGCTTCAATGTCACCCTGGCAATTGATGCCATGACTGACAGCAGCGATGCGGCGCACGTCAATAGCATGTCGCAGATCTTCCCAAAACTCGGCGAAACAGACACATCTCAGAAGATTCTCAGTCTGCTTACGACAAGGAGCGCATAACCATGACCTCGCTGGATTTGGTGGCGTACTTTTTTGGGGGAATTTTTTCGGCCAATGCCATTCCCCATTTTGTCGGCGGCATCATGGGCAAGCCTTTTCAAACACCCTTCGCAACGCCACCTGCCGAAGGTCTCTCCTCGTCTACGGTGAATGTGCTATGGGGGTTTTTCAACGCGGTTGTTGGCTATGTCCTAATTTGCCGTGTCGGCAACTTTAATTTGCGAAACACGGCGGATGTTCTTGCACTCGGCGCAGGGGTGCTGATGATTGCGCTGTTTTCCGCTCGATACTTCGGCAGATTTCACGGGGGCAATACGCCTAAGCAGTCATGAGCGCCTATCCAAGAGGCGCTTTGTCCTGGAAGTTCGGCTGGCCATTTGCCTTGGAAAACATCGCACATGGATGACAGCCATATTGAACGGTCAGGCACACCTGCCAGGCGTACGGCGACTACGCTCGAAGCCTCAGTCTGGAAGATTGCGGTCGTTGCGATGCTCGGATCATTACTCGCTCAATTGGACGCGACGATCGTGAATGTATCGCTTGCCAGTCTCGCCGCTGATTTACACTCGCCAATTTCGGTTATTCAGTGGGTAACCAGCGGCTATCTGCTCGCACTCGCACTCGCGTTACCGCTGAACGGCTGGCTGATCGAGCGAATTGGCGCCAAAGCGCTATATCTATCGTGCTTTGCGATCTTCACGATCAGTTCAGCACTTTGCGGACTAGCGTGGTCGGCGGGCTCGCTCATCGGGTTCAGGCTTCTGCAAGGCGCAAGCGGAGGACTCATGGCGCCGATGGCACAGCTGATGATAAAACGGACAGCCGGTCAACGCTTCACGCGTATCGCGGGATACGCCTCGATACCGGTACTGCTCGGACCTGTACTGGGGCCGGTGATTGCCGGTGCAATCTTGCATTACGCGTCCTGGCGCTGGCTTTTCACGGTGAATATTCCGATAGGCCTCCTTGCATTTCTGCTGGCACTGCGATTCTTGCCGAACGACAGTGAGGATTACGCCTCACGCAAGCTGGACTGGATGGGCCTTATCCTGTTGTCCCCGGGTTTGGCGCTCGTTCTCTTTGGTCCAGACCGTATCACCCGGCCGATTGGCATCACTTCCACTGTGGTGGGAGCGCTATTGCTCACCGCCTTTTTCTATGTGGAAAAGCGCAAAGGTGATGACGCGCTAATCGATCTCGCTCTTTTTCGTCAACGAGCATTTTCCGCTGCCTCTGCCGCCCAGTTCTTCTTTAACGGGGTTATGTACGCTGGTCAGATGCTAATCCCGATGTTTCTAATAGAGGCCTGCGGTTTGTCCCCATCCATGATGGGCTGGATGCTGGCCCCGATGGGGCTCGGCATGATGGTTGCTCTGCCGTCGCTGGGATTTCTGACAGAACGCTTTGGCGAGCGCCGGGTCGCCATGTCGGGAGCAATTTTCTCATTCTTGTCGACGCTCGTTCTCGTAGTGCAGGCAACCCACGGTCTCGACGAGACTCTTTTGGCGGCAGCGCTGTTCTTCCGTGGTGTTGGGCTGGGGGCGGTGGGGCTTCCGGCGATCTCCCTGGCATATGCATCCATCAGCAAAGAATCTCTACCCATGGCAACCACCACCCTCAACATCGTGCAGCGGATCGGCGGCCCCACGCTCACCACACTTTGCGCATTGTTCCTATCCTGGGCTTTGCAGGAACACACAAGTCATTTCGGGCGGAACCCATGGGCCGAGGTGTTTCTGATACTTGCTGCGTTACATGCCTCTATGGTATTTGCAACCGTAAAGTTGCCGAATCTCCGTCAGGCCTGAGGTTGTCGGCGACTCATGTGCCTGGCCGAAGTTTTTGGGTAGGTTGCGCAACATGGTGGCGACAAAGAGGAACTACACGCAACCTAGTCAAGTGTAAATCGAAACGCGCGACAGCTTGTTGCGGTAGACATGCTTATTTTCTGACGCGTACCAGGCTTTGCGTGATCGAAGACAAATCGAAACTCGCGGCCTTCTCGGGTGTCGTTGAGCCGGGTCGGCTCATTGTTTCGCAGACTGAATTTGGATTGCTTGGTGACAAGCGACTTCAGCGGTTCACGCCGCCTGGAACCCGGACTGGCGAAGTGAACTCGCGGGATCCCATCCGCATGATATTTGTAGCAGATGCTCCCTTCCCTGGTCGAAACGCCGGAAGACGACCCGCAAAAAGAAACGGCCCGGAAAGCCATGCGCCGCTGTCCGGGCCGTAGGGATCCAGGAGCCCCTTCCGGGGCACCCGTTGCTGCTCAATCAGTGACTCTTCGCGACTTGCCATCCCGCCGGCCGACGAAGGCCGTACTGCTCCAGGATCTTGGTGAAGGCCGGGGAATTGTAGGTCGCCCACAGGTCGTTCGCGGCGGCCCGTTGGGCCGGCGTCCAGTTACCGCGGATTTTGGCCATATAGGTCATTCCGACCTGGTTACCGGGCAGCGGTTGCGGATCGCTCACGGTTCCGCCGAGCGGTACGATGGTCAACAGGTGCGGGAACGATGCCATAGTGTAGTGGCCGAGCTGGTACATGATGACGGCGACATCGGCCCCTCCGTACGCGACCGCCTGGGGCTCGTCGCGGTGGTGAATGCGATCACCAATCAGCCATTTGCCCTTGGGCGCGGCCGCCCCGAAAATTGCATTGAATAGCCGATCTGCGGTCCAGCCCGCCGGCGGGTGCGCATCTTGCTTGGCGATTTCATAGATCGAAGTGGCGTAATTGAGGAAGGCCCCGGGCTCCAGGTACGGGTTCGGCGTCATGAGACGCACATCGGTCCGCCCGAGATCCCAGATCGAGTGAATTCCCTTGGGGTTGCCTGCCTTTACCAGCAGGACATTGCCGCGACCTTGGATGATCGCCCGCGGTTTGCCCTGCACGTCGCCGGCAGCCTCGAGTTTCTTCATCACGCGCATCGAGGCCACCGCGATTTCGGGGTGGCACGCAAGATTGAGGTTGCCGAAGGTCAGATTGCTGTTGGCAAGCTGCTGCACGCTGATCGGCGGGCTCGTGGTGTAGTACCAAGTCTTCACCAGGCGGCCGTAGCGCGGCAGGAATACATGGTACCACATGGCCTGCAGCGCCATGTTGTAGTTGCCCTCCGTGCTGAGCACGAGACCCATGCCGTTACATGCGCCAATGTCCCCGTGTAGGTCATAGAGTCGGTCCGCCGGCTGATCGGTGAGATTCGGTGTCGTGCCGCGGCCCGGATCAATCGGCCACTGCAGCAGTTGCGGCACGTCCAAGATGGGGGTGGCTACAATCGGCGGGGCCCCCGGAACCGGCGGCACCTGCTGCGCTTCGGCAGCCTTGCTGGCGAGCCCGACGCCACCGGTAAGCAGCAACAGAGCGCCTGCCAGCAGCACATTCTTCGGGGTATAGCATTTTCTCATTACAGATCTCCTCATTTGACTACTGCCTTTGGGTGGAAGACGCCTTTTCCAGGTCTTTTTTGATCTCGGGCCCGAAAATCGGATTCCAGTAATCATCGAGACCCTGGTCGACGTCCTTGTATTGATCCGCCAACCCGGCCACGAACGGCCGACCGGCCGTGAAACGCTTGCGAAGTGGCATCAACACGGCCTCACCCGCCGGACTCAACAGCGCGGAAATGATCTGCTGCTGCAAATCCGGAGGTAGCGAACGACTGAGGCTAAACGCCTGATTCGGAAAATGCGGGCCGCGCTGGATGATTGTGGTCTGCATGTGGTTGGGGTCCATGTGATTAAGAGTGACCTTGGGTGCAACGCCGATGGCACACTTATGCGACACCACTCCCTTGTAGATGTTGTCCCAGCCCTTGGTGTTGAGGATGTACGGTTGCTCGGAGGGATTCGTGAACAGCGTCTGCGCCCATAGCGTTCCGAAGTTCGGTGGCGGGGGGGCGCAAAAGATCGCACCCGTCGCGTCGGAAATCGTCTTGAGTTGCGAATTACCGGCCCACGTGAAAATGCGCCAGTCTTGCGGCTGCGGCAGGCGCGGGCCAAGCGTTGCTCCTTGATTGTGCAGCCTCCACGCCACGAAGTGGGGTCCGTCGAAATAGACATCGCCGTAATTCTGCCACACCCAGCTCTGATATTGCAGCCAATTGCTCGGCTGCTCATAGACGAACTTGTGTCCGGTTACCTTGGTGAGAAATGCCGCGACAGATCCAAAGTCCTGCTCGCCAATGGCAGGCTTCTCGCGCGGCGGCGCCACCACCCGATAGTACTGACCGGATGAGCCCGACGAAGCATCAGCGTGTGCGGTGGCAGCGCCGAATACAGCAATCGCCCCCGAGACGATCCATATTATTCCACTTATTCTAAGTGCATGTTTCACAGTTCCATTCCTCCGTAGATGCCACCTAAGGAGTATAGCCAACGCTCGGCGTCTTGGAACAAGGTCCGCGCCCGCACCGTACGGCACAGCGCTCGGAGGGGTCAGCGAAACACAGTGGCGCTGCCTTATCCAGCCTGTTGCCCGTCGATGGCACTTCACGATCAACTGCGAGCGCATTCTTCCCTGCGCCGCCATCGTCTTCAATACGGCTACCATGCGGGAGGTCAGAAGAGCACCAGCGAGCTGGTCGGGGTTCAAACGTTCGCTGAGCCTGCCGAAGAACTCGTGCTTGGGGAGATGGACCTGTTCGACCCGGAGCCGGATCGTCGCATTGCGACTCGCAATGGCCTCATGCTTGTTGGCGATTCCGCCCTTGGAGCGACTGGACCGGCGCGACGAGTTCGTCCATGTTTTTGTTGTTGGGGTCGTCGCGTCCGATGCGTTCCGCATACATTGCATCGTACCGAAGACATTGCAGAATGCAAGGTGAAAGAAGGCAAAAAAGGAGAAAATAATCAATCCGCAATCACCCGGTAATGCAGCGCCACCGGTGGCTACATTGCAGTGAGATGGTAACCGTCCAAGAGCCAGTTCAACTCTCGGCCCGTGATTGTGATCGTCGCCGTATCGTAGGTTTTCAGCCAGTGGAACCTTTTCTGTTCGAGACGCTATTTAAAGAATGATAAAGCCACTGCGATCCCGGGCGAGGATCTTGAGCTTGTTCCGTTGCCGGTTCACGAAGACGAAAAGCTCGGAAGAGAAGAGATCAGCCTTGGGAACGTGGCTCGCTAAAGAAGCAAGACTGTCGATCGACTTGCGCATATCCACCGATGCCCGGCAATGATGCACCCGACCTTTATCGGCAGCGGTATAGGCCACGCCAGATACCAGGCCACGCCGGAAATGGCCTCCCCGCTCCCAGGGCGTTTCCCCTGACGCGCCCAAATATTTCGAGCGGCTAAAATCCAATGACTTGTTCCAGGCTTTTCATTAGCATACAATTAATTCGTATGCTAATTATTAGCCTAGGCAGGTAATCATGTTCGACCCGGAACAACTCGGCGTTCTGCTGGCAGAAACGTCTCGCGCCTGGCGCGGTTGTCTTGATCAGCGCCTCAAACCATTGGGTCTCAGTCAGGCCAAATGGCAGGTACTGATCCATGTATCGCGCGGTGGCGACAAGATGATTCAGAAGGAGTTGGCGGAGCGCATGGGCATTGAAGGCCCGACCCTGGTGGGGTTGCTCGACCGCATGACGCGTGACGGCTGGCTGCAGCGGCACGAGTCAAGCGAAGACCGGCGCAGCAAGACTGTGCACCTCACCGAAAAATCCACCGAGATTCTGCGCCAGATCAAAAGCGTCGCCGCACACCTGCGCCGCGAGCTTCTGACCGGAATGTCATTGGAAGAATTGCGCCAGTGCGCCCAGGTTTTGGAAAGAATCAAGGAACGTGCAGAAATTTTATGAGAACGCATCGTTTTAACGCAAGCGCACCGGCAGACAGACTCGCGCGGGGAATACAGCCATGCGCAAATTGATCAAATGGAAGTGGCCGCTGGTTGCATTGATGATAATCGCGCTTGCAGTCGGAATGTTTTTTTACTGGCGCCATTCTGAAATCTATCCCAGCACCGAAGACGCTTACGTCAGCGCGCACGTCGTGCAGGTAGCGCCACAGATTACCGGACCCATT
>JAJXUF010000071.1 GCA_021783175.1 Pseudomonadota bacterium
CCGGGAGCGATGGTTGGCGGAACTGGCGATTGCGCTCAGGGAGGAGAGCTACCGACCGGAGCCGATCAGACGAGTGTGGATACCGAAGGCCCATGGCAAGCTCAGGCCCCTGGGTATCCCGACCCTGCGGGATCGGGTCTGCATGACGGCAGCGATGCTGGTGCTGGAACCGATCTTCGAGGCCGACCTTCCTGAAGAGCAGTACGCCTACCGGCTGGGCCGCAACGCCCAGCAGGCGGCATCGGAGGTGGAAGAGCGACTTCACCGCGGCCAAACGGACGTAGTGGATGCCGACCTGTCGGACTACTTTGGCAGCCTTCCGCACGTGGAACTGATGAAGTCGCTGGCGCGACGCATCGTGGATCGGCGTGTGCTGCATCTGATCAAGATGTGGCTGGAATGCGCGGTCGAGGAGACGGACGACCGGGGGCGGAAACGACGGACGACAGAGGCCAAGGATACAGGGAGGGGTATCCCGCAAGGTGCGCCGATCTCGCCGTTGCTGTCGAATCTGTACATGCGGCGGTTTGTACTGGCGTGGAAGCGACTGGGTTTGGAACGCAGCCTTGGCAGTCGGATCGTCACCTATGCGGATGACCTCGTGATCCTGTGCAAGCCCGGCAAGGCGGAAGAAGCCCTGCAATGGATGCGCGCGATCATGGACAAGCTGAAGCTGAGGGTGAACGAGGAGAAAACACGCGTCTGCAAGGTACCGGAAGGTACGTTCGATTTCCTGGGTTTCACGTTTGGCCGGCGCTATTCGCCGACGACCGGGAAAGCGCGCATGGCGCTTTGGCCGTCGAAGAAGAGCATTCGGCGTATGGTGGAAACCATCCATGCACTGACCGAGCGCCGGGCAACATGGCAAGAGACCACGTACTGTGTAGGCAAGTTGAACCGCGCGTTGCGCGGCTGGGGTAACTACTTCAGAGTAGGCAGTTCCAGCCACGCCTTCCGCGCGATAGACCGCTATGCAGAGACGCGGTTGCGCCGGTGGTTGCGCTACAAGTTCAAACTCTTTGGCCGCAGGCGTGGGGTTTATCCATCCTCGCACCTCTACGGGTATTACGGACTCGCCAGCCTGTGTGGACAGTGGGGCAGCTCGTCGTGTGTGAAGGCGTGAAGTCTTGTCCGAGAGCCGGATGCGGGAAATCTGCACGTCCGGTTCGATGAGGGGGATGTGGAAACGGAGTCACGGCACGGTTACTTGGGCACCGCCAGACGAAAGGGGCGGCAACAGACAAACCAAACCTACCACTACCGCGCCACATCTCTACTCTACTCGATGCTGGAGTTCATTATCAATGCCAGTAAGCTGACGGTCGCCGAACCTGCGGCATGCCCAACGCCTGCTTTTGGAATCATCTGCTTTCGGCAAGTCGGAACCTGGTCCCGACCTTCGCGTGTTGGCACCTGTACTGCCGCTATCGGCAAAAACCTGTCGTCCGAACCCCATGGTGGGGTCAGGCAGGAGTTTGCGTGGCGAGATGACAAGTTGACAGTCAGCCGAATGGAGTTTTTTTCGATCGAAACATGAGGCTGAATACTTGCTCGTGTAAAACAATCTACACGTGGTACCCGTATCCGTACCCCCAGATCAATACGCTGATTGCAAGCAAAAGCTCTAGCACCAATACCCCTATGGCGAAAATCGAACCGGAAACCCGCAAGCTTTCGTCCTTGCCAATATTGAGAAAACTAGGAACCGCCAGAAATAGAAGGTACCCGGAGTAGCACAGGGCGATCGCGCCTACGAGGAGGCAAACCCAGACGACCGGATACAGGGCGATAAAGCCGCTTAGAAACATGGGTGTTGCAATGTAACCGGCAAATACCACGCAGCGGTGTAGATCAGGTCTTTGTGGGTAGTCCCTTGCCAACCAATGGATCACATTACCCATGACGGCCACCGCTCCCAGGATGGCGGCATAAGACAACAGTCCGAGAAGAAACGCGGCCGCTGGGCTGAGGACTATCGGTTCGGCGCCCAGCTCCCAACCAAACTGAGTTGTACCGATAAAGGTACTGATTACGGGGATGGCAGCCAGCAACAGCACATGGTGGGCATAGTGGTAGGAGACGCTTTCCTGCTCCTTGGCAATATTGTGCATCTCGCGACCAGGATGTGTAAGAAGCCCCAGGATATGGCTCATAGCATTGCTCCTCTGAATTAACGGTTTGCGACACGGCTTTTATCGGCCACCAAACAGTTGCAGACGCTCAAACAACTATAGGCGATGAATGATCCCATAACAGCAACGATGCACAAGACGCGCTCGAGCCGGAGTTCTGTGTTGCTGTCTTCGTCGGCTGCATGGTCTAGGCACTTACACGATGTGGTGCACTGGCAATTTGCTCATCTGCCACTGGCCTGTCGTCGGGTCGTACTTGGACGCTGTGAACACGTGCCACTCGCTGTCATCCAACTTGGGATAGTCGCCGCGATAGTAGTAGCCAGGCCACCTGGTTTCCTCTCGGTATAGCGTGTGCCTGACCACGGCTTCCGCCGCCCAGACCCGGTGATTGAGCTCCCAGGCGCGTTGCAGCTGGTGCAGGTCTTCGGCACCGAGGTGGGCGAGATCCTCCTTCAGCATGGTCAGCAATTCCAGGCCGCGATCAAGCATCGGCGCGCTGGTCATATAGAAGGTGCTGATGCCGCCGGCATACTCGTCCATGATCTTCTCCAGCCGCTGCAAGCCCTGCAGCGGCAACAGATAACCTGGTGCCACGGTTCCCGCGACGATCTCGTTCCTGTTGATACGATAGGTTTCCAGGGGCTGGAAGATCGCGGCGCCCAAGTCGTTCACCTGGCTCTCGTCCGGTTGCGGCGGGTTGCCCGCGGTGTCCGTGATGTACTTCACGGCCGCTTTGCCGGCCAGCCTCCCTTCGGTGAACGAGCCGGATGAGAACTTATGCGCCGACCCGCCGATGCTGTCGCCCGCCCCGAACAGTCCCTCGATGGTGGTCATGCGGTTGTAGCCCCAGCGGTAGTCGTCCGGGGCGCAATCCTCCGGGCCGCTCGCCCATGCGCCGGAACAGGTGGCATGGGAGCCCATGACATAGGGCTCTGAAGTAATCAGCTCAGACGGCTTTTCCTTGGGATCGATGTTCTGCGAGGCCCACACCACGGCTTGGCCGACGGTCATGTCGAGCAAATCCTCCCAGCCGATCTCCTCCTTTTCGCGGGTGTCGAGAACCTCCTGGGTGTGCATGTAGATGGGGCCCTTGCCGGCTTTGATCTCCTGCAGCATGGCGTGATTGCGCAAGCAGGTCGGCATGGGTTTGGTTTCCGCGTATTTGCCGACCATGGCCTTGATCTCCTCGAACCGGGCAGTCTCGTAGTTCTCGCCGTAGGCGTTGGTGGCAAAGGCCTTGAGCAGCAGGAACCACGCGCCGACCGGGCCGTAGCCGTCCTTGAAGCGCGCCAGCACGATCCGGTTTTCCATCTGGATCATTTGCGCGCCGGCCTGCAGGATGAGGCCGTAGGCCGAGGCGCTGCTCCAGGGCGCGTACCAGGTTCTGCCGACCCCCTCACCGATGGAGCGGGGCCGGAAGATGTGCGAAGCGCCGCCGGCGGCGACGATGACCGCCCGTGCCCTGAACACATAGCAGTGTCCGTCGCGTACGCTGAAGCCTATGGCGCCGGCGACCCGATTGGGGCGCGCTTTGTCCATCAGAAGGTGGGTCACCATGATGCGGTTGTAGACTTCAGTGGCAGATTTGCGCGCCGCTTCGGCGATGATCGGCTTGTAGCTCTCGCCGTGGATCATGACCTGCCATTTCCCTTCCCTCTGGTAGTGGCCGGTCTGCGGGTTCTTCATGATCGGCAGCCCCCACTCCTCGAACTTATGGACGGTGGAGTCGACGTGCCGGGCGATGTCGAAGATGAGATCCTCGCGCACCAAACCCATCAGGTCGCCGCGCGCGTAGCGCACGAAATCGGCGGGTTCGTTTTCGCCCCAGCGCATGCCCATGTAACAGTTGATGGCCGACAAGCCGTGAGCGACTGCGCCGCTGCGCTCGATGTTGGCCTTCTCGACCAGCACGATTTTCAGGTTGCGCCCCCAATACCTCGATTCGTAGGTCGCGCCGCATCCGCCAAAGCCGCCGCCGATGACGAGAATGTCGGCGTCCACGATTCTGGGTCTTCGCGAATTCGATCGGAACATGAGATCACTCCTGCCTTGCGCCGGGTCGGGGCAGGGAGGGCAGCGCCGGCACCATCAGCGCCTCCGGTTCGTGGGCGAGGGTCGGCGCGTCGAGGTCGCCTGGCTTGGGCGGGGCGTAGTCGGCGGGAGGCCTGATGGAGCCCCACGGCGTGGTCCTGATGGGAAAGGTGAACTCCTTCACCCGGCCGTCACGGTAGACGATCTTCCAGGAAATGGTCCCTTTCTCTTCTTCCCGCAACACCCGCACGCTGTGGCCCAGCGGCGCGAAATCCGCGTAGCCCCGCACGTCGATGGCATGCTGCGGGCATGCCTTCACGCAGGAGTAGCATTCCCAGCAGAAGTTGGGTTCGATGTTGTAGGCGCGCCGGTAGACCGGGTCGATGTGCATGATGTCGGAAGGACAGATATCCACGCACAGGCCGCAGCCGTCGCATCTCGTCATGTAGGCAAAAGTCGGCATGGCCATCACCTCGCTTCGCGCTGCCCCTGGGATGGCATGGGCAGGGTGGAGGAACCATCGGCCTCTTCCACGCGGCGTTGGAAAGCTGCCGCCGGCTTGTAGAACATGTGGGCGAATTTCGACCAGGGCACGGACACGAAGAGCAGCGTCGTGAAGAAGAGATAGAGCCCAAACAAGGTCTGCGCCGCGCCGCGACCGCCGGCGGCCTGCACGATCTCCCAGAGGAGGGCGAAGCTGACGCTTGCCAGCAGGCTGACGATGAACAGATCCGCGCGCATCAGGTGGAAGGGCGAATGCCCCTCATGGGCCACGTTCACCCTGATGAAAAAGAAGAACCAATAGCCGCCCGCCAGGATCATCACGGCGCCGAGGTTCCACAGCATCGGCAACAGCGCCGGTGTAGCCACGTTGCCGGTCGGGTAGCCGAACGCCATGACGATGGTGGTGACGATGTAGAGGAGGAAGCCGTAGAACATCAGGAGATGGGAAATCCTCCTCTTCGGGTTGTGGAATTCCCCCGAGGTCGCAACTTCCTTCAGCAGGGTCCGCACCGCCAGCGACGCGCGCGCCCCTGCGTCAAGCGGCCTGGTCGAGGCGGCCTTGGCTTTGTTTCTCTGCTGCATGAAGAAAGTGGCGCTGCCCTTGTGCACCATGTCCGCCAGTGTCCCGACGGCTACTGCGACGACCATCAAAATGATGTAGGTGCGCAGGAACAGGGGCGGAAGAAAATCCATCAACGGAATGAATGGATTGTCAGTGACCATCGTTGCCTCCAATCTCGACTGCCATCGTCGTTGGAGTCGGGTAAACGCGCGCGGGCGCCCCCTACCGGCAGACGCCGGAAAAGTGGCGTCTTTGCTTCACGCTAGCAGCTATCTCGACCATGTCAATTTGCCACATTAGGACTAGGGGATTGTGGCGGCTTGGGTGGCGGGAGGTTGCCGCAGCGTGTAGCCCAAAGCCCCACGTGCGGGTGATTTTCTGGCGGCGGGTATACCTCTCGACATAGTGGCCCGCGGCGCCGCTCACGACGTCTAATTTCCTCAGCAGGCACTAGCTCGCTTGGCCGGTAGCTTGCCTTTAGGGCGACGGACGTTGCCGACTACCTCACGCCTTAGGGGCAGGGCGTATTCCGCACGGGTACCGCGGTTTTTGACAAACTGATGGAGGCGGTAGAGCAAAAAATGGCTGCAACGCTTTCTCTCCAGTAGGAAAAGGATACCCTGCCAGGCCATCGTGCCTATGCCCCTCCAACCGTTAATGGCAGAGCGGTTCCGGCGGCTTTCTGATGCGAACGGACATAAAAAAATCCCTCCCGCTGAGGCCTTGCCTGCGGCCGTCTGCTCACGTGAGCGCCGTGCCAAGCAAGGTTGCCACCATTAATTTCTTTGAACCCTGTTCTGTTGCAAATCGACCTAGAGTCCCCGGGCTGGCACAAAGTGTTCATTCGGCGTGTTTGTTTACGGCGGCCAGGTTGCCCCAACGCGAGACTTCTTCCACTTCCACCCCCACCCACCACAGATTGCCGATGCTGTCAGAATCCATTCCGCCGACGATGGACTGCTCCTCCCCTAGTTTGATGCCTTCGGCGTATTCCACAGCCGCGCTGGCGGCACGGAACACATGCCATAACACAACCCTGTGGCTGGCGTTGTTTACGGGAAGGCTACGACGTTCGTTCAAAATGCTGGCTATCATGGGGGTTCCTTTGGGTTATCTGCCTACATGGGAATATCTAGAGCGTGTAAGCGACCCGCGCTGAATTGTTTGGGCTGCAATGCTTCCGTCACTGCACGGACGCTGGCCCAGAATGCCCAGACCTGGTCTGCCGCTCAACCATCCAGATGTGTGCAGGCCTCTTGCGTGGGTTAAGTGAATTGGCTTTTTTGCCCAGCAGAGGGGTGCGGCAGGGTTATTCATTGCCCTGCCTATCGGAAAGTTTGCGCAGGGGCATTTCGCCCAGCTTTTCGTAGCCACCGGTATCCATCATGATGAACTGGTGGTCGTTCCCCACATTGACCTCAAGCTTGCCGCCGTTGCCCGCGCCGCACTTTGCCCACGAGGTCTCTGGATAGGCGCCATCGTAGAGGGCAGGCATACGCTGAGCACTGCCTTTGTGCCAGGCCATAATGGTGGGATCCAGCATCTGATTCTCTTTGACCACATTTTTGCCGAAGAGACTTTTGCGCCTTCGAAGTCGTGGTCTTCGCCCTGATACTCGGGATGAACGTTACGCATGGTATGCCTTTCTGGAATTAGGTGCTTCGTGACAGGTGCTAGCAAGGTTGGCCTTGACCTTGGCCGTAATCCAAGCGTCGGGATGATGCTCCTCCGCCTCGGCCACCACAATGGCGCCATTCCGAATTCCCTGGGCGTGTGTATCCGCAGAAATCGCCGGTGCCCGGGAACAGCCAGGAACGGGCCGCGAGCATCCTGACTTTGCCCAACGATCATTTCGTCCTCGCATGATGGGTCTCCTTCACATTGAGATGCGATCGACGACGGAAAAGGGTGGGTATTGTCCGTTGGTCAATCATCCGCGCTCGGAGCGTGCCACCTCCTTGTGGAACTCGACCGCAGCGGGGCCCAGGGGCAGCTTCTTGCCGTAGAAAATGTCTTGCGCCGAAATGGGCTTGCCATAGAAGGCGGTGTCCGCGGCCTTGTCGATGTCCACGGCGGAGCCATCCAGCGCCACCCCAGCGAAGAGGCCACGGCTGCGAGAGTAGGAGTAAATCTCCGCCTTGAGCTGCGCGTTGGTCGCCGCCGCAGCCTGGCGCCCCACCGGACCGGCCGCTACCGAGGCGCTCGCCCCCAAGGTGAAAGTGCCATGGATGAGTCCTTCGATGCTGCGTTTGGTCTTGAACACCAGCATGACGTCAGTGGATTCGGCACCAATCTGCCAACCTATGCTGCCACCCTTGATGGTGATGAAGGCCGGCGCGCTCCAGCTGTCGTCGCTACGGCGCACGATCAGCACGCCCCGCCCGAAGCGTCCGCCGACGACGAAACCGACTTTCACGACGTTGGGGATGACGGCAATGCCTTGGGCATTGCGCAGCAGGGCGGGCGGAATGCTATGTTCTGGCACGTTGGAGATTTCGCGCAGTATCGCCGTGGCGGTTTCAAGTCGTGCCACTTCGTCGTTCTTGGCCCATGCGGGGGTAAGGTCCGCGACAGCCAGGAGCAGCAACGTCGCGAATAGGAATGTCTGAAAGGTCCACTTCATTTGCTTTGCCTCCACGCTGAAATGTCTCCCGGAAGGGAGAAATGCAGGCATGCGAGAAAGACGGCGCAGCCTACGCACTTGATGGGAGCCTCCACCAAAGTTGGGCGACTAGGCTTTGGTGTGGAACAAGACGGTTGGTTAAGATTTATTAACCACGTCAGGAATGGCTGCCATCAAGTCGTTTACAAATGAAACCCATATGCGATCGTGTACAACAATGAGCGAAAGGGCCCTGACCCAGAGACGCGGCCTTCCTTGTCCGGTGGGTTGTGGTCTATAACGCCAACGTCCATATTCAGGCCCATGTCGCCCACGGGACACTATTGCGTTGCACCATCTGAAGAACCAGAGGTTCCGCCGCCGGCAGGAGCCTGTTGCCCCATAGGACTTTGCTGTGTCGTGCCGCCCGAAGACCCGGATGCTGTACCGCCTTGGCTGGATTGGGAACCGTGACCACAGCCGCCCAGCCAGAGCACTGAGGATAGAATGGCCACCAGAAACGGACGGCTGCAGGGTTTTAAATCTCGCATGTCACACCACCTTTCATCAATCAAGTTTTAGAGGTTCGGCGCCAATTGTGCGAACGCCACCGTTAGCAGGCCAGCCTGCTTGTGCGCACGTTGGCGCCGAGCAGCTGCGCCGTTAACAAGCGCGCCAGCCCGATTGCACACGCGCTCGCATCGAGCAGCCCGCCCGTCAATTCCTACCAGATCAGATCCATGTGTTCACCATGGCGGAGCGATTACCGTGCGTGTCGATAATCGTCCCGGCTAAGCACGAACAGACACATCAGCCGGACTGGACAATGCCGCCCCGGCGTTGGAAGGCCGCCCTGGTGGGGGCGGTCCGGCTTGTCCCGCTACCTCGCTTCATATTGGTGTTTTCGCTTCAGGGGCTACGCCATCCGTTTTTTTCTGCCCTAATGACGAGGAGATCTTTTCGCTTCTTCAGCGTCGCTCAGCGAGGCGGCAAAGTCATCGATTTGCTTTTCAGCTTCCTCTTTGCCGATGCCATAAAGCTCCTGAAGCTTGCCGGCCAGCTGCTTGCTTTTGCCTGCGACCATGTCTACGTCGCCATCGGTAAGTTTGCCCCATTGTTCCTGCGCTTTACCTTTCAGTTGTTTCCAGTTGCCTTCAATACGGTCCCAATTCATTGCGATCTCCTCAATAAATAACTCAACCAATCTGATCCATCCATACCGCTTAGAGCATAGGAGGGCCACGGCGTCCCAAAAGGAAAAACAGCACGGCCAAAATCAAGCCGGCCCCAAAGAGAACTTCGGCAGCCCAGACCAGAGTTCCGGCAATACCTGTCAGTCCCAATACTCCTGCAATGATTGCCACTATGAAAAATGTTAGAGCCCAGGAAAACATTTTCGTCACCTCCTTCTTCCGCTTGCCAGTTGATAAATTCACCTACTTTTGATGCCGAGGCCGTCTTCTTCGGAAGCAGATCACACTGGGGAAGGCCTAGACCTCCTCCGCGCCCCGTATGGCCCTGTCTCGGGTATGGCGCGTGGCCTGCGGCTTCTTGATGTTCTCGCTGCGTGCGCGCGCTTGGGCCGGCGTCGGCTTTTCCCGCTCGGGCACATCACGCCGCGGCTTGGCTTCGAATATGTCGCCTGTGACGTGAACCGGTCGGGAGCCGAGCTGCACCAGGATCTCCTTGGCATCGTCGGTGTCCGGACTCAGTTCATCATGGTTGATGTGGGCATCGTGCTTGCTGATCAGCCATTTCACCGTATCCCATGAACCGCCGCCACGCTTGCCGGCGACGCGCTGGACATGCCTCGGTTCGCCCACGTCCTGGGTGCGGAACGTGACGAAGTCCTTTTTCGGCCGCACGCCGGCATGATGGTAATTGCCTTCGCCCATGACGCCCGGCTTCTTGCGTCACTGGCCCTCCGGCTGGGAGAGGGCATGCTGCCTGACGACATGGACTCCCAGGTGGTTGCAGACTTTCGGATGTTGGCCTTGGCTGCCTTGCACTGTTTCACTGTCTTCATGATTTCACCTCATATCCGGTTTGCGCCCATGCCCATCTCATAGTCTTTTCCCGGCCTTGCTCTCCACTTTCAACTCGTTTTTTACCGATTTCACGCCCTTCACTCTTTTCGCCACCGCGGTGGCATGGGCGAGCGCCTTGCGCGTGTCCACGGTGCCACTCAAAGTCACGATGCCTTCGTCTGTTTTGACGCTGATGTCCAACACCTTGAGCATGTGATCGCGGAGAATGGCGGCCTTGACCTTGCCGGTGATGGCAGCGTCGTCCACAGATTGTCCGACGCGCTCACGCGTGCTCTGGGTGCCCGTGCCCCCATTGTCGGTACCTTGGTAGCCGGATGCGTAGGTCGGCAGCGGTGTGAGGAGGCTTGCGCAGAGCGCAAGTTTTAGCCAATTGCTTTTCCTGTTCATGATGGGTGCTCCTGTGGAAAAAAGCGGGAAACGCCTTATCCGTTGGACATGGTGGCGCGGAACCGCTCTCGCCATGCGAGGTAAGGCGACCGTATTGGGAAAAAGTCAGAGCGCCGACGCCGGAATAGTTACGAGCAATGGACGGCTGTAGGGTTTGAAATCTCGCATGTCACACCACCTTTCAATCAAGGTTGATAGGTCGTATCGGCGCTCCTGTTGAACGCCGGAAACGACGGCTCACGTGAGAGGCGGCTGCCTTCACGGTTTTCTCCGAGATTGTTATTGGGGGAACTGCGAAAAATTGAACTGGTACCTGGCCGACATAGCCAAGTTCACTTTCATGCTAGTCGCTGTGCGCCGAAAGGCAAGAAAGAGTTGGGTGTGGCGCTTTTTATCGGGCTGGCTGAAGACGCCACGCTACGAGGAGAGGCGCGCCACCGATATGAACGCGAGCTACAAAAAAATGGCGCTGGTGAGCGCCCGAAACACGCGGGTGTACTTTCTGTCGGAGTTAGTCAGAAAGGCCGCCGATGCCGCCTGGCACTAGGTGGATGGTAGACCTAGGCCGAAACGTGCGTGTAGCAAATTCGTCGATCATTCAGACGGGATAGGCAGCCTCCCCTCTTCGCCGGTGCAAACGGAAGCCCATCATTCCTAGGCCTACCAACAGCATGAGCCAGGTATTGACCTCGGGTACCGGTGTCGGATCAACTACGCTTGCGCCAAAAACGTCGAAATTGGATGGTGCCTTTGGTTTGCCTGCCACAACCAGCGTGTAGCTGCCGAGCTCGTTGGCCGTGAAATTGAAGGAACCTGAGCCCATCTGGGTCCCTAGAAGCTTCATGGACGGACCAAGCACGCTCATGCCGATCTGGTCGGCGCCACCGAACATCCCCGTATCGGTCAGGGTCGCTGTGTAGCTAGGCGCCAAACTGCTCAGGTTGAAATGGTAGGTATCCATGGCAAAGCTGCCAGCCGAATTGCCGATGAGATCGCCAACGGTGCTGAATACGGCGGTGCTCGCCATAGTTGGCAGACTCCACGTCGCCATCACCATGCCAATCAGCACAAGGTGACGGGGCTTCGGCCGGCTGCAGGATGGACCGGCACGCATGCTGCGTGTTTCATTCATGATGCTCTCCTAGATGAATAAGAACGAAAGCCTCCCTGTCACTCGGGGTCTCGGGCAGGCGAATGAAAGCTGCCTACCGAGAGGCCCTACACCTTATTTCAGGAAATCGCGCGGCACCCGTCTCCAGCGTGAACTGAACGACGAGCGCTACGGGTCAATATCCGCCGCCCCCACTTGCTGGGGCACCGGGCGGCATTGCGCCACCCGGGGAGGGTGCGCGGCCTGGAGATTGGCGCGTGGCACCGCCGCGGACGACTTCGCCAGTATTAGCGTCCACGGTAATTGAGCGGGTGCCCTGGGAGCCCTGGATCTTCACCATGTACACGGGTGAACCATTGGGCGCTTTGGTCAGCTTCTCGCTGACAACTTGGCCCGGATACGCCTGCATGGCTACGGCGGCGGCCTGAGCTTTGGCTGTGATAGGCATGGCCGCCGACGCGGCTCCTGCCATGCCCGTCAGCGAGAGCGCCAGGGAGAGTACAACAAAGCGCCGCCTGCTGGATTTGAAATGTCGCATGTCACACCACCTTTCAATCAAGTTTGATGGGTCGCATCGACACTCCTTGAGAGCGCCGGAAACGACGGCTCGCCTGAGAGCCCGTTGCTCTCACGCTTTTCTCCGAGATTGTTATTGGGGGTAATGCGAGTGAAGTGAAAATTGGAGCTTGGCTACATGCGCCAAGTCCAAGCCCAACCATAGTTACGTGTCGTCGAAAGGCAAGAAAAATCTAGTGGCGCCTGGTCCTGTCACCCGATACGCGATCGTGTGGTTTGTGCGCATCCCTATAAAACACCGGGTTAGCGCGCAACATTGAAGACGCCTCTCCGCCTCATCTTTGACCCTGCCCAGTGGCGGGTTTCCTGGCAAGCGGCAAGGCCAACAGCGCGCCCAGCGTAAACAAAGCGACAAGCTACCAGCTAGGGAGTGTAGCTGCCCGGGGTTTGAGATCCAGCACCACTGATCACCCCGCCCGTGTCGGCATTCACGGCTATGGAGCGGGTGCCTTGGGAGCCTTTGACCTTAACCATGTAGACGGAAGCACCATTGTCCCCTTTGTTTAATGTCTCGCTGACAACCTTACCGGGGTATTCCTGCTTGGCGATGACGGCGGCCTCCCCCTTGCTCACTGGGGTGCCGGCGGCCAGCGCGCTTGCGCTCATACCCGAAAGAAGCAAGGACAGCCCGAGGGCAGTCAGACGTTGTGTACCAGTTTTGAAACACGTCATGTTGTGTCTCCTTATCAATCATTCATGCCGCGCAGGATGGCGCGGTGATGCCAATGTATCTGAGCCCCCATTGCCACCCCTATGCCGTGGAATCACAAATCGTTAAGGTGAACCGCCAAGGCGCTGCCAGTGACATGCGCAGTACACTTGAAACCTCAGGGCAAGCTGCATGAGTTATTCTGCCCAGCATCACAGATCCTCCCAGGGGGCTAGATTTGCACTGTGCAGCACCAAACCGCCCTTGCGCTTGAGTTCAAGGACGGCTTTATAGTCGGCGGCGACGAGAGCCTGACGCTGTTCTTCGACGGTCATGTACAGATCACCGTCTCCCATACCATCTTCTCCGACGTAGTGATCGCAGACCAGGTATTGGCCCTGCGGTGCCAAAACGGCACGCACCTGGGCGTGCAAGGTAGGCACATGCCGCTTGTGGCGAACTTCGTGCACCGCTTGGTGGGTGACCACGAAGTCAAACATGCCGATTGACTCGAACCAGCCTGGCTCCCTGAAGTCCCGTTCAACGAAGCTGACGCGATCAAGGAAAGGTGCGAGCCGATTTCTGGCAAGGCTATGCATAGCCGAGGAGAAATCAAGCAGGACCATGCGGAGACGACTGTGTTCGGCCAGCAAGTGCGCGGCAAGAAAGCCCGGACCCGAGCCGAGTTCGAGCACACGAGTGGTCCCGTGGTGGTGGCCGATTTCATCGGAGAAACACTGGAAGAACTGAGAGCGCCATGGCCGCTTGATATTGGCGGTGCGTTCCCAGTCCGCGGCATCGTGTGGCAATCGAAGGTCAATCGGACTTGGTACATCGTGGGGCAGATGCATTTGCCTCGACTCCATAGTCATGAAATTAAGGCCGATAAACGCGGTATCGAAGCCCAGGTCGATTCCCATACTGCGGTAGCATGACAAACCCCTCGAAGAAGATCCCCCCGTTGGCGACGATGACCCGCTGGGAAGCCACATTCTCCGGGTCGGTTGTGATCTCGACGAAGGGCAATCCAATTGCCCAGGCTTCCGGCAGGAGACAGCGTAGCGCTTGCGTGGCCATGCCTTGTCTCTGCTTCCAGGGCACGACGGCAAAGCCAATGTGCCCGAGGCAATGGGGAGGAAGTTCAGTGGTGCCCGGTTGCCAGCGAAGACCGATGTTCCCGCAGAACTCCGTATCCCACATCCAGCGGCGAAAGCCGGGGATGCGCTTGACGTGGGTACCATCAGGAAGTTTGACCAGCGGGCCCTTGGCCTCGCGATCCTCCATAGAGGCGAGGAACGCGCCAGGGTCGTTTTCGATTTTCAGCAGTTCTTCTTCAGCTGCCGCTGTGCCGCGCATGTTGTCCGCCGACCAGCCACGCCGCAGTGCGCCGACATAACTATCCAGGTGCTGGCTTTCGGGCCGGACGAGCTGCATGGCGGTTTCTCATGACGGTACATGACGAACTGTGCATCGGAAGTATTTCAATATAGAGACGGCGTCTTTCAGGATGACCACCCCCTAATATGCATCCGCAAAATGGCGGACTGAGATTCGGCTTATGTCAGACCCACCTTAGGCTGCCACCGAATAATTCCTAGGCGTCGTCTAGGGCTGAAAGAGCTGCCGGATTGGCACCCTGGCCTGACCGGCGGCTTCGAGGCGGCTCCCGCCTACTGCCAACGAGGAGCCGACATCCAGGGTAATTGGCCTGCACCAAGCCACTTACCTGTAGGAACCTCCTCAGTGCTCAGTGAGGTGACCTACCCCGTAAATCACGCAGATTGAGCAAGTCCCCCTAGCTATGTACCCTGGCACGCGCTGAACTCATATAATGTCCACGCGCTCTAGGATGCCTTGGAGGTACTTTTCTGAACGAGCCCACAGACTCAGAGCATGACCGGCAGTATCGCGCCATAATCCAAGCCGCGACCGATGGCTTCTGGATGGTTGACGCGCAAGGTCACATCTTGGACTGTAATGAGGCCGCCTTTGCCATGCTGGGCTTCAGCCGAGAGGAAATGCTGGCTCTCTCAATCCATGATATTGACCAGTACGAGGACGAAGCCAAGGCCGCGCAGCACATCGGTTTAGTAATTTCGCAAGGTCATCACCGCTTTGAAACGCGCCAACGTTGCAAGGACGGTCGTATCCTGGAAGTTGAGGTGAGTGCACGTCATGTGCCGGTCGCCGATGGGGGTTTGTTGTTCGCCTTCCTGCGCGATGTCACTCAACAAAAGCAGGCTAAAGAGCACCTACGCGAAAGCCAGGAAAAACTCAGACTCCTTATCGAGTATGCCCCGGCGGCTTTAGCCATGTTCGATATGGATATGTGCTATGTCGCTGTCAGCCGCCGCTGGATGGAAGACTACAATCTGGGTGATCGGGACATCATCGGCCATTCCCACTACGAGATATTTCCGGAAATTGGCGACGAATGGAGGGCCGTTCATCGCCGTGCCCTGGCCGGAGAAATCATTTCCAAAAATGCTGAGCGATTCGTGCGGGCAGACGGCGGCTTTCAATGGCTGAACTGGGAGGTGCGGCCGTGGCGACATGGTAATGGAACAATAGGCGGGATCGTCATCTTTTCGGAGGATGTCACAAAGGAGAAGGAAGCCGAGACTCAGTTGCGCGTGACGGCGCGCGTATTCGATCAGGCGGGCGAGGCGATTTTAGTCGCCGGGCCAGACAGTATCATACAGACCGTCAATGCTGCGTTTTGCCGTATCTCAGGCTATTCACCATCAGAGGCCGTGGGGCAGCGCACCTCGCTGCTCAAGTCGGGGCGGCACAGCCGGGATTTCTATCAGGATATGTGGCGCCGGCTTTCTGCTGATGCTTTCTGGCAGGGGGAAATCTGGAATCGCCGCAAGAACGGGGAAATTTACCCCGAATGGTTGACCATCACCCGCGTGGACGATGAACGTGGCCAAGTCGCCCACTATGTGGCTGTCTTTTCCGACATCACTCAGATCAAGGATTCTCAGCGCCGGGTCGAGTTCCTGGCCACGCACGACACACTAACGGAACTGCCCAACCGCACGCTGTTCCATGATCGTTTGGATCAGGCCATGGCCCAGATGCACCGGAGCGGGTCCCGCTTGGCGTTATTGTTCATTGACCTCGACAACTTCAAGACCATCAATGACACTCTGGGACACAATGTTGGCGACGCGTTGCTCCGACAGGTAACGACGCGCCTGCGCGAAGCCGTTCGCGACATCGATACCTTGGCGCGGTTGGGCGGTGACGAATTCACCGCCATCATCAGCAATTGCACAACCGAGTCTGCTAACGAGGTTGCATCAAGGATTTTGAATAGCCTAGTGCTCCCCTTCTCGGTAGAAGAGCGTTCCTTGTTCATCACGGCCAGCGTGGGCATTGCCTTTTTTCCAGATGATGGCGAGGATGCCGCCGAGTTGATCAAATCGGCCGACGCGGCCATGTACCGGGCCAAGGAGCAGGGACGTAACCGGGTTGAGTTCTACGTGCCCGATTTGCAGGTACGGTTGCTGAAACGGACGATGCTGGAGAGCGCCCTGCGCGAGGCCCTCCGGCTGGGTCGGCTACGCTTGGTGTACCAACCGAAGGTTGCCATGGCGCCAGGGTACCCATTCGTGGGTGCAGAAGCTCTGGTGCGTTGGCACGACCCCGAGTTGGGAGAGATCAGCCCGGCAGAATTCATCCCTATCGCAGAGGCAAGCGGTCAGATTCTTGAGGTCGGCCGCGCTATCCAGCG
>JAJXUF010000072.1 GCA_021783175.1 Pseudomonadota bacterium
GTCGACCAGCGCGCGATCAACCCTTAGGCGAAGGCGCAGCCAGGGCATGGCAGGTTCTTCCAGGTGCGCGGAAAATGATCCGCTTTGCATTGGTTGCGCAAAGCATATGCGGCGACGACCTCCGGGCGTGCGGTGCTGGCGAGGCTGCCCGTCAGAGCCCGAGTTTCTTTTCCAGATAGTGGATGTTGACCCCGCCCGACTCGAATGCGGCATCGTTCATGATGTCCAGATGCAGCGGAATGTTGGTCTTAATGCCGTCAATGACCATTTCACTCAGCGCGATGCGCATGCGCGCCATGGCGATTTCGCGATTGTCACCGTAGGCGATAAGCTTGCCGATCATCGAGTCGTAGTATGGCGGCACCACATAGTTGTTGTAGACATGCGAGTCTACGCGGATGCCAGGGCCGCCGGGCTGATGAAACTGCGTGATGCGGCCAGGAGAAGGCATGAAAGTCCGGGGATCTTCCGCGTTTATGCGGCACTCGATGGCGTGCCCGCGCCACTGGATGTCCCTTTGGCGGTACGAAAGCCGCTCGCCGGACGCAATCAGGAGCTGTTCGCGCACGATATCGACGCCCGTTACCAGCTCGGTAACGGGGTGCTCGACTTGAACGCGCGTGTTCATCTCGATGAAATAGAACTCGCCGTTTTCATACAGGAACTCGAAGGTTCCGGCCCCGCGGTAGCCGATCTTGCGGCAAGCTTCGGCGCAGCGTTCGCCCATGCGCTGGCGCAGCTTGTCGGATATGCCGGGAGCAGGGCTTTCTTCCACGACTTTCTGATGGCGGCGCTGCATGGAGCAGTCGCGCTCCCCCAGGTGGATGGCATTGCCGTGTTCGTCGGCGAGCACTTGGAACTCCACATGGCGTGGGTTTTCCAGGTATTTCTCCATGTACACGACATCATTATTGAATGCCGCCTTAGCCTCGGCGCGGGTGAGCGAGATCGCATTGCGAAGCGCCGCCTCGCTGTGAACCACGCGCATCCCCTTGCCTCCGCCGCCACCGGTCGCCTTGATGAGCACCGGATAGCCGATATTGTCGGCAAGTTTCAGGTTTTCCTCGTCATCATCCGGCAACGGTCCGTCAGACCCGGGAACGCAGGGCACCCCCGCTTTCTTCATGGCCTTGATGGCCGAAATCTTGTCTCCCATCAAGCGGATAGTCTCGGCGCGCGGTCCAATAAAAATGAAACCGCTTTGTTCGACACGTTCTGCAAAGTCCGCGTTTTCCGACAGGAAGCCGTAACCCGGGTGGATCGCCACGGCGTCCGTAACCTCGGCAGCGCTGATGACGGCGGGAATGTTCAGGTAGCTGTCCCTCGCCTGGGCTGGACCAATGCATACCGATTCGTCGGCGAGTTTTACATATTTGGCGTCGCGGTCTGCTTCCGAATGCAGCGCCACGGTTCTGATGCCGAGCGTGCGGCATGCACGCTGTATGCGCAGCGCAATCTCACCGCGATTGGCTATGACGACTTTCTCGATCATGGAATTGTTTAAGCGCCGGCGGAATTATTCGATGACAAACAACGGTTCGCCGTACTCGACGGGCTGGCCATTTTCCTTGAGGATGGCTTTGATGGTGCCGGCCTTGTCAGCTTCGATAGGGTTAAGCATCTTCATGGCCTCAATGATGCACAGCGTTTCACCCACCTTCACTTGGCTGCCCACTTCAACAAATGGCGCCGCGTTGGGTGAAGGAGAGCGGTAGAAGCTGCCGACCATTGGCGAGGTTACCACGTGGCCGGTGGGGAGGGCTGGTGCCTCGGCTGGTTTCTCTGCAACCAGAGCAGGTGCTGGCGCCGCCATGGCCGGTGCGTGGGCCATCATCGGCGCTAGCGGCATTGCCGCAGTCATCGCGCGACTCAGGCGGATGGTTTCCTCGCCCTCGCGGATCTCGAGTTCCGTGAGATGGGATTCCTCGAGCATCTCGATCAGCTTTTTGATTTTGCGTATGTCCACAATGTCGTCCTATTTTTTTAGGTACTGAATGGCGGCAGCGAGAGCCAGTTCATAGCCTTGCGCTCCCAGGCCCGTTATGACGCCAACCGCCAGATCGGAGAAATAAGAATGGTGGCGAAATGACTCACGGGCATGAACATTGGAAATGTGTACTTCAATAAAAGGGATTCCCGCGGCTGCCAGCGCGTCGCGCAAGGCAATGCTTGTGTGGGTGAAGGCAGCCGGGTTGAGCACGATGAAGGCAACTTTCTGTTCCATCGCCTGGTGTACCCGCTGCACCAGCTCGTGTTCAGCATTGCTTTGAAAGAAACTCGCGTGATGGCCGGCAGCCTTGGCTAGGCCACCGAGCGCGGCATTGATGGCATCAAGGCCGGTTGTGCCGTAGTAGTCAGGCTCACGCTTGCCAAGCAGGTTGAGGTTGGGTCCGTTGAGTACCAGTATTTCGGCCATTTTCCTTCATCCGGCGGGAAACTGGGCGCGACTTCGCGCGAATACGCCGCCAACTGCTGCGATTTCAATCTGGCGGCGGATGGTACGCACCCCGCAAGTATTTGTCCAGTTCTCCGCGGTTACCGTCCAGATCGGCGGAGTTCCACTCAGCCTCTGTGAAGACATGAAAATCTGTCTAGGGTGCGGCCGCGGGCCGCCGTTTCAGGAGGCCGGCTTGAGGTAGGGCTGAATCTTTCGGTCAAGCTCTGACTGAGTGAAAGCACCGAGCTGGCTGCCAACGACATGGCCTTGGCCATCGATGATGATGCTGTAGGGCAGGCTGCCGTCCGGATCGCCGTAGCGCGACATGAGCGCCAACCCGTCCTGCTCTCCCAACAGCACCGGGTAGTTCATGCCTTCTGCTGCGTAGAAACGCATTACGTCCGCGGGTTTGTCCACCGCCACGCCGATGATCTGCAGGCCGCGCCGGCCAAACTGCTGTTGGGCCTTGATGAAAACCGGGATTTCCTCTCGGCAGGGTGGGCACCAGGTAGCCCAAAAGTTGACGATGCGCAGTTTGCCCTGCCAGTCGCCAATGCTGCGATTCTTGCCGTGTATGTCAGGCAGGCTGAAAGAAACGACCTGCGCGCTGTTCGGCTCCCCGTGGTGCAGATCCGATCCCATCCAATATCCGGCCACGCCGGCCAACAGGGCCAGCGCTGCGAACAAGAGGTATTTCTTCATGGTTGGGTCGCCGTGCTATCCAAGGGTTGAGGGGTGCCGCCACTATCCGGTTGAGCTTGGCGCAGGGTGGCCAGGAACTCATCAGCCGAGCGATAGCCGTAGAATTGCAGCTGATTCAGCTCCTTACCATCGGCCGAGAACAGCAGCACCGCGGGTGGTCCGAGAACGCCGAAGTGCTGTTTGATGGCCTGCGAGTCAGCGTCGGTGTCAGTGACATCTGCCTGCAGCGTTACAAAATGGTCGAGTGCTGCGCGCACCCGCGGATCGGAAAACGTGCCACGCTGCAGCAGTATGCAGTCGGTACACCAGGTGGCAAAGAAATCCAATACCACGGGCTTGTGCGCGGCACGTGCCGCCGCTAGGGCCGATTCGACATCGTCGAGCTTCGTGAGGCGGCGAAAAAGCGGAGCGGTTGCGGTTTGGCTCGCCGGTGTGCCTTCCGTGCTGACGCTGGGCAGGCTGGCGCGCGGAAGCGGATCAAGTACGTCGCGCTTACCGCTCAGGCCGCCGATAAGGGCAAGAACGCCCCAGATCAACATCACCGTGCCGACGCCCTTCCATAGGTATTTCCAGCCACCGGCATCTTTCGTCAGCGTCTGCGTGGCACCGAGATAGACACCAGTGACAATGAGCAGCGCGGCCCACAACAGCAACACCGGCACTTGCGGCAGGGAGCCAAGGAAGTAGATCGCCACCCCCAGCAGCAGTACGCCAAAAATATGTTTCACCCGATCCATCCACGGACCGGCCTTAGGCAGCAGAAAGCCGGCGCCGATGCCTATGGCGATAAGAATCACGCCCATGCCCATGGCGATGGAAAACATTATCGCGCCACCGAGAACCGGATTGCGGCTGGAAATAGAGAATTCCAGCGCTGAGATCAGCAGCGGCGACACGCACGCACCGACGATGAGTGCGGAAAACAGACCAAGCGCAAAAGTGCCGAAGAACGCTCCGCCTTTGACGCGGTGGCTATTCTTGTGGATTGCGTGGCTATGCCGATGCAAGTGGGACTGGATGAATGCCGGTACTTGGAGTTCGTAGAAGCCGAACATGGACAGTGCCAGCAGCACGAAAATCGCGCTGAACAGTCCGATCGCGTACGGATTCTGGAAATATGCCTGCAGCTGGCCGCCAGTGGCGCCAGCCAGAACCCCAGCGGCAGTGTAAGTCACTGCTGTGCCGAGAACATAAGTCAGCGACAGCAGTCCAGAGTGCAGTTTGGTGATATTGCGATCGCCTTGGCCGACGATAATGCTCGATAGGATGGGTATCATCGGCAGAACGCAAGGCGTGAAGGTCAACAGCAGGCCGGTGCCGAAAGCGGCCAGCATGGCTACCACGTAGGTCTTGAGACTCACGGGCGCTGGTGTCTCGCCGGACGCCGGAACCGACGCTGCTGCGGTCGCGTTGCCCCCCGATAGGGGCACGGCGATCGTCTTGGAAACAGGGGGATAGCAAATGCCTTTTTCCGCGCAACCTTGGTAGCTCGCGTTGAGCTGGATTGCGCTCACGCCGGATGTATCTCCCTGCAGCGGCAGAGTGACGTCGATCGGGTGGTCATAAATCTCGGTCTTGCCGATGTATGGATCGACTTTCACCCGGGCGGGCGGCATCTTATAAGTAGCTAACGTGATCCCGGGAGCGGAAACCAGGTTGAAGTGAATTTTGTCGCGATAGAGATAGTAACCCGGCGCAATCGCGATATGCGCTAGCAAAGTATGAGTATCTTGAGCGGAGACCTGGAGCTGAAATGCTTGGTCAGGTTGCAGAAACCCCTGCTCTCCCGCGGCCGGAGCGGCATCGTTCGGGGTGGCGCTGGCCTGCTGTTTTTCAGCGCGTTGACGCTCAGCTGCCGACAGATGCAGCGGCGGGAGCGTGAAATCTACGATTTTGACAAGTGGGGGATAGCAGACTCCGAGATCCGCACAACCCTGGGCGGTAACTTGCATTTTGACCGTGCGGGATTCAGGGTCATTGCGCGACAACGGTAGCAGTACAGTGACCCCGTTGCGGTAGGTTACTACATCACCCAAAAACTCATCATGTTTGCGGATGCCTTCGGGAAAAACGGGGTTCTTGAGGGTGAAACCATCACTCAGTATTTGAAATTTGAACTTGTCGCGATACAGGTAGTATCCCTTGGCGATCTTCCAATGTACGGCCACGGTGTCGGCATTGCGCACCTGGCTGCTGAGCGCGAATGCCTTGTCGGCGTTGAGAAGTGAATCCTGCCCAAAATCAGCGTAGGCAGCGGGTACCGTGACCAGGGACGCGCCCACGGCCAGCAAGGCGAAAAGCAAGTGTTTCATGCATTAATTTCCGGGTTGTTCAGCCAATTCAAAAATGCGGGCAGACCGTCCGCGATTGGGACTGCGATAATCTCAGGAAGTTCGTACGGATGCAGCGCCAGGATCCGCTCCTGAATAGAAGCATAGCGGGAAGATTGAGATTTGATCAGTACAAGGTGTTCGGAGACGCTCTCGATTTTGCCTTTCCAAGTATATATCGACTGCATCGGCGGCAGAATGTTGACACAGCTCGCCAGACCTTCGGCCACAAGCGTTTGTGCGAGATTGCTGGCCGATTGGGCGTCGGGGAGGTTGGTCATTACCAGCTGAAAGAGGCTATTTGTCATAGATGGAAACCAATCGACTCTGAAGCGGTCTCATATTCGGTCCGAACGATTGGCCGCCTACGCGGCTTTCGGACTCCTCCTTTATGTGGTTAGGGTGACATTGCACTGCGTCTTGTCACCCCCTTTTTTTTGCCTTTTTCCTGATGTCGGTTGCCCGCCGCCATTCCGCAGCCCGTCATGGCCAAAGTGCCATTCTGGAACCTCTAGAGCACTATAAAGACACTCCGACTGGCGAAATTATTTCAAAAATGGGACACACGGGGGGGTTGCCGGCAACGAATCCGCACGCCAACTGCGCTTCTGCGGGTCTCCGTTTTCCCTAAGTAATTGATTGCAAGGCATTATTATAATCCAGCGATTACTTTAAAGGATTGCCGTGCGGAAACTCATCCCAACGCTGTTTGACGCCGTGAGGTCACAAAGAACCGCCGTGGGTGAAGTGGTTACTGACTTCGCGGTTGTAAGTCTCAATGCCAATTCGGGTTGCGCCTGCATGTCCTCATCTGGTTATCAAGTGGCTAGTCTCGGTTAATAGACGGATAGATCATGACAGAGAAGGGTGCATACCGGGTGTGCAAACTCTGATGCATTTCTTGCATGCGCTCGTTGCTGGAGCGAAAACCAAGCTTCCACACGGTGTTTAATTCTGCCCGATCGGGAGTACCGGCTTTGTCCGGAAGGGCTGACAAGATAGTGGCCAGAGTTGCAAAACAGCTGTCGCGTGCCAATTAAGTCTGCCAGTCGTGCCTATGCATTTGCTTGATCTTCTTCAGGTTGCCTAATTCCCTGTGCCTGGCCACGACGACCCGAAGACCGACCGTCGTCAGCAATTGGGGCATTAATTTTGAGAGTCTTCCATCAATAACTGCGACCGGACCCGCGAATCAAGCAATTCCTGGTTTGCCCGCCTTCGGCACCGGTCCGCAAGATTGCCGTACCTCTTCAACTTTCGATAACGCCTGTGGACGGACTTCGCCGCCCACAGGGTTACCTATACCACACCAGCTCTACGCCCGCAGGCATTTCAAGCTCTTGTTACTACTTTTGACCATCCTTCTCGCGAGATGCCCACTCACGGGTGATGAAGTTCATCCCATGCGGTGCGTTCAGGCCAACATAGATCGGCGTCAAATTGCCCGTTGTTGGGTCAAGCTGCAGGATCGAGCCCTGCCCTGCGGCGTAGGCCGCGCCTGGCGTGAAGCCGCGACTGGCATCCACGCGGTAGACAATTCCCGCGGGGGTGTCGGACACCAGCATGAAAGATGATTTCGTTGGCGCCCAGCGGACGTCATCCAGCGGCCAGGGATTGCCGTACAGCACCACCGGCAGCACGCCCACAGTCTGACTGGATCCGGGGTTATGAATGAAGACCAGCTCCGAGTCCTGCTGGCTGTCCACTACCAGGTCGCCTGCCGGATCGATTGCGGAGGAGTCCGCGTCGGTCATGTTCAGGGTGACAGCAATATTGCCCAGTAGCAGGGTCGTTGGGGTACTGGACATCAGCGCCGGCGTCAGATGAAAGGTCTTGCCATCGCTGTTCAGGCTCATGGTGTAAAGAGCCGGCCCCGTATTAACCCCATACTGCGCCGTAGCACCACTACTGTCCGTCGAGTACGGTGCCAGATTGGGGCTGGGAGTCATTGTGGTCGTTGGCGAAGAGGCGCTAACGTAGACTTGGTTGTTTACCAGTTTCATGTCGTCCAAGCCGCCACCATGCGGCAGGGGGGCCGCTCCGGTATCCGGCGTGTATGTCGCCTGGGTGTTGCTGGCGAGATTAATGACGGTGAGTTTCGGATTGCCGTCTTCATCGGCGCTCACCCATAGGGTAGTGGCGTTGTAGGCCAGCAGACCGTCGATGTGCCCAGGGGCGGTGAAGCTTTGGACGATCTTGCCGTGGAGGTCGTACTCAACAACCTGACCCGATGCCGGCGCACTGCCCATAGGTGTTCCATCGGGGTTCACGCTGTCCTGGTAGCCGATGAACACGTTTTGGCCGATCTGGATGATGTCATCCGGGTGCGTTGAGCCCGCCGGGTTCTGCGCGAACACCGAGATCTTGTAGCCGGACATGGCGGTCTGCACCGAAGCGGGTACGCTCGCATGCTGCGGCGCGGCGAAGCTTGCACCACTGAAGGCGTTAAGCGTCGGGACGAGGATTAGCGGCAGAAGCAGTTTGGTTCTTGTCATTTAAATCTTCTCCTTGGGAACGGCCCTGCATTATTGTTGCCGCGTGTGAAAGAGATGTGACGCTTCGGTATCGGCCTGACGTTAGTCGCCATCGACGATTTTTGTGGCCCAACAAGACAATAATTGGCTCGCGAGGCACGCAGTATGCTCCGACCAATTTGGCAAGGACGTCCCAGCGGTCTTTCTTCTATTGGAGACACTCAGAAAACCAACGTCTCGATTTTTACGGTCCGATTGCCTGCGACAGCGATGACTGAACCGCTTTAAGCATCTTTGCTTGGCTGTGCCACTTAGCAAAAAAATGCCCAAAGCAGTCACGGCGACCATCCCTGATTACAAGTCGATGGACCACGCGCTGTTTTTGTCCTCACTGACGGAGCGAAGGCCATGGTTCCGTCTGTTGCCGATTTAGGTGCGCCCTTCGCAATTGAAAAAGCTCAAGAATGCAAACTGGCATCCTTAAATGCCGCAGCCGTCCCGTCCGGACAATGGGATCGGTTGTTAAGGGACCGGTAAGGTATTGTTTTATCGCAAGATTGGAGTCGAATGGGCGCAGTGTTTCCGCCCCATTAGGACCGGCCTGTTAGTGGCTAGGCTGTCAAAACTATTGGCGCGCGACAACAACAGCGCTAGGACTTGACATAGAGGCGATTGCCCCTATCATTAGCACTCACCTGAGGCGAGTGCTAATAAGCAGCGACCCGCCTCCGAGGTTCAAATTTGTCATTGGCAAGATCAGGAGGAAAAGCAATGACTGCTCAATCTGCTAAGAAACCAGGAGAAGCATCCGTGAAAATCCGTCCACTGCATGACCGTGTAATCGTGCGCCGTTTGGAAGAAGAGCGCAAAAGCGCTGGCGGCATCGTCATTCCCGACACCGCTAAGGAAAAGCCGATTCAGGGCGAAGTAATCGCAGCTGGAAAGGGCAAGATTCTTGAAAACGGACAGGTGCGTCCATTGGACGTGAAGGTCGGCGACAAAATTTTGTTCGGCAAGTATTCAGGCACCGAGGTTAAGGTCGGTGACGAGGAAGTTCTCGTCATGCGTGAAGAAGACATCATGGGCGTAGTCGAAGGCAAGTAATTGCCGGCCCTGAAAATATTACGAACTAAGTGAGGAAAGTTTTATGGCAGCTAAAGACGTATTATTTGGTGATTCCGCGCGCATTCGCATGCTGCGTGGTGTCAACATTCTGGCCGACGCGGTTAAGGTAACCCTCGGACCGAAGGGCCGGAATGTGGTTCTCGACAAAGCTTTCGGCGCACCGACCATCACCAAGGATGGCGTGTCCGTCGCGAAGGAAATCGAGCTCAAGGACAAATATGAAAACATGGGCGCCCAGATGGTCAAGGAGGTTGCTTCGCAGACCTCTGATGTCGCCGGTGACGGCACGACCACGGCTACGGTACTGGCCCAGGCGCTGCTGCGCGAAGGTCTGAAGTCCGTTGCAGCGGGCATGAATCCGATGGATTTGAAGCGCGGCATCGACAAGGCCGTGACCTCGGCCGTTGAGGCCTTGAAGAAGCTATCCAGGCCCTGCTCCGACCACAAGGAAATCGCCCAGGTCGGCACAATTTCCGCGAACTCCGATGAATCCATCGGCAAGATCATTGCCGAAGCCATGGATAAGGTCGGCAAGGAAGGCGTCATCACGGTGGAAGAAGGCTCAGGTCTTGAGAACGAGCTGGAAATCGTTGAGGGCATGCAGTTTGATCGAGGCTATCTGTCTCCGTATTTCATCAACAAGCAGGAAACGATGAGCACGGAAATCGAGAGTCCGTTTATCCTGATCTACGACAAGAAGATCTCCAATATTCGCGAGATGCTGCCTATCCTGGAAGGCGTCGCGAAGGCCGGCCGGCCGCTCATGATCATCGCCGAAGACGTCGAAGGCGAGGCGCTGGCGACACTGGTAGTCAACAACATCCGTGGCATCCTTAAGGTCTGTGCCGTGAAGGCTCCAGGCTTTGGCGACCGCCGCAAGGCCATGCTGCAGGACATCGCGATTCTGACCGGCGGCACCGTCATCTCCGAAGAGCTCGGCATGAGTCTGGAAAAGGCTGATACCAGTGTTCTCGGCTCGGCAAAGCGCGTTCAGATCACCAAGGAAAATTCCACGATCATTGACGGCGCCGGCAATCCGAAGGACATCGAAGCGCGCGTCAAGCAGATCCGTGCTCAGATCGAGGAAGCGACCTCCGACTACGACAAGGAGAAGATGCAAGAGCGCGTGGCCAAGCTTGCCGGCGGCGTTGCCCTGATCAAGGTCGGAGCCGCGACCGAAGTCGAGATGAAGGAAAAGAAGGCGCGCGTCGAGGACGCCCTGCACGCTACCCGCGCTGCAGTCGAAGAAGGCGTGGTCCCGGGCGGCGGTGTCGCGCTGGTACGTGCCATCGGCTCGGTCAAAAACATCAAGGGCGACAACCACGATCAGGACGTGGGCATTCAGATCGCGCTGCGCTCGATGGAAGAGCCTCTGCGCCAGATCGTCGAGAACGCCGGTGGTGAAGGTTCGGTCGTGCTGCACAAGATCTTGGAAGGCAAGGGCAGCTTCGGTTTCAATGCCGCAACCGGCGAATACGGCGACATGCTGGCCATGGGCATTCTGGATCCGACCAAAGTCACGCGCACGGCGCTGCAGAACGCGGCCAGTGTTGCCGGCTTGATGATTACCACCGAAGCCATGGTGGCCGAACTGCCGCAGGAAGAGAAGGCGGCGTCTGGCGGTGGCATGGGCGGTGGCATGGGCGGTATGGGTGGCATGGAAGGAATGATGTAATCTCCCGCCCCTGAGTAGTACCCGAAAGGCCCCGTAATCACGGGGCCTTTCTTTTCTTGGCGCCTGAACTGCAAATGCCAAGTGAATTAAACCACCTGGCTATCACATCGCAGGTGCGTAGACCATTAGTGTTTGCGTGCCAGAGTTACCCCGTCTCGCACGGTCAACATGACATTCTCAATGCGCTTGTCCTGTTGTACATAATCGTTAAATTGCACAATGGCCAGGTCGCTGGGGTGCTCCGGTTTGAGGACCGCACCCGACCATAATACGTTGTCGGCAATGAGCAAGCCGCCGCTGCGCAAGTGCGGCAATGCAGCCTCGTAGTAGTTGATGTAATTCTCCTTATCCGCGTCGATAAATACCAAGTCAAATACTTCAGTCGCCGGCAATGCAGCGATGGTCTCGAGTGCCGGGGCGAGACGCACCATGATCTTCTTGCCGTGCGGACTTCGATCAAAAAACGACTGCGCGATGGCGGTCGTTTCGGCGTTCACGTCGCACGTAACGAGGCTACCGTCCGCGGGCAAGGCCTCTGCCATGGTCAGCGCCGAATAGCCGGTGAACAGTCCTATTTCAAGTATGCGTCGTGCACCGGTCAGTTGCACCAACATGCGCAACAGGGCGCCTTCGAGCGCCCCAGTCAGCATTTGCGATCGGGTGCAATGAGCCATCGTATAAGCTTCGAGTTCCGCGAGCAGCGCCGACGGTGAAGCAGAATGCTCCCGGCAGTAGTCTTCAATCGTTTCGCGCACCAGGCGTTTCATGCTACGTCTCCGTTGTGATCAAGCTACAGTCGATGGGAAGATAGCGTCGGTCGTACATCTCTAGGTGTGCGACCAAGTACGAGTATTATATATAAGGTCCGGAGTCCTACATGACCGATTTTGAAGGCAAAAACCTCGAATCAGAGCTCGCCGCGCTCCCGCAGCCCCTGAGATCGCAGGTGCAGGCGCAGTGGGATGAATTCCGGTCGCGCATTGCCTCGCTGCCCGAGCTAGTGGATGACAGCGCCTGCCAAAACTGGCTGGCCTCGCTACCGCGCGTATGGGCCGCCAGTGACTTTGTGGCCCGCACCTGCCTCGCATTCCCTGATGTCCTTACTGGACTTATTCAGGATGGGTCTTTGTGTCGCCCCCGTCGGACAGATGAAATGGCGGCGCGTGTCGCGATCGCGGTGGAGTCAGTTACCGACGAGGTCGGAATCAAGAAGGCGCTGCGCCTGTTGCGACGGCGGGAAATGCTGCGCATCGCCTGGCGCGACTTGGCTGGGTGGGCAGATCTCACCGAGGTGCTGACCGACCTCTCGGCTTTCGCTGAAGCCTGTGTCGATCAGTCCCTAATGGTCCTACACGGATGGGCCGCGGCACGCAACGGCCGACCTGTCACCGACAATCAGCAGGAAGCATCGCTCATTGTCCTCGGAATGGGCAAGGTCGGCGGCGAAGAGCTCAATTTTTCCTCCGACATCGACCTCATCTTCGCCTATACCGGGGAGGGTGAAACGGTGGGAAGTCGCGGTTTGAGTAATCATGAATTCTTTACGCGCCTCGCGCGCCTCTTGATCGATGTTCTCAATGACAATACCGAAGATGGTTTTGTATTCCGCGTCGATATGCGCCTGCGTCCGAATGGAGCAAGCGGCGCGCTGGTGCTTTCGGTGGATGCGATGGAGCAATACTACCAGGCGCATGGGCGCGAATGGGAACGCTATGCCCTGATCAAAGCGCGACAAATCGGCGGTGACCGGGTCGCTGGCACTGCTCTCCTGGAGCGCATCCGGCCGTTCGTCTACCGGCGCTACCTGGATTACGGCGCGATTGAAGCGATTCGTGCACTCAAGATCATGATCGAGCGCGAGCTGTTGCGCAAAGGAATTGAAGACAACATCAAGCTCGGGCCTGGAGGTATCCGCGAAATCGAATTTATCGGCCAAGCATTCCAGCTCATCCGCGGCGGTCGCGAACCAGCATTGCGCGAGCGCCGCATCCGGCGCGTCCTGGAACTATTGTCCAAGCGTGGTGACATCACGCCACAGGCTGCGCGTGAACTCAGGGATTCCTATGATTTCCTGCGCAGAACGGAGAACCGCCTGCAGATGGCCGAAGACCGCCAGGTTCACAGTCTTCCCCAGGACGACGATGCGCGCCTGCGCCTAGCCTTAGCTATGGGCTACACGCAATGGAGTATGTTTCAGGCCGGGCTCAGGCGCCACATGGGCAAGGTCCATGGGTACTTTGAGCAGGTATTCGTTGCGCCGCAGCAGGAGACCCTGAAAGATGATCGTGGTCTTGCGGCGGTTTGGCAGGAAACTCTTGATCCGCAAAGCGCGGCGCAGCGGCTGGCGCAGGCCGGTTACCAGGATGCGGACGCGACGATCGAGACCCTTCGCGCTTTGCGCCATAGTCGTGCCTACGGGGAACTGTCCGCTCACGGGCGCGAACGGCTGGACAAACTCATGCCGCTGTTGCTTGCGGCGGCGGGACTGAGTACCGAGCCGGCCACTACCCTCAACCGGCTCGTCACCCTGATCGAAGCAATTGCCAGGCGCTCGGTTTACCTGGCACTGCTGATAGAAAATCCGCTTGCGCTATCGCAGCTGGTGAAGCTGTGCGCCGCAAGTGCCTGGATCGCCGACTGGATTACCCAACACCCGGTTCTCCTGGACGAACTGATCGATCCGGTCAGTCTGTACGCGCCACCGCCAATTGATGAATTGCGTGCCGAGCTGCAGATGCAGTTAGCGTCGCTGGCGGCAGATGACCTCGATAGACAGATGGAAACGCTACGCGAGTTTCGTCATGGACATATACTGCGCGTGGCTGCGGCCGACGTCGGGCCGGGCCTGAGTACTGAAGAGGCGAGTGGCCACCTAGCCGACATCGCCGACGTCGTGCTGGAACAGGTTCTGGCACTTGCCAGCAGCAGCCTCGCTGCCAGGCATGGCCGCCCGGCATGTCGCAGCGGAGGCGAGGTCAGCTACCCCGGTTTTGCGGTTGTCGCTTACGGCAAGCTCGGCAGCCGCGAACTCGGCTACGGTTCCGATCTCGATTTGTTGTTTCTACACGACGCATGTGCAGACCAGGGCATGACCGACGGCGCGTCCTCTATCAGCAACGAGGTATTCTTTGCACGACTCGGGCAACGCCTGATTCATGTGCTGACAATACGCACGCCCGCGGGCATTCTTTACCCGGTAGACATGCGCTTGCGACCCAGCGGCAGCAGCGGCTTGCTTGTGTCCACCGTGGATGCCTTTCGCGATTATCAGCTTACCAAGGCATGGACTTGGGAGCACCAGGCGCTGGTGCGTGCGCGTGTGGTCGCCGGTAGTGCGCAAATCGGCCGGACATTTGAAGCCATACGCAGCGAGTTGTTATGTCGCGGACGAGACCCGGAACAGCTGCGCCAGGATATTGCGCAGATGCGCACGCGCATGCGCACGGCAAAAGCCGGCGCCAGCGGAAAGCTGTTTGATCTTAAGCAGGACCCAGGAGGTATGATTGACATAGAATTTATGGTGCAATACTGGATTCTGCGGCACGCGCGCGAACATCCGGGGCTGACGGGTTTAAGGGGCAATGTCCGTATTTTGGAGGCGTTAGCCGATGCCGGTTTGCTCAATGCCACGGACGCACGAGTACTGATCGAAGCTTATCGCCGCTATCTATCCCTGGAGCACCGCCTGAAACTTCTCGAGCGCAGCGCCCTGGTGGCTGCGAACGAACTTGGGAGATTCCCGCAAGAGGTTACGCGAATCTGGCGCGCGACGATCGGTACCGCTGCTGATTGAGGGGGCCAGCCCCCGCCCTGTTAACGTTAGGAGAAAAATGAAGATGTCCATGGCTGACCGTGACGGTGTTATCTGGTACGACGGCAAACTTGTTCCGTGGCGCGAAGCAACCACGCATGTTCTGACCCATACGTTGCATTACGGAATGGGAATATTCGAGGGAGTGCGCGCTTACAAGACGGCGCGCGGCACTGCGGTTTTCCGCCTTGAGGCGCATACCGACAGGCTTTTCCGTTCCGCTCATATACTTGGGATGTCCATGCCGTATGACAAGGACACGATCAACGCGGCAGTGCGCGCCGCAGTGCGCGAAAATCACCTCGACTCAGCCTACATACGCCCGATGTGCTTCTACGGTTCCGAAGGTATGGGGCTGCGCGCGGAAAATCTGAAGGTACATGTCATCGTGGCAGCATGGACATGGGGCGCCTATCTGGGTGATGAGGGTCAGAAAAAAGGCATCAAGATTCGCACGTCTTCTTACAACCGTCACCACGTGAATATCGCCATGTGTCGAGCCAAAGCCAACGGCAATTACATGAATTCCATGCTTGCTTTGCGCGAGGCTGTCGCATCCGGTTGTGATGAGGCGCTGTTGCTTGATACCGAGGGCTTCGTGTCCGAAGGCAGCGGAGAAAACATATTCATCGTGCGCGACGGCATAATCTATACACCGGATCTCACATCCGCCCTTGACGGAATAACGCGCGATACCATTTTCAAGCTTGCCGCGGAAATCGGCATTCAAGTTCGTGAGAAGCGCATAACGCGCGACGAAGTGTACATTGCCGATGAGGCGTTTTTCACCGGCACTGCCGCCGAGGTCACGCCCATTCGCGAACTCGATGGGCGCAGCATCGGCTTGGGCACCCGCGGCCCCGTGACTGAGCGCCTGCAAACCATGTACTTCGACCAGGTACATGGCCGAAGAAGCGAGCATGCGGATTGGCTTACCCTGGTAAATGACTGAATAGGAGACAGCGATGGCAGCAACACGCAACTCAGGCGCGTCATCCCGGAACTCTGCCACCAAGCAGATACTCGCGAACGCGCAGAACCGCTACGAGGTAACCAGTGCGGACTTGCCGCTGCACTGTCCTATGGAAGGGATGAGCCTGTGGAATTCGCACCCGCGTGTGTATCTGCCCCTGGAAGAAAGCCGCGAGGCTCGCTGCCCCTATTGTGGGGCTGTTTACGTTCTAAAGAACGACGAATGACCCGGGGGCCGTGCCGCACTTTCGCTGAAGCGGCGAGATGCGGGATAGGGGCATGTCTGTGTCGAGAGCAGCATCAAGGAATTGGTCTTAACGGCATTTCCCCCAACATAGCCTTTGAATGACGTGACGCCGTCTGCCATATTCGATGCAAGAAATAACGGGACAGTGCCGGCGCCGATGTGCTGGGTGTTAAGCGACGGCAAACCGGGTATGGAAAACCAGTGTCTGGGTCTGGCTGAGGCGCTTGCCGTGCAAGCTGAACGCAAGCACGTCTAACCCGGGCTTCCCCTGGAAATGGCTGCCCTCCAGTTGTGGCTCGCGCCCTTGCGGTCGGGCCGCCAGAGCAGCGACGCGTCGCGACCACCCTGGCCTGATCTGCTGATCGCAACCGGACGGGCAACCGTCGCCCCGGCAATTGCCGTCCGGCGGGCGAGCGGCGGCCGGACCTTTACCGTTCAAATCCAGAATCCGCGCGTATCCCTCGACCAATTCGATCTGGTGGTGCCCCCCGCGCCATGATTGCTGCACCGGGTTCAATGTGTTTTCCACGCGCGGTGCATTGC
>JAJXUF010000265.1 GCA_021783175.1 Pseudomonadota bacterium
AGGCCGAAGAAATCGCTGGGTGGCCTGACACCGTCGGCCTACGCCAAGAACCTGGCCGACAAATCGGCTACATTAACCCCCGGACTCTAAAGCCGAGTGCTACTGAAAACCGGGGGGACGTCGCCGCTATCAGAACTTACCCGTACTTGAAGAGACATGTAGAAATGCAAGAGTTGCGCTGGAGGAAAACAGGAGCTTTGGCATGGCCTCTGATTTTTACGTCGGCGAAATGGAGGCGGCGCGGGCTCAATTAAGTTTCTTGAAGCGCCATCTGTTTAGTGTTGTAGCCCTGTATCGTTTCGTTAGCCAGTATGGCACTAACGTAGGCTCATCGCTTAGAGTGCTTGGTCTGCTCTACGCTCTACATTTCGCATTAACGCTGGATACCCAATTCGAGGCAGGTTTGGCATTGTCTGTTGAAGCGATATCGGAGACAGCTCTACATTCGTTTAAAGTATTGATGCAGCAAACCCCAGACAGCTTTAATTCCACAGACCTTAACTTTCAAGAGTGGTTAGATGCGGCCTTTCGAGTATTTGGCCTAATTCAGGTTGCAATGGTGGCGTTGGCCTTCAGATCTAGAATTAAGAGACACTGACTCAGTGAATAAAAGGGGCCAGGCTCGAATTGATTCCGTGGCTATCGATCCCTTTAGCCGCGGAACGCCTTGACCTCGAGCTCTTGCCATTTTCGCCAGCGGCTTGGCTTATCGAAATCAACTAGGCACACGAAAAAAATGAACAAGTACCTATTCTCCTTATCTCTGATCATCCTCATTCACGCAACTGGGTGTAGTGACGTGAAAGGTGAGGAAAAGGAAACGCTGGAAATAGAGACGGCTAGTGGAACCGTTACTGCTGAAAGCACGACGGTCGATCCCATTCCTCAGACGATTACCCCCGTTACAGGTGATGAGCTAAGCCATCTTCTTGCCTTGTCTGATCCCTCACGGCAGTTCCTGTACTCATATGTCAAACCCGGCGTCGAGCCCACGTTGGAGGCATATGATCTGGCGTTCAAGCGCTGGAGAACATCAAAATCAACCACCAAGTTCACAGACGAAAAAGTCACGGAAATTCTTGGTGGTATTCTCGGAAACCGTTGCGTTGCGGATCTGAACATGGAGTGGGTGATCGTTACGGATCGTTACGGTACTGACTATGCTGTTCGCAGCCGGGAACGAGAGGTCATGGCGTTCCCTTTTTCAACGGTCCTCAAGCGCATCGAGAGTGGCGAAAACGATTTTATGTTTGGCGTATTTGAAACAATCAAACACACGCTAAAAACCAGTGATGTAAGAGAACGGTAATCAGCAAGAATTAAATGGGCCAGGCTCGAATTTTTACTGACGGACAGACCAGGATCATGTACGAGCCACACCACACCACACCCCACCAATACCCATCGGCAGGTTTGCTCTACGGATGCTCGCCCATGGTGGCGCGGCCCTGGCGTTGATCGGAATCTCCCTGCTTGCCGGCATGATCGGCTACGCACACTACGAGCATATGTCATGGTTGACGATAGGGGACAAACCACGGTTTTGCTTCAAAGTCGTCCCGCCCGGTTCAACCAGGCTTTCATCGAACAGAGCGCAATAGGGGACAGACCACGATTTTAACCTGTCCGGAGTCAGCGGCGGGAAGAATAAATGGGGTCAGACACGATAATTTCTGGCGCGGTGGCAATTGGAGTCTGCCATTTACACAAACCGCTTTTCTACACCCTGTTCGGCACCACAGAAAACCGCCGCCCCCATGAATCCGCTGTCCTATGATGTGAAGATGCCCTGCGGTCAATCCTGGCACATGGAAGCAGCATGACTCAGATGGAGGGAACGGCCATGGACACCGAAACACGCACGACACCCAGCCTCGATCAGATCCGTGACCAGCAGCGCGAAACCTGGGACAAGTTCTCTGCGGGCTGGAAGAAGTGGGACGCAATGGTCACCGGATGGATTGCGCCTTTCGGCGAGGCCATGATCCGGCATGCCAACCTGCGCGAGGATTCCGAGGTTCTCGACATCGCCGCCGGCACCGGCGAGCCGGGACTCACGGCGGCGGCACGGGTGCCGCGCGGCCGTGTGACGGTGACCGATCTCGCCGAGCACATGCTGGAGGTGGCGGCCGAGAAGGCCGCGCAGCGCGACCTGCGCAATGTCGAGACCCGGGTCTGCGAGGCCGGTGCGCTGCCTTTCGCTGACGCGAGCGCCGACGCCGTGCTGTGCCGCTTCGGCTTCATGTTCTTTCCCGACGTCGCAGTCGCCGCGCGCGAATTCGCACGGGTGGCCAGGCCGGGCGCACGTGTTTGCGCTGCGGTATGGGGCGAAGCGGAGAAGAATCCGTGGGCAACCAGCATCATGGGAACGATCGCCCGGCATGTGGACATGCCCGCGCCGCCGCCGGGGTCGCCGGGCCTGTTCCGCTGCGCGCCGCCAGGCTACATGCGTGCGGTATTCGCCGAGGCGGGTTTGCGGGACATCGCCGAGGAGGAGGTGGCCTGCGACCTGGTCATCGACACACCGGAACGCTACTGGGAGTTCATGACCGACATCGCCGCGCCCGTGGTGGCCGGGCTCGCCAAGGCGGACGAGCGTGTACGCGAGCAGATCCGGGCCGAGGTGCTCGGCCTGACGAGCCAGTTTCTGCGCGAGGGGGGCGTCCGGATGCCTTCAGCGGGCACGGTGGTCGTCGGCACGCGTTAGCGCATTCGCGGGCAAAGCTGACGTATCCGCTGTCCGGTCACGGATGCCTAGCGCCCCGAGAAGTCGCCCAGAATGATCTTGAGGTCGCGTTGCCAAATATCTACCAGCCTGGCCGTTTCAGGATCTGGAAACATCTCTTTCCACATTTCCAGGTCGTCACTGCTCACCAGCGTTTGCTTGCCTTCCACGATCAGGGTGAGTCTGAGTGGGAGTACGCTCAGAAGTTTGGGATTGACTTTAATCGCCTGATCCATGGTCGATGATTCACCGATAAACAGGATGCGGACGCCGGGGTCGGGGTAGCCGCGCTTGACCAGGGCCTGATCGATTGGTTGCACTTTCACTACTTGATAGCCGCTGTTTTGCGCTGCGGCAGTCAACTCATCGATGGCATCCGGCAGGTCCATTGTCCGGATGGCGGTAAGGGGAGCGGCATGCGCCAGCGATCCCCAAAAAAGCACCAGGAGAGTGCATGCGAGCTTCGTCATAGTGCCGCTTCCTTCATGATCGAAAGGTAATCCTGCTTCACTTTTTCGCAGTATTCATGCAGGCGGTGATTGCCCAGTCGATTCGATACCCAGACAGGATTTACAGCCATCAGCGCCACGCCCTTGCCGGTTTCAAGCAGGGTAAACCGGCAAGGCAGAAATTCGGCCGAGCGGGTATCGAGTGCCAGGGCACGGCTCATGAGATCAAAATTGCAGAAGTAGATGATGCGGACGGATTTCGCCTCCAGGCCCGCCGGCACCAGGCGGCTGTCGATCGACTGCTGACGGACAAAGGTGTAGTTGTGGTTGCCGATGACTTGGATCAGCAGTTCGCTGGCCTGCTCGATGTTTTTGCCGCTGAGAAAAAGGTTGAGCAGGGGTTCCTCATTCTGTGCCGTTGCCGGTGTGGCCAAAAGCAGCCCAAACCAGAAGAACAGCACCATCAGCCACCGCGGATATTTGGACATGTTTACCCCCTAAGGCAT
>JAJXUF010000266.1 GCA_021783175.1 Pseudomonadota bacterium
GTATCCTCGGTCTCTTTCAGGCGCTTGCCGCGGCCTTGCTTCACGACGTCGATGAATTGCTGGTGTATACCTTCCAGCATATTCCGCGTGAACTCTTCCTGCTTGGGATTGAGCGGGGAGAACGGATCCATGAAGCCCTTGTTCTTTCCTGCCGTCATCAGACGGCGCTCCACGCCCAGCTTCTGCATGGTGCCGGTAAACCCGAAGCCATCCATCAGCACCCCGCTGGAACCGACGATGCTGGCCTTGTTGACGTATATCTTGTCTGCGGCGGCCGCGATGTAATAGCCTCCGGAGGCACACATGTCTTCCACCACCACATACAAAGGAATATCCGGATGCAGGCCGCGCAGGCGGCGCATCTCGTCATTCACCAGGCCGGCCTGCACCGGGCTGCCGCCGGGGCTGTTGCAGCGCAGGATCACGCCTGCAGTGTTCTTGTCCTTGTAGGCATCCTGCAGGCTACCGATCAGGTTGTCGGCATTCGCATTGCTGTCGGCGGCAATCACCCCCGACAATTCGATCAGCGCGGTGTGCTTCCCTGCCAGCGAGCCGTCGACCTTGTCGCCCATCCATCCCATGACCAAAAAGAGTATGAAGAACAGATATCCAAAGCCAAGCACCTTGAAAAAGATTCCCCAGTGCCGGGCACGGCGCTGTTCCTGAACGGCGGACAACGCCAGTTTTTCCAGTACGCCGCGTTCCCAGTTGCTGTTTTCTTCTGACATAAATTAAAACTCCTTCGATAAATTCGTTATGCGTTGACCCTGAACCACTCTCTCAGTTCAATGAAATCATCCAGCAGGGCGATCGGCTTCAATTCGCGCAATTGATCTTCAGGATGCGCGCCATGTGTGACACCCACTGCAGCGACCCCGGCATTGATCGCCATTTGCAGGTCGTGCGTGGTATCGCCGATCATTAACGTACGTTCTGGCGATACATCCAGCTCATCCATGATTTCCAGCAACATCGCCGGATGCGGCTTTGAAAAAGTCCGGTCTGCCGTACGCGTTGCATGGAAGTAGCCGCCCATTTGGGTCGTTTCCAGAGCGTGATCCAGACCGTTACGGTTTTTCCCCGTTGCCACGGCGAGCCGGTAGCCCCCGTCATGCAACTCGATGATGGTCTCGCGCGCTTGATCGAACAAGGGAATCGCCTCATTCTGCGACAGGAAATGATGGCGGTAGCGCGCCACCAGCGGCTCATACATTTCTTCCGGGGCATCGGGAACCGCGTGGCGCAAGGCTTGCAGCAAGCCGAGGCCGATCACATGGCGCGCCGTCTCATCGTCCGGCACCGTCAATTTGAGATCGCGGCAGGCCGCCTGGATCGAGCCCGCGATGATCGCCGTGGAGTCCATCACCGTACCGTCCCAGTCGAACACAATCAAGTCGTAACGTTTTGCCATCTCTACCGCCAAAATAAAATAGGCGCGGATTCTACCATTTCGCTTGCCCATCACCCCGGTAATCCCTACCATCCGCGCCATGACGAACCCGATGAATACCTTATCCAGCTGGCTGATCTACTGCCGCCCCGGTTTTGAACGCGATTGTGTGGAAGAAACCCAGGCCAAACCCGTCGAAACGACCGAGAACAGCGGCTATGTCGTGCTGCAAGGCAAGCCACGGCTGGCTTACAGGCAATTGGCCTTTGCACGCCAATTGCTCAATTTGCATACGGAAATTGACGATTTGCCCGAACGCGACCGGCTTACACCGTTGCTGGCAGCGATACCCGCATCGCCTGAACGGTTTAGCGCCCTGTATCTGGAAGTGCCGGACACCAACGAGGGCAAGACGCTGTCCGGCTTTACCAAGCGTTTCCAACCCCTGCTGGAAGCTGCTTTACGGGAACAAGGCAGATTGGAAGATATAGTTGCCGTTCCCCCTTCGACAGGCTCGGGGCGAACGGATATCTTGCCGCACCTGCACATCTTCTTTCCCGACAACCAGCGTGCCCTGATCGCCACCGGCGACCCGCACAACAGCTCTGGCGCGCTCAACGGCATCCAGCGTGTGAGCATGGTGAGCGATGCGCCTAGCCGTTCTTATCTCAAGCTCGCGGAAGCGTTCGAGGTGTTCCTCGACAAAAAGGAACAAGCGCTATGGTTGAAACCGGGTATGACGGCGATCGACCTCGGTGCCGCACCCGGCGGCTGGACTTGGCAACTGGTGCAGCGCGGGTTGAAAGTCACTGCCGTGGATAACGGCCCGCTGAAGGGGGCTGCGGCAGGCCATCCTTCCATCCGGCATCTGCGCGAGGACGGATTCCGCTTTCGTCCACAGCGTCCGGTGGACTGGCTGGTGTGCGACATGGTGGAGCAACCACAGCGTGTCGCGACCTTGATGACCGAATGGTTCATCTCCGGCTTGGCCCAGCGCGCCATCTTCAATCTCAAGCTGCCGATGAAAAAACGAGTCGCGGCGTTGAACGACGCACTCAACAGCATCCGCACCGCACTCAACAACAAAGGCGTCCGTTACCAGCTGGAAGCCAAACAGCTCTACCATGACCGGGAAGAAGTGACGGTATATCTGGCGCGCAAACGCTAACCGTCCTCTACGCACTCTCGTCGATGTGTTCAGTGATGTCGCCCTCGCGCAGATTGTGACGACGGCGATCGATACCCGATCGCAACTCGACCAGCACTGGCATGTGGCTGACACGGCGACAGGCTTTGCGGCGATCTTCGAAGGGAACAATACGATGCTCCTGCTGCTCAACCGGACGCATGGGTTCCCGCTGAACCGCCCGCGGTTCGACATGAGGAAGGACGGGCTGTTCGCGCGGAAATACGGGTTTCACCGCTTGCGCCGCTGACAGCCCCTTCACCTGGCGAGTCGTCGGACTCGCCGTCGTTGACGGAATACTGGGCACATAGCGCATGACACCTCCTCGCGACCACATCGTGCGGCCGACAACCCCTTTATCGGCAAGGATTGCCTAAAACTTAGGCAGTGGCAGCGTCCAGCTTGTTCAGAAAGCCCTGCAATTCATGGGGTAAGGGCGCAACGATGCTCAACGGTTCTCCCGTCAGCGGATGGTTGAAAGAGATTGAATGGGCGTGCAGGAACATGCGTTTCAGGCCGCGCTTCGCCAATTCCTTGTTGCGCGCGAAATCGCCGTATTTATCGTCGCCCGCGATGGGATAGCCCAGGTGCGAGAGATGAACGCGGATCTGGTGGGTGCGTCCTGTCTTGAGTTGCGCCTCAAGCAGGGAAAATTCCGGCCAACTCTTTTGCAGGGTAAAGATGGTGTGCGACGCCTGTCCGTCCTCGCGCACCATCACCCGCTTTTCGCCTTGGGGCGTGTCGAATTTGTGCAGCGGCAGCTTCACATGCTGTTTCGCATTTTTCCACTGCCCGAGAACCAGCGTGAAATAACGCTTGTCGCTATTGCCCTCGCGCATGATCTCGTGCATTCCGGTCAGGGCCGAGCGCTTCTTTGCCACCAGCAGCACCCCGGAAGTCTCGCGGTCCAATCGGTGCACCAGTTCCAGGAACTTGGCCTGAGGCCGCGCGCTGCGCAGTTGCTCGATGACCCCGAAGCTCACCCCGCTGCCTCCATGGACCGCCGTACCGGACGGTTTATTGATGGCGAGTATCGCTTCATCTTCATACAGGACCGGGAATTCGGTGGCCGGAACGAACTCGCTTTCGGGCTTTTCC
>JAJXUF010000267.1 GCA_021783175.1 Pseudomonadota bacterium
CGGCACGCTGGGCGACCGCATGCTGATCCTGGTGGATATCGACAAGCTGATGTCCAGTTCCGACATGGGACTGTTCGATCCCTCCGCATCATGAACGGCAATCCTGCGCTGTGGCCGCTAACCCGCATTCAACAAGAGAGTGAAACATGCTGACGAATCTGAGTATCAAATCCCGCTTGATCTTCGTGATCGGTTTGCTGTCGGTTCTGCTGATTGCGATTGGCGCAATCGGGTTGAGCAGTCTGTCGGCCACCAATGCTTCATTCAAAACTGTGTATGAAGACCGGTTGGTCGCGATGGGTTATCTGGACGAGATCAATTCCCGGATGAACCGAAACCAGTTGCTTGTTTCTGAAGCGGTCATTGGCCAGTTGTCGGCATTTCCAGAGGATATTTCGCTGGTTGACAAGCGGATATCCGAGATCAGGTCACTGATGAGCGGTGTCGACGATATCTGGAAAGCCTATATGGCAACCTACCTGACCCCGGAAGAAGCCGAACTGGCAAAAGCTTTCGACGCTAGCCGAAGCAAATATGGACGCGAGGCGTTGCTGCCTGCGATTGCCGCGCTGTCGTCGCATGATTTTCAGCAAGCCAGTGAACTTGCACAGGGGACGTTGGGCGCAAATTACGCGTCTGCACGGACAGATATGCAAGCCCTTCTGAAGCTACAGCTGACCGTTGGAAAAACGGAATACGACGCCGCACAAAAACGCTATGCCCTGGCGCGCAATGTTTCCATTGCCTTGATCGTATCCGGGTTGTTGATTGCCCTGGCGATTTCATACTGGCTCATCCGCGCCATCACGCTGCCGCTGCATGAGGCGGTACAGGCGGCCGAACGTGTCGCGGAGGGTGATTTGACGCAGGCGATCAACGTCCGCAGCAGCGATGAAACCGGTCAGCTGATGCAGGCAATGCAGGCCATGAACAGCAGCCTGTCCGATATCGTCGGCCAGGTCCGCAGCGGCACCGAGGCCATCAACGTGGCAGCGCGCGAGATTGCTACCGGCAACGCCGATCTGTCGTCGCGCACCGAACAGCAGGCGAGCTCGCTGGAAGAAACCGCGTCGTCGATGGAAGAACTCACCAGCACGGTCAAGCAGAACGCCGAGAACGCGCGCCAAGCCAATCAGCTGGTGCAGTCCACCGCCGAAGTGGCGGTCAAGGGCGGGCGGGTGGTGGACCAGGTGGTCGACACCATGACCTCGATCAAGGACAGCTCACGCAAGATCGCCGACATCATCGGCGTGATCGACGGCATCGCCTTCCAGACCAACATCCTCGCCTTGAACGCCGCAGTCGAAGCTGCGCGCGCCGGCGAACAGGGCCGCGGATTCGCGGTTGTCGCCGCCGAAGTGCGCAACCTGGCGCAGCGCAGCGCTGGTGCAGCCAAGGAAATCAAGTCCCTGATCGAAGATTCGGTCGGACAGGTCGAGTCGGGCGGCAAGTTGGTGGAGGAGGCCGGCAAGACCATGGGCGAGATCGTCACCTCGGTCAAACGCGTCACCGACATCATGGGCGAGATCGCGGCGGCGAGTTCGGAACAGAGCGCCGGCATCGAGCAGGTCAACCAGGCCATCACGCAGATGGACGACGTGACGCAGCAGAACGCTGCGCTGGTCGAGCAGGCTGCGGCTGCGGCGATGAGCCTGCAGGAGCAGGCCGACAACCTGACGCAAGCGGTCAGCGTATTCAAACTGAATGGCAGCGGAAATACCAGCAGGCCGCAGATTTCCACGCGCAGTCGCGCTCAGCCGGGCTTGCCACCCGCCGCGAAACACAAGCAACTGGCTGCAAACAGCCCCAGCGGAGACGAGTGGGAAACGTTCTGAGCAATTCGGTAATTCTAAAAAACGACGGAGAACAGCGAAATGCTAGACAAACTGGAAAACCTCAGCATCAAGACCATCCTGATCGTTGCGATCACCTCGATGACCTTGTTGTTGGTGATTGTGGGCGCAACCGGCATACGCGGAACGGCCCAGACCATGGAAATGGAGGCGCTGGCTGTTCAGGCACGAATGAATGAGGCCCGTGTACTGCGCGTGCTGAAATCAATGGAAACGGGCCGGGCGCAAGTGATGCTGGCGTTGCAGCACAACCCGTCCTACGAATTCGCTTCCCAGCATGATCACCCGGTCGGCATCCACGTGACTGCGCTGAGCCAGGCGCAAGCGGAACTCAAGGTGGAATGGGATGCGTTCTATAAAGGAGTGGCGAATGGCCCGGAACAGAAGCTGGCCGATGCGTTTTATGCCGACAGTGCCAATCTTGCAAATGACGCATTTTCCAATGCGAAACAGGGGCTTGAATCCGGGAAATGGGATGTGGCTCAAGCCGCGTTGCTGAAAGAGATCAACCCAGCGTTCAATAATAGCGCGGCCGCGCAGAAAGCCTTGCTTGCCGGGCTCGCTGAATTAAGCGAAGCAGATAGCGAAATTGCCCACGAGATCGCCGCAGATGCCCGATTCAACATAATCCTGTCGATCATCATTGCATCGCTGGCTGCGCTGGCAATCGGCGGGCTTTTGATGCGCATGATCACCAAGCCGCTGACGCTGGCGGTTGAGGTGGCCAACAAGGTGGCGGAAGGCGACCTGAGCTTCCATCTGGACGATGTGGCGCGCGACACCGAGTTCGGTCGCCTGCTTGCTGCCCAGCAGCAGATGGAGCGCAATCTGGCGGACATCGTTAGTCAGGTTCGCACCGGCACCGACACCATCACGGTGGCTGCGAGGGAGATTGCAACGGGCAACGCCGACCTGTCGTCGCGCACCGAACAGCAGGCGAGCTCGCTGGAAGAAACCGCGTCGTCGATGGAAGAACTCACCAGCACGGTCAAGCAGAATGCCGAGAACGCGCGCCAGGCTAACCAGCTGGTGCAATCCACTGCCGAAGTCGCGGTCAAAGGCGGCAACGTCGTGGGCAAGGTCGTCGACACCATGGCCTCGATCAGCGAAAGCTCGCGCAAGATCGCCGACATCATCGGTGTGATCGACGGCATCGCCTTCCAGACCAACATCCTCGCCTTGAACGCCGCAGTCGAAGCCGCGCGCGCCGGCGAACAGGGCCGCGGATTCGCGGTCGTCGCCGCCGAAGTGCGCAACCTGGCGCAGCGCAGCGCCGGTGCGGCCAAGGAAATCAAGTCGCTGATCGAGGATTCGGTCGGACAGGTCGAGTCGGGCGGAAAGCTGGTGGACGAGGCCGGCAAGACCATGAGCGAGATCGTCACCTCGGTCAAGCGCGTGACCGACATCATGGGCGAGATTGCGGCCGCAAGCCAGGAACAGAGCGCCGGCATCGAGCAGGTCAACCAGGCCATCACGCAGATGGACGACGTGACGCAGCAGAACGCTGCGCTGGTCGAGCAGGCTGCGGCAGCGGCGATGAGCCTGCAGGAACAGGCGGACGTTCTGGCTCACGCGGTCAGCGTGTTCAAGCTCGATAGCCACAGTTTCACGCAGCACGCGCCCCGGAAAACCGCATCCAGCCACGCCTTGCCCAAATTAAATTCCGCGCCTAAACCGCATGCCACGGAGGCCCGGCCACGTCCGGCCGCCAGCCAGAAAAAGCTGGCCACGTCTTCCAGCGGCGACGGCGAATGGGAAGAGTTTTAAACCCGCTCTATCCGGTATCAACTTGAAGAAGGACTCGC
>JAJXUF010000268.1 GCA_021783175.1 Pseudomonadota bacterium
GAAGTCGCCTGGCGGCAACAATTCAAATGGCGTGTTGCCGGCTACGATACTTTCCTGGTCGTTCTTGCCGTCATGGTGCTGCCACAGCATGGCTTGCGTATTGCGCACATAGTCCGCGAACGGCAATCCTGCACCGGAAAAACCAGAGTTGACGCCGGACGCACGGTGCCGCAAACCAAGTATTTCCATCATTTCTCCGTCATATTTATGTAACAACCCGGCGGTATCGTCCGCACCCTAATAGGCAAGCAGGAGGACTCCATGCTCAGCATTCTACCTGTCGAAAAGTACCGCACCACTGCCCGTGCGCATTTTTTGGCAAACCAACTCATGCCGCGCACCAAGGAACAAGCAATGTCTCCACTCCGTGAAATCCTTGAACAGCGGCGTTTGAGCGCCCTGTTTCAGCCCATCATCGATCTCAAGAGCGGCGAATTTCTGGGATTCGAGGGCTTGATACGCGGTCCGGCGGACAGTCCGCTGCATTCCCCGATCAACCTGTTCGGTGCGGCGGAACAACAGGGCCTGCAGCTGGAACTGGAGATGCTGTCGCGCCAGGTCGTGCTGGAGACCTTCGCCAAACTCAATTTGCCGGGCAATCTGTTTCTCAATGTCAGTCCGGAAACCCTGACCAATCCCAGTTTCAAGGACGGCCAGACGCTGACGTTCCTGAAACAACTGGGACTCGACCCTGCACGCGTGATCATCGAGATCACAGAGAATCAGCCGACCTTCGATTTCGAGGCGATGCGCGATGCCTTGCTGCATTACCGCGGAATGGGATTCAAGATCGCCATCGACGATCTGGGCGAAGGCTTCTCCAGCCTGCGCCTGTGGTCGGAATTGCGTCCCGAGTTCATCAAGATCGACATGCATTTCGTGCAGGGCGTGGACCGTGATCCGATCAAGCTGCAGTTCCTGAAATCAATCCAGCATATCGCCGAAAGCTGCGGCACGCATGTGATCGCCGAAGGCGTGGAGACCGAAGCCGAGCTGCGTGTGGTCAAGGACATCGGCATCGCGCTCGGACAGGGCTATTTCATCGCGCGTCCAAGCCCCACACCGCCGTTGCTGGCGTCCACCGAGACCAGCCGTATCATCAATTCTTCCAACATCGCCCTGTTTCCCAAGGCGGATTTCTACCAGCGTTCGCAAACCACGGCGCACAAGCTGCTGACCTATGTCGAACCGGTGCACCCCGGCACGCTGATCGACCACATCTTCGAACGCTTCAATGTCAACCCGGCGCTGCGCATCATTCCGGTCGTCAAGAACAGTGTGCCGCTCGGGCTGATCAACCGTTATCACTTCATCGACCGCTTCTCCAAACCCTTCCAGCGCGAGCTGCACAGCAAGAAACCCTGCGGCGACCTGATCCAGGGTGATCCGCTGCTGGTGGAAAAGGGCATGCCCATCGAAGAGCTCAGCCACTTCATGGCCGAGGCGGACAGCCGCCATTTTGCGGACGGCTTCATCATCACCGAGAACGGACGCTATATCGGCGTTTCTTCCGGTCAGGATCTGTTGCGCGAGCTGACCCAGATGCAACTGGAAGCAGCGCGTTACGCCAATCCGCTGACCCTGCTGCCGGGCAATGTGCCGATCAACGAACATATCGAGCGTCTGCTGCTTGCGAATACGCCCTTCGTCGCCTGCTATTGCGACCTCGATCACTTCAAGCCTTTCAACGACACCTACAGCTACCGCAAGGGCGACGAGATGATCCAGCTCACGGGCCGCATCCTGAGCTGGGCCTGCGACCCCAAGCTGGATTTCATCGGCCACATCGGTGGCGACGACTTCATTCTGTTGCTGCAGAGCCGCGACTGGAAATCGCGCTGCGAGCAGGCGCTGCGCTCCTTCGAGCAAGCCGCCGAACTGTTGTTCAAGGAAGAACACCTGGCAGCCGGCGGTTACAACAGCGAAGGCCGCGACGGCACGGTGAAATTCCACCCGCTCACCAGCCTGTCCATCGGCGCAATCCAGGCCGCTCCGCGCCAATTCCTGTCCCACCACGAAGTTTCCGCCGCCATGACCGATGCCAAGAAGATGGCGAAAAAGACCAGTGGCAACAGCCTGTTCATCGAAGTACGCAACGCCGTAACCAGATAGCCAAGGAGATTCCCATGAAACTGTTTGCCAAGGACAACAAGGAAGTCGCCCAAAGCAGCTTCCGCAGCATACGCAACATGCTGTTCACGCAAGGCCTGGGTGGAACCCTGGAATATTTCTGCACGTTTTCCGTGTTCTCCGTGCTGTCAGAGGCTTGAACCGGGTGCGCATCCTGGCCAGACGACTGATCGCCCTGTTCCGTGCCGCGCGCGTCGCGCTGCATATCGGCTACGGACTGACGTTGGCGATCGCCTATCCATGGTTCGGACTGCCGATACGGCGACGCATCCTGCAAAACTGGTCCGCCGGATTACTGGATATCTTCAATGTCCGTATCGAGATCGCCGAAGGCGACCCGCTGCTCGACCTGCGCCCCGGCCTCATCGTCACCAACCATATTTCATGGCTGGACGTGTTCGTGCTCAATGCCGTGGTGCCGATGCGCTTCGTGGCCAAATCCGAAGTGCGGCGCTGGCCGGTCATCGGCTGGTTGTGTGCACGCGCGCAGACCCTGTTCATCGAGCGCGGCAAGGCGCGTTCCGCGGCTCGCATCAATATCCAACTGGTCGAGTTGCTGCAACGCGGCGAATGCCTGGCCGTTTTCCCGGAAGGGACGACTACCGATGGACTGAAGGTCGGGCATTTTCACTCTTCCCTGCTCCAACCAGCCATCGACGCTGGAGCGCTGGTGCACCCGATCGCCATCCGCTACCAGGACCGTGCCGGCACCCACAGCATGGCGTCGGCCTATATAGATGAAATGTCTTTCGGTGCATCCATGTGGAGCATCCTGAGCGAGCCCGAGTTGCATGTGCGCCTGCTTGCCGCTCCACCGCTGGATGCAAGCGGCACCGACAGGCGCAACCTGACCGGCGCGGTGCGGCAACATATCAGTGCGGCGCTTGCCACCATGCACGCTGCACCTGTCGTACCCCATGTAGCGACATCCCACGAGCATGTCCCCGTACATGGCGAGGCAGAGCAGCATTTTCAATCGCTGTACTGCGTCCTGCTCCATCCTTCGCTTGCACCAGAGGCTGCAAGCCAACTGCCAAAATAGCTTAGAGATAAACCGATTAACTTCCGGAACGTCATTCCGGCGCAGGCCGGAATTCAGTGCATTCGAACAACTGATCACCGCCCCTTCGCCAGTGTGATGACTTATTCGGTGCCACCCTGGCTTTAAGTGCTCAGACTTAATTTGATCGACAGTGTCTGAACTGACCTTTCGCAATTGGCTAAGTGACAACGAAAGAAAGGCAGCTTTACGGCGGTGAAATACTACGAGTAGACTTCCGCTGTCGGCCACTAGCAGTCATACGAGGATGTCCTCCAGTTTTGAGTTTCAGCACTGAAAAGGGGCGGTATGAATCGAATCACATTGGTGATTTTCAGTTTACTGTGGTTAGTTACAACGCCACTTTATGCAGATCAGCCAGAGAATCCTGCTTATGACTTCATGACTCAGGGATGGGGTGGCGAAGCTATTCAAGGCTATGAAAGAACTCGTGACGTTAAAGGATTCTTCCATCGAGTCGGA
>JAJXUF010000073.1 GCA_021783175.1 Pseudomonadota bacterium
GCTCGACGCGTTACTCACGCGCATCGATCGTTCAACGGATCTCGGCCGGCGCGACTACGCGCTTTTCGCATTCATGTTCAACACCGGCGCCCGAGTCCAGGAAGCGCTCAATGTACGCGTTGCCGATGTGCGCCTCGAGGCTCCGCCGCAGGTACGGCTGCTCGGCAAAGGTCGCAAACCACGGACCTGTCCGCTGTGGCCGGCGACGGCACGCCTGCTGCGCGACCTGATCGCCGAACGAAGTGGCTTTCGCGACGAGGCGGTCTCGCCGCTCGTCTTCACGAACGCCCGCGGGGCGCCCCTGACGCGCTACGGCGTGCGCTACCTTCTTCGCCGCTACGTGCAGAAGGCGTCGCGAGTAGCACCATCCCTCAAGAGCAAGAAGCTTCACCCGCACTCAATCCGGCACAGCACCGCGGTGGCGCTGCTCAAGTCTGGCGTCGACTTCGCAACCATCAGTCAGTGGCTCGGCCACGCAGGGCTGAACACTACAATGCGTTACGCCCGCGCCGACCTCGATCTCAAGCGCCGGACCCTCGCTCAGGTGTTCCCAAACGCCGTGGCGCCACCGCCCGGCGGGCGATTGTTGCTGGACGGATCGGACCTCGCCAGCTGGCTGCGCAAGCTCTGAAATATGTGGAGGCCTCCCGCGCGAATACGCAGGAGGCCTCTGTGCAAAATCAGGCACGACTCCACATATCAAAGACGTCCCGATTCGGCGAAGCTGACGACGCCTTCGCACCCGACCACCAGGTGATCCAGCACCCGCACGTCCACGAGCGACAGCGCCTCCCGGAGCCGCTGCGTCAAGACTTCGTCCGCCGTGCTCGGTTCAGGATTCCCGCTGGGATGGTTATGCACCAGAATCAGGGCGGCGCAGTTAAGGGCGAGGCTCCGCTTCACGACCTCGCGCGGGTAAACCGCGGTGCCGTTCAGCGTGCCCCGGAACAGTTCCTCGAAGGCGAGCACCCGGTGGCGGTTGTCGAGATAGAGGACGGCGAAGACCTCGTGCTCGAGCCGGGCGAGCCTGGTGCGAAGGAAGTCCTGCGCATCGCGGGGTGAGCTCAAGATCTGGCCGAGCACGCGCGGTGCGAGCAGTTCCGCGGCGTGATTAAGCACTTCGGACTCTGCCGCCGGGCGGTAGCGGCCGGTATCGGATTCACGAACGTAGAGCATTGGGGTTGCCACGGTTTCCTCCGGTCTGGGCAGCGACCACCGCCGCCTTCGGAGAATCGGCGCGCGGGCGAGCAGGACGCATGACAGCCGGGGTGAGATCCGGCTGGCGGGTGGCGTGCATAGCGATGTGGCGTGCGGGAGCGGCGGCGGGGGGTTGCGGCGATGGAGGAAGCGGGGCAGCCTTGCTCGGGCTTGCGACCGGGAAGGTGTGACGTGACGCAGCTGCGTGAAGATTAGTCAAGGGGTGGCGATCTGTCGGTCCGACCGACTCACTGATCAATGATCGCTTGATGGGTGATGGCGCGGCTTGATTTGACTAGAACGGGATCACTATCCGTCGCACTTGTTTCGGCTCACCCGAGTTTGGCCTGTACCGCGGTCACCCCAGAGAGACAAACAATATCGAACTGTACCGGTATCGTAACGAAGTGTTCCCCAAGCTGCCGCAGGCGAAGACCGTGAATGATGTCGAAGCGCTGCTGCCTTGGCGCTTTTCCGGAACGGTATCGGTGTTGAAGAAAAACGGGACGTAGGGGATGATGTGCTTACGAAGAATTAGGGTCCATTTCTGAACTGAGTACGAGGTAAGGGACGCGAGCATACAAGATGCCGGCTCAAATTAATCCATACGCGTCTGCAGTGGCATTCTGCAGTGGCATAAAGAGCCGGGAATACCCGCAAAGAGCGGCGGTTTTGGCGATATCTTTCGCAAAATCCGACTCGGTTCATGTTCCAATGATGAATCCGGTAACCTCGCTGGGTACTAAGGTAATTTATAGAGGTCTCCGTTAGGCATTCCCACTTGGAGCAATCGCGTATGAAATACATCATTGTGGGCGGCCCCCACTGTCAGGATATCTGTCGGTGTGACAAGAAGTCATCTCATCACGGAAAGCGGGATGACATGCCGTAACCAAGATGAGGGTAGGCCCCTCGGCCTCGGTGTTCCGGCGCAGAGACCAAACCACTCGGAGCTGCCGATGTTAAGAGCATCGGTGGTGAGCGTCCAAAGTAAAGGCAGCGATACCGCTGTCAGGTGGAATATCGTGAGACGAACGCAAGTGAACCCTCGAGGAAGTGGCGAGAATTGCACCCGATGCCAAAACCAGGGTCTCGACAAGACCCTGGGATCAGTCCGCCGGCAGCCTGAATGCGGGGCGAATGGCATCCGGCATAGAGAGGGCGTGACACGATATAAGGCTTGGTCTACGGAACTTGGGAAGCTGTCGCGCGGATGCCAAGGGAGACGCACAAGAGGACAACCCTTAAGTGCCAGAGTACCGATGCTGCGCACAGTGGCGGAGCCAAGCGTAGTAGCGCAGACGTCCCGGCGGCAAGGTCTTCGGCCGCTGCGAACCCACGACCGGCATCGATCCCTTTGCCCGTCTCGTCGCCCAGGTCATGAGCGAGCCGCATTACCGCGACGCACGGCGCGTGTTCTGGATCATGGACAACGGTTTCTCGCATCGCGGACAGCCCTGTGTGCGACGCCTCACGCAGGCCTACCCCAACCTGGTTCCGGTGCACGGCCCGATTCATGCCAGCCGGCTCAACCAGATCGAGATCTACTTCTCCATCCTCCAGCGCAAGGTCCTCACCTCCCGATGACTTCTCCTGCCTCGCCGAGATCGAGGATCGGCTGCTGCGCTTCCAGGAGTACTACGAAAGCATGGCAACGCCATTTGACTGGCGGTTCACGCGAGATGACTTGGCGAGATTGATCAGAAAGCTTGCGACCGAGCCTTTGCCCGTGTGTCTTGCGGCCTGACATCATACGTTGCTGAACTTGTGAACCAGACTACTTAGGCAGGCGGCTGCTGCGCAGGGGTGGGCCGCGCGGCAGCCACCGCTTGTTAGCTCATATACAAACCGCCGTTGACGTTAATGGTTTGCCCAGTGACGTATCCATTGCACGCCAACATCACGACCACTTCGGCCACTTCTTCTGCCGTGCCAAAACGCCCCGCCGGAATCCGCTCCGGTCGTGCTTGCGGATTGCCGGCGATCATGTCCGTTTCGATCAGGGCCGGCGCGACGGCATTCACCGTGATGTCTTCCCTGGCCAAGAGCGAGGCATAGGATTGAGTTAAACCCAGAACGCCCGCTTTCGACGCGGTGTAATGCGGGCCGATGATGCCGCCCAGTTGCACCGCGGCCGAGGACAGGTTGATGATGCGCCCCCATTTCGCCGCGCGCATCCTGGGCAGCACCGCCTGCGTGACCAGAAAGACCGACTTCAAGTTGACGTCGATGATCTCGTCCCAGTCTTTTTCGGTAATCTCTTCCAAGGACTGCGGACGCGCGACGCCCGCATTATTGACCAGGATGGACACCGCTCCAAGTTCTTCTTCGACGCGCCGGACCATTCGGGATACCCCGGCGGCGACCGAAACGTCCGCTCGTACCGTAATGCAACGGCGGCTGTGGCTTTCCACTTGGGAGCCCACCTGCCTGGCCTCGCTCTCGCGGCTGCGGTAGTTGATGGCGATGTCCGCGCCCGCTTCGGCCAGCGCGAGAGCAACGGCCCGGCCGATGCCGCGGCTGCCGCCCGTGACAAGAGCAATTCTGCCAGTCAGATCACGTGTAGTTGTCACCATGTCAAGTCATCCTTTCGGCGTACAGAAGTGGCTCGGTTGATCTGAACAGATTTCCCCGAGAGCTCAGTGGAGCTTGGTCGGAATTGACGATGTCGGGGGGTCCCAAAGCGCGCCAGCGCATCGTGGATCACCTGCACCGCACCTACTACTACGCGAAACGGATGGCGACCTGATGTTTCTCGGGGTCGGCGACCTCTTTCTGATCGGGTTACCTACCGAACGCAGAAGACACATCCTTGCTCGTGCGGCGACGCAGCAGCGAATCGTTCCTGGTGTTCACCGCCCATGACGCCTGCTTGGCTGGAATGGGGCAGAGTACCGTCGCCGTCGAAAACCCCCGTCTGCGTTTTCACTTCCCCTTTACGTAACCCATCGCCTCGACAATACGTCCGTCACGGACCCGCATTACATTGAGGCCACGGATGGATTGGGTGTCGTCTTCGCCCCAGCAATAGCGCCATCTGATAACGACCCGCTCACCGATGACAAATACCTCTTCACGCACGAACCAAGTCCCCATCGATCTAGCAAGATCTTGCCAATTCTCTAGGCACGCTGCCTTTCCGATGAGACAGGCTCCGTTTGGAGCGGGGCTTGTTTTCTCAATTACGCAATCATCCGCGACGAGGTTTTCCATGGCTTTTGGATCGTGACGGTCGAAGGCCTCGTGAAATTTTCGGATGACTTCTTTTGTGGTGATCGCAGTGCTATCCGCTGGACCTAGGATAGCGATCTGATCCGGGGTAAGAGATGGATATTTCATAAAATGCCCTGTGTGTGAATGTAATACCTATCCTTTAAGGACGGTCTTTCAGGACTTTCGCTGGTGCGCTTGTTCTTGCTGGTACAGGTTCCATTCCTCGTTGATCGCTAACGCAATGCTTGGGCGTTTCTTCATCTTTTGGTAGTAATCCGAGACAGCCGGCCACTGCGCCAGGTCGATGCCGACGTAGGTGCTCCAGTTGAGAACGGTGGTCAGATAGGCATCCGCGATGGTGAATCGGTCAAGCAGGAATTCAGAATCCGTCAGATGGTTTTGCAGAATACGGAATCTCAAGGGGATTTTTTCACGCGCATAGTCCTTTGCTTCTGCGGGCGCTGTTGCGTCAAGCAAGGGGATGAATACGGCTTTGTGCAATTCTGTGCCAATGAATCCGAGCCATTGTTGCAACTTCGAACGCTGCAATCCGGACAGAGGCGCCAGGTTCGCATCTGGGAAATAATCGGCGATGAATTGCAACACGGCAGTGTTCTCGGTCAGCACCGTGCCGTCATCGGTTTGCAGCGCCGGCACCTGGCCCATCGGGTTGATCGACAGGAAGTCGGCCCCATCTTCAGTCCGCTTGGTCTTGGTATCCACGCGCGCGTATTGCGCGGAGGCGCCAGCTTCGTAGAGCGCAATGCGTGAAGCAAGCGAGCAGGCCAACGGAGCGAAATAAAGTTTCATGATTAACATTCCTCTAATGTGGGTATTGTACGAATTGTTTATGTACTGTATTGTATAAAAAACACAACGTCAAGGAATTGAGTTCGAAATGGTACAAAAAGTAAACAAACCGTCTCGCGGGAGACCTCGAGCGTACGACCCAGACACGGCACTCGCGCATGCGACAGAGGCGTTCTGGCAGAGTGGTTTTTCCGGCACATCCCTGGATGCACTAAGTTCGGCTACAGGCATGAAGCGGCCCAGCCTGTACGGCGCATTTGGCGACAAACGTGCGCTCTACCTGACGACGCTTGAGCGTTATATTGGGGGCGGGCTCGCTTTGATGCGCGATGCGCTGGACGCAGATTTGCCATTGCGAATTGGGCTAAAGCGGGTATACGAAGGCGCGCTTTCTCTCTACTTCAGTAACAAGGGGGCTGCACGTGGCTGCTTCTTGATCGGCACGGCCGCCACCGAGGCCCCCAATGATCCGGAAGTACGGACAAGGCTTGGCGAAGGGTTGCGCCAGTTTGATGGCGCGTTCGAAGCGCGGTTACGACAGGCTCAGGTACAAGGTGAACTGGACGAAGCAGTCGATTCTGCTTCAATGGCGAAGATCGCTTCGGCGATCTTGCACACCCTCGCGGTTCGCTCGCGAGCCGGAGATTCGCGTGCGTCCTTGCGCAAGATTGCAGAAGCGGGCATCGAGCTTATCTGTGGCCCCATCCGCGGTACGAAGGGCAAACGTCAACATCGATAGCGCGAGTATCAGGACCCATTAATTACGAAACATAATGACAACACATCTTCCGATCTGCGGCCCGACGCGCAAACGTCCGCGCGATGCCGAATCGCGCCGCGTTGCGGCGCTTCTGCCAGGCGGCCACTTCGGCGGTGAGGACAGCCTGATTGCCATCGCGGCGAAACAGGCACTGGCGGGAAAGGATGCCGATCTCGATCTCGGCCATATTAAGCCAGCTTGGATGTTTCGGTGTGTAGTGGTAACCGTCCAAACCAGACCGTTATTGATCCGCGAGCGCGATGTCTGATCCCATGGAGCGTGGGCGAACTTCGTTTTCCAAACACGCGGCGTAAGATCGATGACATCCTTTGCAAGATGCTGGCTCACGCGCTGCAGTACATCGACCAGGTAGGGGTAGACATCGACACCATGCAGCTTGCAGGTCGCGATCAGGCTTTGAATAATGCCGACCTGCTTGGGACCCAACTCGGTCCAGCAGAACAGCTAGTTGCGCCGTTTATAGAAAGCTGATGCCGACCTCCCGCCGCCAAAGCGCACGAATCCTTTCAGTATTATCATGTCGGCGCGGCCGGCTATATGTTCTGCCACCGGTGAGTGCCGGTGCGCGAGGGAATAAGTCCGGCCACGACGCAATGGTGCGGTCTTCGCTTCGCGTGAGCATTTTACAACCCTTCGGGTAGCTACCGGGAATATGGCGGATTCACGAACAGCAGCGTCGACCATGGCGCGCGAGTCCGTCATCAGCAAAGTCCCTCTTGGGCACAATCGCGGTGATAGGAAGGGGCGTCCGCCCCGCCCAGCATCGTCAGGTGCGATTGTGTGTGTACAGTCCACGCGCTTTTCGCGTGGACGTCGCCCCCGGCAGTTTTTCATCCCCGCGCGAAAGCGATCGAATTCCACCACCAAACCGGTGGATTCCCGATCCGTCTATTGGCAAACCAGCGGAGTTCCTGCGGGAAAGCGGCGGAATGGCCGACCGCCGGAAACTGGAAAAGCCGTCTCTTTCCGGACCGACCTGAGCCCGCCCCGGTGGAATGCCGACCCGCAGGTTGGCAAACCGGTGGATTCCCAACCCCCAAGTTTGCAAACCCGCGGAGTCCTGACCCCCCGATGAATTTCCACAGGTAGGCACTAAGGAGGGCGGCGATTCCCGCCGCCAGGACGAAGGAGGGGGAAATGGAAGACGGACTCAAGAAATTAAGCGAAACCTGGCGAGACGAGCTGGCCCGCCAAAGCCTGGCTGGCCGGGTGCTGGCCGAGTTCATACACATCAAACGCTTCCGGCTCGAGAAGTGCCCGTGGCGCCGGATCGCCGAAGCAATGGGTGTCAACCCGGAATCACTGCGACGGGCATTCCGGACGATCAACCACAAGGTCGAGGCCGGACAACTCATCCCGCCGGTCCCCGAACCGCGAAGCAAGGCGGTAACCACAGCGCCCCGGCCGTCGGCGCCTGGCGCACCGCCGCCTCCAAGCGCCGGCGGCAGCAAGCCCGCGGGGTCAGCCGATCTGGACAAACTCAAGGAAGCAGGAATCACCTTCGAATGAACCCTGCGCGGAATTTCCGCACGGACCTCTGTATGAGGGCCGCAATCCCGCGGCACCTATATAAGGAGACCAGACCATGGGAAAGATTGTCATCAGTGGGGGAGACAAAGGCGGTGTCGGCAAGTCGATGGCCTCGGCCCTGGCTGCGGATATCTTGATCGCCGCCGGTCAAACGCTGCTCATCATCGAAGGCGATGCAGCGATTCCGGACATCGCCCTGCGCTTCAGCACCTGCGCGCAGGTGGAAACGACCGGGGTCAACCTCAACCGCGCCGGCGACCAGGAAGCGGCCGTCACCCGCTTAGGGAACGCCCTGGAGAAAGCCGCAGACAAAAGACAAGACGTCCTCATCAACCTGCCGGCCGGCAGCGCGGACACGCTCGATGACCTGGCCCCAGTCATTCGCGAGATCGCCGACGCCAGTGGTTTCACCCTGCGCGTCCTGTATTCGCTCGGTCCCCATCGCTCGTCCACCGACAGCCTCATCAAGTCGTTTACCCAGGGTCTGCTCGGCAGCGTCGATCCCGCCCACCGGACCCTCGTCTTCCCCGCATTCTTAGGCTCGCCCGAGTCCTTCGACTGGCTCAAGCACCCCAGCCGGCCGGCGTTCATCGCCACCGGTGGTAGAGAGACGGTCGTCCCGGCCCTGCGCCCGGATACGATCCGCGACCGGGTTCTCGCCTCACCGGGCACCTTCACCGCCCTGGGCGAAAACAAGGAAGCGCTGACATTGACCGAGCGTGCGCTCTTCAAACGCTGGCTCGCGCACAGTCACACAGCCATAGCTGCAGCGCTGGGCGACTAAACCCACCCTCGCCGGGGCGAAGCCCCGGCGCATTACCTTGAGGAAAATGACTATGCCCGACAACCCTCAACCACCGACCTCAGCACGCGACGCGGCACTCGCGGCCGTGCCGGCTGACCGGCGCGAAGCCGTGCTTTGGCGTGCTTCTGACCTCGGCATTGGCCGGGCCGACGATGTGATCTGGTCGATCGTGGCCGCGGTCGTCGATGCCCACGCAGCCGCGAGTGCTGCGGGCAATGCCGCAACGACAGTCGAAAAGGAAACCGCGGCGATTCCGGAGCTCATCTACCGCGGAACAATAAAAGCCGGCGAGGACCTGCGGGGCCAGATCACGGCCGCGAGTGACACAGTCGGGAAAAAGTTCCTCGATGCCGCGCGCGCCCAGAGTATAACGCTGCAGGCCGGACTCACCGGCGCCATTACGGAGGCCGCGGAGCGCGGTGGTGCCGCCCTGGACAAGGCGATTGCCGACCTCGATTGCGCGGCGCTGTCACAGCGCGACGCGAACATTGAGGAATGGCGGGCGGCCGCCGCGGTCGCGATCCGGAACGAGGTGCGTGCCGGCCTGGCCGGCCGAATGGCGAAAAGCTGGGGCCTGGTCGCGGGCAGTCTGCTGTTCGCCGCCGTGCTCGGTGCCGCCGCGGCGCTGAGTGTGAGCAGCCGCCTCCAGGGTCGGGTCGGGGATGGCCTGCCGGCGGGCTGGCATTTTGTGCGATCCGGCGCCTGGAACGAGATCTATATTGACGGGCCGGTGCGGACCGTTGCCGGCTGTAGTCCGGGCGATGTGTGCCTGGCCACACGCGCCCGGTAAGATTGCCGACCCGCGACAGCCTCGGCAACCTCGGCAACCTCACGCACGGGACGTTGCCGAACGGTACGGTGATCGACGGGCGAAATCGCCGTCTTAGCCTCACCCACCTGGGCGGGCAAGTTTCTCGATGGCTGGTGTCGAGATGTGCTGCGTTCGCGTATCGAGCCGATGAAGAAAATCGCCCGGATGTGCCGGCGTCTCCGCGAGCTCATTTTGAACTGGTTCCAGGCCAAAGGAAAAATATCAAACGGTGTCGTGGAAGGGATGAGCGACAAGTCCAAACTCACTATCAAAAAAATCCTATGGTTTCTGGTCACCAGGAGATCCTGGAAATGGCTTTATTACACGCCTTGGGTAAACTACCGGAAGCGAAACTGACCCATGAATTCTACTGACGAGCCAAAAATTAAGACCAGTCTGCAATTCGGTCTCAACCGAGGATATACTGACAAAGACGTCCGTATATTCACTGGCAGGCTTCACGGAAACGTATGGGACATGAAGTAATTCTGCACTGCCCGCACTGCGGAAACACCGCTCCGCAAAGGTTCGCGTTTGGGCACGAATACGAGGACCGTGATATATACAATACAGATGGAACCCTAGCCGATCTTTCCCTCCCGTGCAGGTACGAAGTGCGAATCTGCTCGACTTGCAAGGAACTGATCCTTTATCACGGCGACGTTATTTCAGAACTGGATGTTGTTTATCCTTCAAAGCACTCACTAGATGATTCTGTTCCTTTCGCTATTCGAGAGTGCTATGACGAGGCGTCCCTAATACGTCGAACATCACCATCCGCCTATGCGGTGCTGTTGCGTAGAGGCTTGGAGGCAATCTGCGACGACCGAGGCGCAAAGTCAGGCCCCTTACATGCACGCCTTGGCGAGCTTACGTCGCGCGGAGAGATTCCAGCAGCGATCTCTGAAATGACAGCAATCCTGAGAAATATTGGCAATGCGGGCGCACATACTAACAAAGACACGGTCACAGTCCCAATGACTTGGGTAATGAGTGAGCTGTTCCGCGCGGTTGTAGAATACGTTTATGTTGCACCGAGTAGAGTGGAGTCCTTGAAGAAATCACTTAAGTCTTTCGAAAAAGCAAAGAGTGAAACCTAACAACGCCATTAACGTGAGCAGTGAAAAGCGGTGCGACGAAGGCGCACCGCTTTTCACTGCCGGTTATGGGGAACGTTTGTCGTCATAGGTGAGAACACAGATCGCAAGGTCAGGGCAGCAGCAAATCCCATCGTGCAAATTCGTCTGTGGTTTCTGCGGTTTCTCAGTAGCGTCCGTTGTGGGCTACAACTTTGACAGCCGTGAATTGGGATACGGGTTCATTCACATTTGCCATCACTGTGAAAAACCAAGTTTCTTCTATCTCGGAATGCAAGTTCCGGGTATTGCACCAGGCAATGAGGTAGCGCATCTGCCAAAATATATTGAGGCCCTTTACAAGGAAGCGCGCAATGCTGTCTCTGTGGGCGCCTATACCGCGTCGGTGCTTGCGTGCCGAAAACTGCTAATGAGCAATGCGATTACGCAAGGCGCGAAGGCTGGCGAAAGCTTCTTGAGCTACGTGGACCATCTGGCAAACGCAGAGTTTGTACCACCGAACGGGCTCGGTTGGGTCGACCACATTCGCAAGAAAGGGATTGAAGCAAACCATGAGATCAAGCTAATGGCGCAAGCCGTTGCAGAGGAGCTGATCGCATTCACGGAAATGCTGCTGAAGTTCATCTATGAGTTCCCAAACCGTGTATCCGCACCGCCAAAGCGGTAAGGCGCCCAACAACCGCTTCCACTGGACGTCGGCGCTAACGCGCCGTCGCCAGTGATGGCTTCGAGCAGATCGAGCAGAATGACACGAGTCAAATGTTAAACGCCTAAACCATGCCCCATGGAACCGTCACGCTGTTGGATAACGCCTTGTTGTTTGTTAATGAGGCAATTTGCAATGCCCGGCGCGCCAAGCGTCAGCCGATGTACTGGTCCTTCGCGATCTTGCACCTTGTTCAGGGTCTGGAGTTGTTGATGAAACACGTCCTCCAGCTACAGCATCCTTATTTATCTTTGAGGATATAGACAACCCCAAGAACACTGCCAGCCTGACACTTTGCCTTAGCAGGCTGAAATCAATCGCGAAGATTGAGGTCGACGAAAAGGAAGAACGTGCCATTAAGCGCGCGAGCACTCAGCGCAACAAGATCGTTCATTACGAACACGACTTGAATCCTGACTACTACCGTTCCGTTTTCGTCGGATTGTTCGAATTCATTCACTACTTTCATGCTAAGCACCTGCAGGGAGAGCTACATGATCGGATTGACCCTAAGCTCTGGCGCATAGAAGCAGAGCTACTTTCTCAGTTTGATAACGAATGGGTGACATACCGTGGGAAACGCTTGCCGAGCAAACTGCCATTCGACATCGTCGTGGCACAGCGCTACTCAATGGTGCGCAAATCAACGGTTACTGGCTTCGACTACCTGCCTCGTGAACGGTACGATGGTAGCCTAGGTCCGGAATGTCCGGATTGCGGTGTCAATGCCGACGAGTTTCACACGGCCTTCTGCGACATTGAATGCTGTCCAAGCTGCGGGCACCAGCTCCTGATGTGTCTGGTGTCCACCGCGGATTACTGCAACGTTGAGTACTGGCTACCAGTCAAGGGAAAGGGTTTGGCGTGACAGATATGCCTAATAACTGTTGGGCTTCATGAAGTTGAAGGAGTCGCTATGCCGTTACGGGATGACGGTGACGTAGTTCGTGGCTTGGGCTTTGTCGCGCTATATGCGGCTTACTTGGAAGAGCAGATTGACAACCTTCTTTTCATGCTTCGGCCAGTCGAACCGTTTCCGGAAAATGAGCTGCGCTGGTCCATAAGTCGAAAGATCGCGAAGGCAAAACGGTTGGTAGCCACGCTGGTATTCGATTATCGAGATGGTTTGCTCGCCGACTTGAGCACGTCAAGTCAACTGCTCGAAAGGCGAAATGAAGTGATTCACGGTCGAATCTATGCCAGTTTTGATCGGCCAGATACCCTGAAGGCTGGCCGCCCCAATATACCTGACCGGGTGGTTGAACCTGGTGAACTATACGAACTGGCCAATAATCTCGACGAGGCTCGTTTGGCTATTTGCAGGCCCATGATATTTCAAATTCCTCGGGCCATGCAGGCTAACCGATGAGTTCAAATCCTTCGCTCATCCGATCCGCCTGCAAGGCGCAATCCCGGATAGGGGTCATCGGAAAGTGTGCATGAAGGCGTGATGAACGGTTAGCCGGTAGCTCCCGTTTGTGTGAGCGCCGCCCGCATCCTGCGCAGGCATTCCTCGCGCTTTTCTGGCGCCATGGGGGGCCAGGGCAGGGCAACATAAGCGAGGTCAGCGCGCCCGGCGATGTTTTGGTGACAGAGTGGCACGCTCTTTGGCAAGCACATCGCGCGGAACTCAGGCAGGCTAGGGGGCCATGCATCGCCGGACGCGATGCAGGCTCGAAGACCCGCCGCCAGCTGCGCGCCTGTGATTCCCCGCAACCCCCCTGCCCAGGTGTGCGCGACATCCGTCAGTGATCCATCTGGGTTCGCGGCACTTTCTCCGAAGGCCGCGGAAAACTTATGACCGTAGAGGTGGGTCAATCTTTCCCAGAGGTTCACGATCATTCGCGCATTGAGACTGCTGGCGCTCACGGCGCTCGAACTCGCGTCGCGATGCGCTGGCTCTTTCCGCGAGACTCGGCCTTGGGTGAGGTGTTGACTGACGTGCCGCATGGTTCGTCCCTCCGTTGCGGGATTGTTGAGAAGCCGTCTGCTCGCGCGCGATCCACCACCGCCACTCCGCCTCCCACGATCGGCGAGGCCGGCGGGCCGTCCCATACGCTTTGAATCTGCCCGCAATGCGATCGAGATCACCCGCGAGGTCCGGGCGCGCTTCCTTCGCCCAGGCTTCCCAATCCCGGGGTAGGACCCAGTCTTTCGGCAGGGGACCTGGGACAGGTGCCTCCGGGCCGGCGGGTTTTGATCTCTTTCTTTCAACACAAGGGGTCTCGGCAGCGCGCGCTGGCGCGCGCTCTTTTTCTAATGGGTGTTCTGTAGGTGTTCTGTATTTAGCGTCGGGGAAACCGACATCCGGTGAACCGACATCCGGAAAACCGGAGTCCGGTTTCTGGACTCCGGTCGGCTGGGGGGTGTCATAGACGAACGTCTGGGTCGACCAGCGACCGTGTCCATCCTGTTTTTTGGCGGTCCGGATATAGCCCGCTTCCCGCAGCTCCCGCAGTGCCGTCAAGATGGCGCTCCTTCCCTCCCGTCCCTCCCGGGCGAGGTCCGCGGCGGTCATCTGAAATCCGTCGGCATTGGAAAGGAGCCGCACCAGCACCCCCCGGCCTCGATAGGACAGCCGGTCATCCCGTGCCACCTCATTGCGGATCTGGGTGTAATGGCACTCCGGGCGGGGCGCGCGAATGATCCCGGTCATGGTCCCTCCAACTCCAATCCCGCCGCTTCGCCCGCGGCCTGCGTGCGGGACGTCATCGGCCGTCCCCCTCGAACAGATCCCCCTGGACCGCCGCGATCGCCGCCGCACGCCGGATCGTGGCCGGGTCATCGATCAGCTGGCGCACGCGGCGGGGTGTGACTCCGAGGCGCTGCGCGATGTCATGGATGGACGCGCCGCCGCGGGCGGCATCGAGGAGTTGCCCGATCCGGCCCGGGACGCCGCGCGGCAATTCGAGCCGGGGGCAACCGGGTTCGGTCTCGTCGGCGTCGGGCGCGATCGCGTCGATCCGGTCCCAGCCGCCCGGCAGCGCGTCCGGATAGACGAAGCGATGCCTCATGGTAAACCGCCTCGCGGCCGACCGGGGCCGGGCGCGATCGGGCTGTGCGCTGCCTCTTCCGTGCGCCGCGCGAGCCACGCATCGATCTGCTCCCCGGTCCAGCGGCGCAGCCGACCGATCCGGATGGGTGCCGGCAGCTCCCCGCGTGCCAGCATCAGTTCCGCCTGGCGGCGGCAGATCTGAAGCCGGCTGCACCACTCTTCGATACCAAACGCCTGCATATCGTTTTCCCTGTGCTGGTCAATGGAGAAAATGGCTGGCCGGTGGCCAAGTACTTCCCAAAAGGACCTCGACCGCCATCTCGAGAGCTGCCCCGGCTTTGTGAAGATCCCGTGTCACGTCGTGGATCACGTCGGGGATGGCCTCATGCCGACGAATCAAACCTGCGCCAAGCGCAGCGCCGCCAATGCGGCGGCCACCAACAGACCACCCCCGACGCCCAGGAAATACAGCACGTCATGGCCGGCAAAGAACTTCGTGCCCGCAAAAAGGATGATGAGCCCCGGAATCGCGCAGTACAGCGTCATGTGTATCAGGCGGCGTCTTTTCTCGTTCCTCGCCCGCTCGATGCGGTAGCCACTCAGATTGAAATGACACTGCGTGCACCAATCGGAGCGTCGGTAAGTAGGTTGGCGACACTGGGGACAGCGGATGGCATCAGGATGATGGGGATCCACCGGACTGGCGGCAAGCAGGGTGAGATCTCCGCCCACCTGGATGTTCCGGCTTCCCTGGATATGTTGCCTTGGCGTGTTGTCTGCCGTCTTTCCGGATTCCGGGTGGCTATCTGGATCTAGCTTCTGTTGCGCCTGGATGGCTTCACCGAGGCGCGAGAGTTCCTGATCGACCGTCCATGGTTCGTGAGGCACGGGATTTCTCCTTGTTGAAATGAGATTGAATGTTTAAGCCACCAGTTTCAAAAGACTCCGCATCTTGGCCGGGCTCAAGGCTTCCCCGGCTACTTCCGTCAGCAACTGGGATTTCTCATAAAGCAATCCGATCAGTCTCGACTTGTGTTGCACCGACAGCCGTTTCTTCAATCCCGATTCGAACTGCTCCACCGCCGCGACCACCCGGTCGAGGAGGGGTTGATCCAGGCACTTGCGCGCTTCCGCGGCAACGATCATCGATCCCTCGCCCGTCAGCAGCCACACCGGGTCGATCTGAAACGCCTGATAGAGCGCCTGCACCAGGACGACCGGGATCTCCCGCTCCCCGCGCTCGTAGTTCTGATAGGCCCGCAAGGACAATCCCACGCGTTCCGCCATCACGGTCTGCGACAGGCCAAAGTGCGATCGCACGATCGCGACGCGTTCATGGTAGGAGAATCTCTCAGTCATGCTTGACAGCATACCCATACGTGCCTATCGTGTCAACGCTATGCGCGGATAGCGCGCTGCAACAGAAAATCGGTGGCGCGGCCTGGTTGGCGCCTTCGCACCAGGAACGGACAGGGAAAGGTCCATGCGCAAAGACATCGGGAAAAAACAGCTTCTCCGTTCCAGTGCGGTTCGGTTGCGAACTGCTTTCGACCAAGCCTATTCATCCAACGCCCGCATCGGCTGCGGATGCGGGCGTCGAGCGAATGGTGATGAACCGCAAATGGCGTGGCAGGTTGTCTTGGTTCAGGAAGCAGTACGCAGGGACGCAGTAATCTTTCCCGGAAAGCGCTTGAGGTCGACCCGGAATGAACGATCGGCAGGACGCCGTTGAGCATCGCCGCCATGAACTGGGCCTGGGGGCTGCCGTTAAAGCCCTCCATCAAATTCGTGTTGCTGGCGCTGGCCGATGCCAGTGACGATTCCGGCTACTGCTGGCCCAGTATTCCCACGCTGGCGAAAAAGACCTGTCTTAATCCCCGCAGTGTGCAGCGCATCCTGAATCAGCTCAAAGCCCAAGGTTTCCTCCGGGTGGAACGGCGTCATCGTCTTGATGGTTCGCCCACCAGCAATGGCTATCGGCTCGCCTTGGAACCCCCTCCCGGCAAAATGCCACCACCCCCTGGCACGGCGCCACCACCCCCCGGCACCGTGTCACCAAGTGGTGACACCGGTGTCACCCTAACCATCATAGAACCACCAAGAGAACCCAAACCACCACAACCACCGCCCTCGACAGCAACATCGAGCGCAGACGGGAGAGCAGAAGCGGAAGGCACCGAAAGTGGTAGTGAATTGAT
>JAJXUF010000269.1 GCA_021783175.1 Pseudomonadota bacterium
TGTGGATGTGTGTCCGAAGGAACTGAACCCGACGGAAGCGATCGGCAAGATCAAGGATATGATGGTCAAGCGCGCAGTATGAAGAAGCAGGAAACAGGACTCGGGATTCAGGATTCAGTAGCAGGGCGCGGGGGGTTGTATCCAGAATCCGGTATCCTGAATCCCGAATCCTGCGTTCTCGACCCTGTTGCTTTGGAGCGGGTGCGCTGGCGCTGTCGGCGCGGTTTGCTGGAACTGGATATTGTGTTGGGGCGTTTTGTCCAACAACGGTACGCAACGATGGACAACGAACAGCGAATTGTTTTCGATGAATTGCTGGACTTGCCCGATACGGAACTCTGGGATTTGATCACGGGGAAAAGAGAACCGGCACCTGCGCATCAGCGTCTGGTGCTGGGATGGTTAAAGGAAGCTTGAACGAAGCGAGGGTTGAGAAAATGGAAAGCAAACGGATCGCAAAATTAACGTTGGATGATGGTCGCAGCATCGATTTGCCTATCATGTCCGGTACGCTGGGCCCCGATGTGATCGACATCAGAGCCTTGGGGAAATTGGGCGTTTTCACTTATGACCCCGCATTCTTTTCCACTTCGAGTTGTACCTCCGAGATCACCTTTATCGACGGCGATGCCGGTTTGCTCTACTACCGCGGTTACCCGATCGAACAACTGGCGGAAAGATCCGACTTTCTGGAAGTATGCTACCTGCTGCTGAACGGCGAACTGCCGACGGTTGAGCAAAAGGCCCAGTTCAATTACAAAATCACCCACCACACCATGGTGCACGACCAGTTGGCCCGTTTCTTCAACGGCTTCCGCCGCGATGCCCATCCGATGGCCGTGATGGTCGGCGTGGTGGGTGCGCTTTCCGCCTTCTATCACGATTCGCTTGACATTACCGATCCCCAGCACCGCGCGGTTTCTGCGCAACGCCTGCTGGCCAAGGTGCCTACCATTGCCGCGATGACGCACAAGTACAGCGTCGGCGAACCGTTCATGTACCCGAAGAACAAGCTCGGTTTTGTCGAGAACCTGATGTACATGATGTTCGCCACCCCGGCGGAGGAATATGTGCCGAATCCGATATTGGTACGCGCGCTGGAACGCATCCTTATTCTGCATGCAGACCACGAGCAGAACGCTTCAACTTCGACCGTGCGTCTGGCCGGTTCGAGCGGCGCCAATCCTTTCGCCTGTATCGCGTCCGGCATCGCAGCCCTGTGGGGACCGGCTCACGGCGGCGCGAATGAAGCCGCCCTGAAGATGCTGGAAGAAATCGGAGATGTGTCTCGTGTCGCCGAATATGTGCAAGGCGTGAAAGACAAGAAATATAAACTGATGGGATTCGGCCATCGCGTCTACAAGAACATGGATCCACGGGCTTCGGTGATGCGCCAGACCTGTCACGAAGTCTTGTCGGAACTGAAACTGGAGAACAATCAGTTGTTCGAGCTGGCGATGGTGCTGGAAAAGACTGCCTTGAGCGATCCGTATTTCATCGAGCGCAAGCTTTATCCGAATGTGGACTTCTATTCCGGCATCGTACTGCGCGCGCTGGGTATTCCGTCCAACATGTTCACGGTGATCTTTGCCGTGGCTCGCACCATCGGCTGGGTATCGCAGTGGAACGAGATGATCGCGGATTCCGAATACAAGATCGGCCGTCCGCGCCAATTGTACCGTGGAGCGGTAAGGCGTGATTTTGTGCCGCTTGTGAAACGCTGAGGGAAGCGAGGTAGATCATGAATGCTCCGGGAAACAACTATCTGCAGATGATGCAGAACACTTCCCTGTTGTCGGGAGGAAACAATGCCTTCGTCGAGGGTTTGTATGAAGACTATCTGCAGGATGCGTCTTCCGTTCCGGCGGAATGGCGCGCCTATTTCGACAAACTGCAAGCCGAAAACCCCCAGCACGATGTGGCGCATAGTCCGATCCAGCGCGGCTTCCTCGAGCTGGGCCGGCGCCGTGCGGAGCCGCCGGTGCATGCCGACGAGTCGCGCAAGCAGGCCAAGGTTCTTCAGCTCATCAATGCCTATCGGTTTTTGGGTGCGCGCGTTGCGGAACTCGATCCGCTGAAACGCCATCCCGCTCCGGAAGTGGCGGAATTGAACCCGTCCTATTACGGGCTGAGCGAAGCCGACATGGATGCGACCTTCTTCACCGGATCGCTGGAGGGCGGCAAGCGCATGACCCTGCGCGAGATACTGCAACGTCTTCGCCGCATCTATTGCAGCAGTGTCGGCGCCGAATACATGTACATCAGCAGCGTCGTTGAAAAGCGCTGGATACAAGCGCGTCTGGAGGGGGCTGCGGGCGAGCCGCATTACTCCAATGAAACCAGGAAGCGCGTTCTTGAAAGACTGACCGCAGCCGAAGGACTGGAACGCTATCTGCACACCAAGTATGTCGGGCAAAAGCGGTTTTCCCTGGAAGGGGGCGACACGCTGATCCCGATGCTGGACCATTTGTTGCAGCGGGCAGGCAACCAGGGCGTCAAGGAGTCCGTCATCGGCATGGCACACCGCGGTCGACTGAATGTACTGATCAATACTTTGGGCAAGCTGCCCAAGGAATTGTTTGCGGAATTCGAAGGTATACATACGGAACATCTGGCTGCCGGCGATGTGAAATACCATCAGGGTTTCTCGTCGGATATCGCCACGCCGGGCGGCGCCATGCATCTCACACTGGCCTTCAATCCGTCGCATCTGGAGATCGTCAATCCTGTGGTCGAGGGGTCGGTACGCGCCCGGCAACACCGCCGTCACGATGTCAAAGGCAAGCAGGTGCTGCCGATCCTGCTTCACGGCGACTCGGCGTTCGGCGGCCAGGGCGTCAATCAGGAAACGTTCAATCTGTCGCAAACACGCGGCTACGGCACGGGCGGGACCGTGCATATCGTGGTCAACAACCAGATCGGCTTTACGACATCCGACCCGCGCGACATGCGTTCGTCGCTGTATTGCACCGACGTGGCGAAGATGGTCGATGCGCCGATTCTGCATGTGAATGCGGACGACCCGGAGGCGGTGTTGCTGATCACCGAGATCGCAATCGATTATCGTATGCATTTCGGCAAGGACGTCGTGGTGGACCTCGTGTGTTTCCGCAAGCTGGGACACAACGAGCAAGACGAACCTTTGGTCACTCAACCGTTGATGTATCGCAAGGTCAATCAGCATCCGGGCACGCGCGCTTTGTATGCGAAGCGACTGGTTGAGCAGGGCGTGTTGACTGCGGACGAACCGGATGCGATGGTCGCAGCCTATCGGCAAGCCATGGACGAAGGCAGGAACCCAATACAGCCGGTGCTGACCGAGTTCAAGCATGAGTTTGCGGTGAGCTGGTCGAAATTCATCGGCGACATTTCATGGAAGACGCCGGCTGTGACCAGCGTTCCGCTTGAGCGCCTGCGGCAACTGGCTGAACGTTTGGTCGCGATCCCCGAGAATTTCAAGTTGCACTCGCGCGTAGATAAGATCATCGCAGACCGTGTCGCGATGGGCAAAGGCGAGTTGGCACTGGACTGGGGCATGGCCGAAAATCTCGCCTATGCAAGCCTGGTTGCAGAAGGCTATCCGGTGCGCCTGTCCGGCGAGGATA
>JAJXUF010000270.1 GCA_021783175.1 Pseudomonadota bacterium
ACCGGTTCACCGTGAATCACGTTGCGTACGGCAATCTCCACCAATTTCCCACTCTTGGTTCGCGGCATGTCGGGCACGGCCAGGATCTTCGCCGGCACATGCCGCGGAGTCGTGTTTTCGCGTATGGTGGATTTGATCCGCTTCACCAGTTCTTCGGTCAGAACGATACCGTCGCGCAGCCTGACGAATAGCACGATGCGCACGTCGCCGAGGCTGCGCGGCGGCCAGGTCTGAGCGATGACCAGGGATTCCATCACCTCCGGCAGGCGCTCCACCTGGCGGTAGATCTCAGCAGTGCCAATGCGTACACCGCCGGGATTGAGTGTGGCGTCCGAGCGCCCGTGGATGACGAGGCCGCCATGTTCCGTGATCTCGCAGAAGTCGCCGTGGCACCAGACTCCGGGAAAGCGTTCGAAGTATGCGGCCCGATATTTCGCGCCGTCGGCATCGTTCCAGAAACCCAGCGGCATCGACGGAAAGGGCTGGGTGCAGACCAATTCCCCTTTCTCCCCGCATATGGGTTTGCCGTTGTCATCGTAGACATCCACCGCCATGCCAAGTCCGCGGCACTGGATTTCGCCGCGCCTCACCGGCAAGATCGGGCTGCCCAGGACGAAGCAGGAGACGATGTCGGTACCGCCGGAGATCGACGACAACTGCACCTCCGGTTTGATGGAGCGGTACACGAAATCGAAGCCTTCCGCCGACAGCGGACTGCCCGTGGAGAAGATCGCGCGCAAGGAAGCAAGGTCGAAGCGTTCCCGCGGCACCAATCCGGATTTGGCCAGGGCGTCGATATATTTGGCAGATGTTCCGAAGTGCGTCATGCGTTCTGCTTGCGCGTAATCGAAAAGGATGCGGCCGTCGCGGACGAAGGGGTTGCCATCGTAGAGCAAGAGCGTTGCGCCGCTGGCGAGGCCGCTCACCAGCCAGTTCCACATCATCCAGCCGCAAGTGGTGAAATAGAACAGCCGGTCTCCTTCGCGCACGTCGCTGTGCAACTGGTGTTCCTTCAGGTGTTGCAACAGGGTGCCGCCCGCGCCGTGGACGATGCACTTGGGCACGCCCGTGGTACCCGAGGAATACAGGATATAGAGAGGATGGTCGAAGGGCAGGGCAGCGAAATCGATGGTGTCCGCTCCGGCAAACGGTGCGACGAAATCTCTCCAACTCACTGCCTTGGGTATGCCATCGTGCGAGGGTGATTCAGAGACGTAGGAAACGACGATGACTTTCTCGACCGTATCCAGCTGGCTCGCCACTTCACCCAGCTTGCCCAGCACGTCGATCGTCTTGCCGTTGTAGAAATAGCCATCGACGCCGATCAGCACTTTTGGCGTCACTTGCCCAAAACGATCCAGCGCACCCTGCACACCGAAATCGGGAGACGCGGAGGTAAAAATCGCGCCGATGCTCGCAACGGCCAGCATGGCAATGATCGCCTCCGGCATGTTGGGAAGCCAGACAGCAACGCGATCACCGGCTGCAACGCCTTGATCGCGCAGCGCAGCAGCCAGCTGCGCCACTTCGCTGTGCAGTTCCTTGCGCGAAAGCCTGCGCTGCAACCGATCTTCGCCCCAGAACACCAGAGCGTCGGCGTTCGTCGAGGGGCGCAACAGGTTCTCGGCGAAATTGAGTTTTGCTTCGGGAAACCAATGCGCACCCAGCATTCGCTGCTGCGGATCGCGCTGCAGAACGCGTTCTCCCGGCTCTCCGATGACCTCGGCGAAATCCCACACGGCACGCCAGAATGCTTCAGGTTGTTCGATCGACCAGCACCACAAATCCTCATAGCCTTTCGGCTCGGCGCCATCGGGTTTCAAATTGCGCATAAAGGCCGTCACGCGGGCAGCGGCGACATTTTCGGCAGAGGGTGTCCAGCAGGGTTCGGTCATATTTCTTTATATCAAACGCGTCTTGAATTCATCATGGATGCGACACTGCAATTTTTTTCCAGATTGTCCGGATGCAAACTTTCATGCCGACAGCCGCTACCAAAGAAAGCAGGAAGCGGTGTCGTCACTGGAAGAAAAACTATTCGGAACTCACGGCAGTACCGGCGGTACAAACGGCATGGTCATCGACAACAGCCACAGCAGGAAGATCGTGACCGGAGCCAGGAATATCAGCTGCAGCATGGTGTAACCGGCCAGCTCGCGCGCCTTCACGCCAACCAAACCCATCAAAGGCAGCATGAAGAACGGATTGATGAAATTCGGCAGTGCTTCGGATGCGTTATAGCATTGCACCACCCATGCCAGGTTGACCTTGAGTTCGGTCGCCGCCTGCAGCAGATATGGCGCTTCGACCACCCACTTGCCACCGCCGGAAGGCAGGAACAAGCCCAGGATCGCCGAATACACCCCCACAACCGCGGCCAATGTATCTTGTGTCGAGATGGACACAAAAAATTTCGCCAGAATCTCGTTGATACCTGAGCCCATCAATATCCCGAATATGCCGGCATAGAGCGGAAACTGGATCAGGATGCCGCCGGTCATGGGTACCGCTTTGGCGATCGCGCGCAGGAAAGCGCGGGGTCGCCAGTGCAACAACAATCCCGCGATGATGAACATGAAGTTATAAGTGTTCAAATCCAGCGCGGCCAGCCCTCCCTTGGTGGCAAAGACGTCCATCAAATAGATTACGCCCAGGGCGGCAAGCACTACCGTCAGGAAGGGGCTGAATTCCAGGTGTTCACCAGGTGTTTTTGCGACCCCGATATCTTCGGACTCCTGATGTTTGACTCCCGCCATCTCAAAGGTTTTTGCCAAATGCGCAGCCGGGGTGGATGAATAGCAGATCCATGTGGAAATCACCATGGGCGTAAGTATCATCACCAGGTTTTGCCAGGTAAACAAAGTCTGTTCGAGCGAGATCACCCCGCTGATCTTGAGCAGTGCCGGAGGAATGGATCCCTTCGTCGCCATCATCAGTGCTGCGGAAGACGACAAGCCGAGCGCCCACACCGTGCCCAAGCCGAGAAAACCCGCGGCGCTGATCGCGCGGTAATCCACCCCGTCCAGGCGCTTGCAGATTTCGCGCATCAGGATGCCCGAAAAGATCAGGCTGAAACCCCAGCTGAGTAAGGATGTGAGCATCGCCATAAAGCCGACATAGGCAACGGCTCCCCTCGGAGTCTTCGGAAACCTGGCCAGTACGACGATCAGCTTTTGTACCGGTTTCGACACCGCCACGACATAGCCGCCGATCACGACGAAGGCCATTTGCATGGTGAAGGGAATCAGGTTCCAGAAGGATTTGCCGAAATCGATGGAGACCTGCGAAGGGGTTCTGCCCATTGCCAGCGCGCCGAGAGCGACGATGACCACAGCCAGCGCGGCGAAGACAAAGGCGTCCGGAAACCATCTTTCGCTCCAGTTGGCCAGACCGATGCCCATTCTTGCGATAACACCTTCTTTTTCCTGGCCTGCGATTGCCTGAGAACTTTTTTTATTCATTTTCTTTCTCTCCCCTTCACCAAGTTAAGATCCAAACTGTCAACGATAGTACCCGTCAATACTTGATCGGAGCCACATCTTCCGAGCTTGTGCCCGCAGAATCTACCACGCGCAAGGGACTCAGACGACGTCCGCCGCAT
>JAJXUF010000271.1 GCA_021783175.1 Pseudomonadota bacterium
CATCAGCTGACGGACCCAATTCCGATGGACGCGCCGGATCTGGAAGTTCTGCGTACGGCAATCTCCTGGATGGAACAGGGCCACGAAATCAGTTTTGTGACGGTGGCCGCAACCTGGGGATCGTCACCGCGTCCGGCAGGATCCATGGCGGTCCTGCGCGCGGACGGATCTCTGGTCGGGTCGGTATCAGGTGGCTGCGTCGAGGAAGATCTCATGCGACGCGTCGTCGCCCGGTCTCAACCGCGAGGCGTCCCGCAGGTCATACACTACGGCGTTACCAAGGAAGAAGGGCGCCGGTTCGGGCTACCTTGCGGGGGGCGCCTTGAGTTGGTGATGGAGTCGCCGAGCGCAGTTGAGCCGTTGCGCGTGCTGGTAAACGCCGTCGATGCGCGTACGGTCATGTCGCGGCGCCTTTGCCTTTCTACCGGTGAGGCGAGCCTGCATGCGGGGGCGCGCAACTCCGAGTTCTTCTACGATGGCCGGGACTTGATCAAAGTGTTTGGTCCGAGTTGGCGACTCCTGATCATCGGTGCGGGTCAGACGTCGCGCTATCTCGCGCAGATGGCACCAGCTCTCGATTATGAGGTTATTGTATGCGAGCCGCGCTCGGAATACAGAGACACCTGGCCGGTCGCCGATGTGGTCGTGGACCCACGCATGCCCGATGAAGCAGTTGCCGCGCTTGTGCGCGATGCGCGTTGTGCGGTTGTGGCGCTGACGCATGATCCGAAGCTCGACGACCTTGCCTTGCTGGAAGCGCTTGTATCCAATGCGTTCTATGTTGGTGCTCTCGGATCGTCGGCAAGTAATACGCACAGACGCGAGCGCTTGTTATCGTTGGATGTGCCGCGCCAGGCATTGGCGCGTCTTCACGGACCGGTGGGTTTGCCAATCGGTAGTCGCACGCCCCCGGAGATCGCAGTTTCGATTTTGGCCGAACTGACGGCGGTGCGCCGCGGCGCACAATCAGCCGCTGGGCTGGGGCGCGCGACGCCAGTCGAATTCGGCGACGCTAGAACGGAAACTGCCACCTGAAATGATCCATGGTCTTTTGCTTGCGGCCGGCTCCGGCTCGCGCTTCGGCGGGGACAAGCTGCTGTGTCCGCTCAGGTCTGGCAGCGCGATCGGAGCGGTTTCTGCGCGCCATCTATTGCAGGTGCTTCCGCAATCAATCGCGATAGTCCGGGAAGATGACACGCAGCTCGCAAGTTTACTTGCTGGCGAAGGGCTTCGCGTTGTGGTGTGCCGCGATGCGCGCGAGGGAATGGGGCGCAGTATCGCCTGCGGTGTGGCCGCTTCGTCCGAGGCTGCCGGTTGGGTGGTGGCCCTGGCCGATATGCCCGGTGTCCAACCGGCATCCATCTCGGCAGTAGCCCGGGCAATCGAAAACGGCGCCGCCATGGCTGCCGCAGAATTTCAGGGGCGACGCGGCCATCCAGTCGGCTTCTCGGCAGATTTTCGCAAGGAACTGCTGCAATTGCATGGAGATACGGGTGCGCGCACGCTACTTGCCAGGCATCAACAGCGCCTAGTGCATATTGAGCTGGATGACCCCGGTGTTTTGTTTGACATTGACACGCGGGCGGACGCGGCAGCGCTGGCGGAGAGCCAAGGATCTGGCTGAGCGCGCCCGATTGCCGGGCGCCCAGATGGTCTTGAAACAGCCGCGCGCCGACCGCACAATTTCTCGTGATAAATAATCGGAAACTGCAATTTTTCTAAGGAGTTCATTTCTGTTATGAACGTTGAAACCCACAAAGAAACGCTTGGCTTCCAGGCGGAAGTCCGGCAGCTGCTGGATTTGATGATTCATTCGCTTTACAGCAACAAGGAGATCTTCCTGCGTGAATTGATTTCCAACGCTTCCGATGCCGCCGATAAGTTGCGTTTCGAGGCCCTGTCCGACGACGGATTATTCGAGGGAGACAGCGATCTCAAGATCCATGTGAAATTCGATAAGGTGGCGAGAACGGTGACCGTGTCAGACAACGGCATCGGCATGAGCCGCAGCGAGGTCGTGGACAATATCGGTACCATTGCGAAGTCCGGAACGCGGCAGTTTTTGGCATCCCTTTCCGGCGATCGCGCCAAGGACCTCCGGCTCATCGGCCAGTTCGGCGTCGGCTTCTATTCTGCGTTCATTGTGGCAGACAAGGTAACGCTTCACACGCGGCGCGCCGGTCTCGGACCTGAACACGGTGTGCGTTGGGAGTCGACTGGACAAGGGGAATATACGCTTGAAACCGTGGAAAGAAGTGCGCGCGGCACCGAGGTGGTACTGCACCTGCGGGAAGGTGAGGACGAATTTCTAGACAGCTTTCGCTTGCGTAACATCATCCGCAAGTATTCGGATCACATCACGTTGCCCATCCTGATGGTCAAGGAGGATAACGAGGCCGAGGAAGAGGCGGTGAATCGCGCTTCCGCGTTGTGGGCGCGTGCTCGCAATGAGGTCACGCAGGCGGAGTATGACGAGTTTTACAAGCATGTTGCGCATGATTTCGAGCCTCCGCTGGCGCACGTGCATAGCCGCGTGGAAGGAAAACAGGAATACGCTTCGCTGCTTTACATTCCAGCGCGCGCGCCCTTCGACTTGTGGGACCGCGAGAAGCGCCACGGCATCAAACTCTACGTGCGCCGGGTATTCATCATGGATGACGCCGAGCAACTGCTGCCTTCTTATCTGCGCTTCGTGCGGGGCGTGATTGATTCGAACGATTTGCCGCTGAACGTTTCACGCGAGATTCTGCAGCACAGCAAGGACATTGATGCTATGCGCGCGGGTTCCGTGAAGAAAATCCTCGATCTGCTGGATGATTTTTCGGCGAAGGAACCCGATAAATACGCTACCTTCTGGAAAGAGTTCGGACGGGTGCTGAAGGAAGGGCTTGTGGAAGATTTCGGAAACCGCGAGCGCATTGCCAAGCTCCTGCGATTTTCTTCCACTCATGGAGAGTCCGACGCGCAGAATGTCTCGTTGCAGGACTATGTTGGGAGAATGAAGCCGGGTCAGGGCAAGATCTATTACGTGACCGCAGAAAGTTTCGCGGCGGCAAAAAACAGTCCGCATTTGGAGATTTTTCGCAAGAAGGACATCGAGGTATTGCTGATGCACGATCGCATCGACGAGTGGGTGGTAAGTCATCTTCCCGAGTTCGATGGCAAATCGCTGCAATCGGTGGCTAAAGGCGACCTTGATCTGGGCGATCTTGCCGACAAGGAGGACAAGGCCCAGCAGGAAAAGACGGTATCGGAATTCAAGGATCTCGTGGAGAAGATCAAAGCGATCCTGGGCGAGCGCGTGAAGGATGTGCGCGTCACGCATCGCCTGACGATTTCTCCGGCCTGCCTTGTGACGGGCGAGCATGACATGAGCGGGAACCTCGAGCGCCTGCTGAAAGCGTCAGGACAGAATGCAGCGGCGGTCAGGCCGATACTTGAAATTAACCCCTTGCATCCGCTTGTGCTGAGACTCAAGAACGAAGCGGATGAAGAGCGCCTGCGCGATTGGTGTCATATCCTGTTTGATCAGGCATTGCTGAGCGAGGGCGGGCAACTGGACGATCCCGCGGGCTTCGTGCAACGGCTAAACCAGCTGTTG
>JAJXUF010000272.1 GCA_021783175.1 Pseudomonadota bacterium
CTGCATGGCATTGAGGCGTTCCTGCGCCACGCGCGCCGCCTCTTCGACTTGCGGCAGGCTCTGCGCCTCCACTTCGCTGCGATTCTCGCAGGTCGCCACGCGCACGGCAGCGTCTTCCTGCTGTTGCTGCCAGTGGGTGCGCAAGGTGCGCAGGCCCTGCAACTGCGTCTGCTGCTGCGCGATCTGGCGCTCACCATTCTGTATCTGTTGCGACAGGCGGTTGCGCTGCTCGACGATGAAGGCAATCTGCTGTTCCAGGCGCAACACCTCGGCATTGCTCGCGTACAGCTCGCCCTGCCTGGCGTGCAGCGCGTCGGAAAGGCCGAAGTGCTCGCTGCGCGCGGCTTCCAGCCTGGCCTCCACCTCGCGCAGCCGGGCGATCTCGGCTTCCAGGTCGTTTTTCGTCTTCTCCACTTGCTGCGACAAGCGTATCCGGCGCGTTTCGGCTTCCTGCTTGTTCACCAGCCACAGCATCTTTTGCGTCGTTTCGCGCCGCGCTTCCAGCTCGCGATAGGTCTTGGCCACCTCCGCCTGTCCGCCCAGGTGCACCAGTTGTTTGTCGAGTTCCTGAAGGATGTCGCTGACGCGCAGCAGGTTGTCGCGGGTATCGCCTAGGCGCAGCTCGGTCTCGCGGCGGCGGTCGCGGTATTTGGAGACCCCTGCGGCTTCTTCGAGGAAGACGCGCAGTTCCTCGGGCTTCGCCTCGATGATGCGCGAGATCATGCCCTGCTCGATGATGGCGTAGGCGCGCGCACCGACCCCGGTACCGAGGAAGATGTCGGTGATGTCCTTGCGGCGCACCGACTGGTTGTTGATGTAATAGCTGGAATCGCCGTCTCGCTGCAGCACGCGCTTGATCGAGATCTCGGCGTAGGTGGCCCATTGTCCGCCGACCTTGCCCAGCGAATTGTCGAACACTAGTTCGACGCTGGCGCGCGACACCGGCTTGCGCGTGCCGGCGCCGTTGAAGATCACGTCCTGCATGGATTCGCCGCGCAGCGCCGAGGCGCGCGATTCGCCCAGCACCCAGCGCAGGGCGTCGATGACGTTGGACTTGCCGCACCCGTTGGGGCCGACGATGCCCACCAACTGCCCAGGAAGGGAGATATGGGTAGGATCAACGAAGGACTTGAAGCCGGCTAACTTTATATGTGCGAGACGCAATTTGATTCAGGCTGACGATATAATGCGCCGCATTCTAACTGAACCCGGGCACCTCACCAAATGACCACCCAACCCGCCAAGACATTGGAGACCTTCCCCAACCCGCAACCCGGGCGTGATTACCACATCCACATGGAAATCCCGGAATTCACCTGCCTGTGCCCCAAGACCGGGCAGCCGGACTTCGCCACGCTGATCCTGGATTACATAGCGGACGAAAAATGCGTGGAATTGAAGAGCCTGAAGCTCTATATCTGGTCCTTCCGCAACGAAGGGCACTTCCATGAGGACGTGACCAACCGGGTGCTGGACGATCTGGTCGCCGCCACGCAGCCCCGCTTCATGCGCCTCACTGCCAAGTTCTATGTGCGCGGCGGCATCTTCACCAATGTCGTGGCCGAACACCGCAAGCCCGGCTGGCAGCCGGCGCCGCTGGTCGATCTGACCCGGTTCCAGCAGCAATCGAACACCAGAGGATAGATCTTCGCTGCGGCGCGACGGTCAGGGCTTTTGCCTGGAGGTACGCACACAGTCGCGCCCGGCGTCTTTTGCCGCATAAAGCGCCTTGTCGGCCTGTTGCAGCATCGCGTCCAGCGTCTGCGGGCCGCTCGGAAAGTGCACGCCGATACTGACCGTGAATGTGAAATTCCGGGTCCCCGCTTCGATATGCAGATTCCTGATCCCCTCGCGGATGCGTTCGGCAATGGCAACCATTTCATCCTCGTTGCACTCCGGCAACAGCAGCATGAACTCCTCGCCGCCCCAGCGCCCCGCGTAATCGTAGCTGCGCTTCATCGAGCGCAACACGTTGGCGGTGGCGCATATCGCGAGATCGCCAGCCGCATGGCCATAGTTGTCGTTGACCTGTTTGAAATGATCCAGATCCAGCAACAGCAGTCCCATTGCCCCTCCCTGACGGGCCTGCCGCGCAACTTCCTTCTCCAGCTTGTCCGTCATGCCGCGCCTGTTCAGCAGCCCCGTCAGGTAATCGATCTCCGTCAGGCGAAGCAGATCCTGCGTACGCTCAGTGACCTTGCGCTCCAGTTCCGCGTTGGTATTGCGTACGAATTCGACCATCTGCCAGAACGAGCGCGAAAGCGCTGAGATCTCCCCCTTTCCGACAATCGGCGGCTCGATATCGTAGTTGCCGCGCTGAATATGCTCGGTGGCTTTGGTCAACCTCGCGATCGGATCCAGCACCCAGCGGTGCAGCAAGAATCCGAGTATCAGCATCGCCAGGAGGAATATCGCCCCCAACAGCATGGGCAGCCAGGTGAAGCCGCGCAGCACTTGCAAGCTCCTTTCGTCGATGAGCGTCAGGTCGTACCAGCCGATCTCAGGCAAATAGGCCATGCCGAGCAGGCGTTTCTTTCCGCGGTAATCCACCCACAAGGTCGATACTTCGCCGCCCTGATGGTTCTCAAGGTCGATAGCCGTCTGGCGCAGCCGTTCGATATCAGCCGGATTCTTCAGCAACACGTCGATCTTGATGCGTTCGCCGACCGTTTTGGCAATGCTTGCATAATCGATCAGTGCGGGATCGGCAGAAAGCTGGATGGCCAGGCTCTTGTCGACGAAGAACGTGTCCACCCCGGGCTGGTTGATATCCACACTCTCTTTCAGGAACTCGGTCAGGTCGATGCCGGTGCCGATCACGCCCAGTACTTCGCTGCCGTTCTTGAGCAACACATTGATCCAGACTTTCACCACGCCCAGATGCGCATCCGGATCAAGATTCACTTGGTAATCGACCCCGCTTTTCAGGGTGGCATAGAACCAATAGTCACGCTTTTCACGAGGGGAAAGCGTATAGCGATACTGTTTATCCGAATATTGCCCCGCCGAGTCGTTGAAGTAATAGTTGCCGCTGCGGGCAAAAGCCGCGAAATAACTGTGGTCCCGAAAATCGAAACGATAGCGCTCCATCACCCGGGTCGCCCGGCGCCTGACCGCCTCATCGTCCTCGTGCAGCGCCATCTCGATCAGCGCCGGTTCCGCTGCCATCTGGCGAGCGAGCCTGATCTCCCGGATCAGCGGCGAGAGCGTCCGGTGCTTGTCGAACAGCACCTGGCGTTCGGCAAATCGCTTCCCCCACAGGACGTTGATCTGGTTGACCATATCGCTGAATGCCAGCCACGAAACCAGGCTGAAACTCAGGAATATTGCCGTCATCAGCAAATAGAATCTGGCGCTCAGTTTCATGCTTTCGCACCCTGGTTATGCATGCACCTGTGTCGCGGCATGCCAGCATTCCTGCAGATTCCTCTCAACCGCGGCGACCACGCGACCATCCAGCTTTCCGCTGTCGGCCTGTTGCTTGAGGATCGTCAGGATGGCATCCCGTTCCAGCGCACCGCGGTAAGGCCTATCCTGCGCAAGTGCCTGGAACACGTCCGCAACCGCAACGATGCGCGCTTCAAAGGAG
>JAJXUF010000273.1 GCA_021783175.1 Pseudomonadota bacterium
CGTCCCATGATGGGGCAGGCGGCGCGCGATCTGGTGGCCAGGCATCAATCGGCGGGCGACATGTGCGTGATCGTTACCGCCACCAACAGCTTCGTGACTGCTCCCATCGCGCGGGAATTCGGCGTGGAGCACCTGATCGCCACCGATCCTGAACAGATAGACGGCGAATTCACCGGGCGTGTTTCCGGCGTGCCGAGTTTTCGCGAGGGAAAAGTGGTGCGCATGGAAAGCTGGCTGGCCGAGCGCGGCTGGAACTGGGGGAGTTTCGATGAGTCGTGGTTCTACAGCGACTCCCTGAACGACCTGCCCTTGCTGTCCAGGGTGAAACGCCCTGTTGCGGTCGATCCCGATGCGACCTTGCGCGCGCATGCCGAAAAACAAGGCTGGGCGGTCATCTCGCTGCGTTGAAAGGCCTCCGGGAGGGGGCGGTGTATAATCAAGCCTGATGTCCATAGGATCGCCGCCCCCGCGGCGATTTCAACTTTTACTGACGATGATAAAACGACTGATTAAACGGGTATTCGGTAGAGCTGCTCCTGTAACTGTAGTGGGCGCTGCGCACGTGATTCCTTTTGGGGAACACAAGGTGGGCAGCGACGGCATCAGCTACGGCGCAAAACGGGTGACAGACGGGTTGCAGGCGGCGGGTTTCCAGGCTTTTGTGGTGGGCGGTGCGGTACGCGACCTGTTGCTGGATCGCCAACCCAAGGATTTCGACGTGGCTACAGATGCCACCCCGGAAGAGGTGAAGCGCGTGTTCCGCCGCGCGCGCATCATCGGGCGGCGTTTCCGGCTGGTGCATGTGATGTTCGGGGAGGAAACGGTGGAGGTTTCCACCTTCCGGCGCGCCATCGAGGCGGAGGATGCGGAAACCGACGAGCACGGCCGCATCCTGCGCGACAACGAGTTCGGCGATCAGGAACAGGATGCTGCACGGCGAGACTTCACCGCCAATGCGCTGTTTTACGACCCGGCCACGCAGGAGATATTCGACTATCACAACGGCTATGCCGATATCCGCGCCAACACCCTGCGCATGATAGGCGATCCCGAAGTGCGTTACCGCGAAGATCCGGTGCGCATGCTGCGTGCGGTGCGTCTTTCGGCCAAGCTGGGCATGAAGCTGGATCCGGCCACTGCGGCGCCTATCTCGAAAATGAAAGAGTTGTTGAGCAATGTGCCGGAAGCGCGTCTGTTCGACGAGATGCTCAAGCTGTTGCTGTCCGGTCAGGCCTTGCCCTGTGTGAAGAAGCTGCGTGCGATGGAACTGCATCACGGCATGCTGCCGATGCTGGACGTGATCCTGGAGCAGCCGATGGGCGAGAAGTTCGTCATGCTGGCCCTGCAGAACACCGACCAGCGCATCGCCGAGGAAAAACCCGTTTCGCCGGCATTCCTGTTCGCCGCCCTGTTGTGGCACGAGGTGCTGGCGGCATGGAAAATCAGACAAGAAGCGGGTGAACGTCCGATCGCCGCGATGCATGCGGCGATGGACGACGTATTGGACAGGCAGCGCGCGCAACTCGCCATCCCTCGCCGCTACGATACGGTGATGAAGGAACTGTGGTTGCTGCAGCCGCGCTTCGAGCAACGCGGCGGGCAGCGCCCGATGCGCCTGCTGGCGTTGCCGCGCTTCCGTGCCGCTTATGATTTCCTGTTGCTGCGTTGCCAGAGCGGTGAAGTGGAGACAGAGCTGGGTACATGGTGGGAAGAATTCCAGCATGCCAATGACGAGCGCCGGGCCGAGATGTTGCTGCCGGATACCGGCGGGCCCAAGAAGCGCCGCCGTCGCACGAAGAAGCCCGGTGCAGCCGCCCAATCCGAACTGCCGATCGAGTGATGGAGCACCTCCAACACGTTACCGACGAAGTCGGCCGTTTGCGGGAGGAGGCGCCATGCGGCCACTCCCGCACAGACGGGCTCCGCCCCACCGTGTCGTGGCCGCACACCGCGTTCATCGGGCTGGGCAGCAACCTGGCTGATCCGGTCGCGCAGGTTTCGCGGGCGCTGGAGGCGCTGGATCATTTGGCGCAGACGCGGGTTGCACGGCGCTCTTCGCTGTATCGCAGCGCGCCGGTGGGTTACCTGGCGCAACCGGATTTCATCAATGCAGTTGCGCAGGTGGAGACCGGGTTGTCCCCGCGCGCCTTGCTGGATGCGTTATTGGCGCTGGAACTTGAACAGGGGCGCACACGGGAGTTTTGTAATGCGCCGCGCACTTTGGACCTCGATATTCTGCTTTATGATGACCTGCTCCATCACGAGCATGGCTTGACCATCCCGCATCCTCAGATGCACCTGCGCGCATTCGTGTTGCAACCTTTGCTGGAGATCGCGCCGGACAGCGATATTCCGGGTGTCGGGAATGCCGCGGCTGCGGCAAGGCAATGCGAGGATCAGCAATTGGAGCGTTTGGTTTAGTCGCAAGGATGCCGGGTTGGCAAGTCGCGTTTGTATTTGGTCAGGATTTGTAAGGATTCTTGAAGAATGCCGCTGGAAAAATATCGATACATCGTGGTGGAAGGCCCTATCGGCGTGGGCAAGACCAGCCTTGCCCAGCGTCTCGCAGACTATGCGGAAGTACAGCCTTTGCTGGAGAAGCCGCAGGAGAACCCGTTCCTGGCGAACTTCTACCAGGACCCGGTGCGTTATGCGCTGCCCACGCAACTGTTCTTCCTGTTCCAGCGCATCAACGAAGCGCGAGACCTTGCGCAGATGGACCTGTTCCGCACGCGCACCGTCTCCGATTACCTGTTCGAAAAAGACGAGTTGTTCGCGCGCCTGACCCTGAGCGACGACGAATACAAGCTGTACCAATCCATTTACCAGGGGCTGTCGCCGCAGGCGCCCACGCCCGATCTGGTGATCTACCTGCAGGCGCCCACCTACACCTTGTCCGAGCGCGTGCGGCGGCGCGGGAATCGTTATGAGCGGACCATTCAGGACGATTATCTGACGCGCCTGGCCAGCAGTTACGGCGAATTCTTTCACCAGTACGACGAAGCGCCGCTCCTGGTGGTGAATAGCGAACACCTGAATTTTGTGGATAATGACGATGACTTCAATCTGTTGCTGGACCGCATATCCAGGATGCGCGGACGGCGCGAATATTTCAACGTAGGCAGGGATTGAAAATAGCCTTTGCGAGCATCCGCTTCGCGGATTGCCTGCTTACCGCACTGCACGATGGCTTCCTCTCCCTCTGGGGGAGGATTGCACCCGCAAGGGGTAGGCCGTGTTTGTATAGCCGACAAGCCGGCAACAACCACGCACAGGTGGGGGATGTTTTCCTGCTGCGGCAGCAACACTGTCATGACTTTTGGAAAGTTCAATAATGCGAAAGACGCTCACAACATTGCAGACCCTGCGTAACAAGGGCGAGAAGATCGCGATGCTGACTTGTTACGATGCCAGTTTCGCCACGCTGCTCGAATCGCAGGGTGTGGATGTGCTGCTGGTCGGCGATTCTCTCGGCATGGTATTGCAGGGCCACGAGACGACCCTGCCGGTGACCATCGATGACATGGTCTACCACACCGAGTGCGTGGTGCGCGGTTCGGGGCAGGCATTCATCATCGCCG
>JAJXUF010000274.1 GCA_021783175.1 Pseudomonadota bacterium
TGGGTCTTGAAAAAGACGGGATTATTTCAATTGTTACCCCTCTCCCTAGCCCTCTCCCGCAAGCGGGAGAGGGGACTGACTTTGTTCGCTGATTAGCGTAACTCATACGACCTCCGTTGCAGCCTTAGCCGCCGCTTCCTTCGCGGCGCGCTCTTTCGCTTCGCGCGCCGCTTTGCGTTTCGCTGCCGCCTCGGCGCGCTCGCGGGCGATGCGAGCGATGCGTTCGTTGCGGGCATCCGCCAGTTTTTTGGTGGCTTCCTGTTTCAGTTTCACGCGCTCCTGCTCCATCAGTTCGCCCTTGGCGAAGTTGAAATAGTGCACCAGCGGAATATGCGACGGGCAGACGAACGAACAGCAGCCGCAGGCGATGCAATCCTTCAGACCCAGCGCCACGGCGCCGGTCGAGTCACCGGCCCGTATGTGCGCCGCCATGTCCAGCGGCAGCAGGCCGACCGGGCATGCGCGCACACAGCTGGAACAACGGATGCAGGGAGCCGGCCGGACACTGCCGATCTCGCCGGAGGTCAGCGCCAGCACGCCGCTGCTGCCCTTCACGATGGGCACGGCAGCCGTTGCCAGTTCGATCCCCATCATCGGCCCGCCCAGCACCATGCGGGCAGGCTTACCCGCGAAACCACCGCAGAACTCGAACAGTGTTTCGACCAGCGTCCCGATCGGCACTTCCAGATTGCCCGGCTCCACCACCGAACCGCCGCTGACCGTCACCAGCCGCGACACCAGCGGGCGGCCGAAACGCACGGCGTCGCGTACCGCGTAAGCCGTCGCGACGTTGTGCACCAGCACACCTATGTCGGCGGTGCGACCGTCGGCAGGCACTTCGCGCCCGGTCAGCGCGCGGATCATTTGCTTGTCCCAGCCCATCGGGTACATCGCCGGCACGGCGATCACCCGGACTTCCGTGCCGATTGCGGCAGCCTGCATGGCGGCGAGTGCCGCCGGTTTGTTCTCTTCGATACCGACCATGATTTCGGCCGCACCCACCGCGTGGCGGATGAGGCGGACGCCTTCGACGATTCCGTCTGCGCGTTCGCGCATGAGCCGGTCATCGCAAGTAATATAAGGTTCGCATTCGCCGCCGTTGATGATGAGCGTGCGCACCTGGTTCTTGCGCGAGAGATTCAGTTTCACCGCCGAAGGAAAAGTCGCCCCGCCCATGCCGACGATGCCCGCTGCGGCCACACGCGCCGCGATCTGGTCCGGCGTCAGTGCGAACGGATCGGATGCGATCTCTGTCTCGATCCAGCGGTCTTCGCCGTCCGCTTCTATCGTGATCGTCGGTGCAGTCAATCCGGACGGATGCGCCGCGGAAAAATCGCCGATGGCGAGGATGCGTCCGGAAGTGGGTGCATGCACGGGCGCAGAAATGACCCCCTGCCCCGCGCCGATGAGTTGCCCCTTCAGCACTTTGTCGCCCACATTGACCAGGGGCTGTGCGGGCGCACCCACATGTTGCAGCAGGGGCACGTACAAACGCCCGGGCATGGGCAGAACGCGGATCGCGCGATCCGCCGCCAATTCCTTGCGGCTTTCCGGATGCACACCGCCACGTAATCTGAAAAGTTTCATTGGCCCCTCACGCGCTAACAGCCTGCATCGAATGAATGACCGGCTTGTGCCAGTACCAGCCATGCAAGGTCACTGGAACAGGCTGCAGCTTGATCGACTCGGTCGGGCAGACTTCCTCGCATTTGCCGCAGGCGGTGCACGCCTCGCGGAACACCGAATGCATCTGTTGTGCCGCACCCATGATCGCGTCGGTGGGACAGACCTTGAAGCAACGCGTGCAGCCGATGCATATTTCTTCCTGCACTTCGGCGATCATCGGCACGCTGTCTTTCACGTCCGACAGGTTGGCTTCGACACCCAGCTTCAGCGCCAGCGCCTGCACCACCGCACGTCCACCGGGGGGGCACAAGGTGACGGGTGCGGTACGATCGGCCAATGCCTGTGCCGCACCGGCGCAACCGGGAAATCCGCATTGGCCGCATTGCGAACCGGGCAGGATGGCTTGTATCTCCGCGATCAGCGGATTGCCTTCGACTTCGAGCTTGCGCGCGGAATATCCGAGGAAGAGCCCCATGGCTGAACCGAGGATAGTCAGGCTGACGACAGCGGTGAACATTTCTTTCTCCTGTTAATTTCCAGGTAGGGTGGGCACGTTTTTGTGCCCACCCTACCTATCTAAACGAGTCCCGCAAAACCCATGAAGGCCAATGCGAGCAAACTTGCAGTGATGAATCCGATCGGCGCGCCGATGAACGCACCCGGCACTTGTGCCAGCGCCAGGCGTTCGCGCAGCCCGGCGAACAGCAGGAGCACCAGCGTAAAACCGGCAGCCGAGCCGAAGCCGTACAGCAGGCTGTTCACGAAGGGCAGCTTCTCCTGCGTGGTCAGCAGCGGGATGCCCAGCACGGCGCAGTTGGTCGTGATCAACGGCAGGTAGATGCCCAGCACCTGGTACAGCGCGGGATTGGTCTTGCGCACCACCATCTCGGTGAACTGCACCACGACGGCGATGACCAGGATGTAAACCAGGATGCGCAGGTACACCATGCCCAGCGGCATCAGCAGCCAGTGTTCCAGCATCCAGCAGGATGCCGACGCCATGGTCATCACGAAAGTCGTGGCCAGCCCCATGCTGACGGCCGTATCGGTCTTTTTGGAGATGCCCATGAACGGGCACAGCCCCAGGAATTTCACCAGCACCACGTTGTTCACCAGCACGGTGCTGAGCAGCAATAAAAGGTATTCGCGCATATCGATCTCCTGTGCTCCTTAGTGCAAACGCCGTGCCAGCGCAGCAGGTAGAAACGGAGCCGCACGAAATCAGGCGTTTGGCTCCGTAACGCACCAGACAGGTGCAAAAACCTTTGTCGTTGTCGGGTCGTTGCCTGCGCCGATGTAGCAAACACGACAACCCGCCTGCCATTGACAGCAGTGAGGCGGAATGGAAGATCGGCGGCACAGATATTGCTGAACATCCCTCATACATATTGATTGGGGACATCATGGCCAGGCAACAGGCACCGCACGAACCGAAACCGCAGGCGTCAGCGGAGGATGCCGGCGGCAACGTGCCGACGCATCTTTTCCGGCAGGCGGTGGAACAAGCCGCGCTGGCGATCTCCATCACCGATGCGCGCGCCAACATCCTGTACGCGAACGCCGCTTTCCAGCGCATCACAGGCTACGGACAGCAAGAAGTCATCGGGCACAACGAATCCATTTTGTCGTACCACGTCACACCCAAGCTGGTCTACGAGTCGTTGTGGGCGCAGATACAAAGGCAGCGTCCATGGAACGGCCTTCTGGTGAACAAGCGCAAGGACGGCAACCGCTACCTAGCTGACGTCACCATCACCCCGGTGGTGGGAGAAGAAGGCCACACCACGCATTACCTCGGCATGCACCGCGATGTGACGGAAGTGCACCGGCTGGAACGCCAGGTGCAGAACCAGAAGACACTGATCGAGTCGGTGGTGGATGCGGCGCAGGTCGCCATCGTGTTGCTCGACGAACAGGAACGCGTGCTGCTGG
>JAJXUF010000275.1 GCA_021783175.1 Pseudomonadota bacterium
GCCTGTGCCCGATCCGCGATGTGCTGGATCGTCTGGGAGACCGCTGGTCGTTACTGGTGATCCATGAACTGGAAGCAGGCACCCTGCGCTTCAGCGAACTCAGGAACCGCATCGGCGACGTTTCGCAGCGCATGCTGGCACAGACGCTGCGCCGCCTGGAACAGGACGGCCTGGTATCGAGGCAGGTATTCGCCACCGTGCCGTTACGGGTGGAATACACCCTTACGCCATTGGGGCACTCCTTGCTGCAGCCCCTGCAAAGCATGATCGAATGGGCGCTGGAAAATCACGACGCAGTGCGCGCTGCACGTGCGGCTTATGTTGCGCCGATGGCTATTGCGGCGAACTGATATCTCGGCTTGGTTTCTAATCTGGCTCGCCGAATCGAACGAATATGGGAACTGCTCTTTTTATGACTTCTATTTCGAGTGGTTACTAAGTCAAAGCAACTCGAAGAACCAGTTATCGGCCATCGGTGCCGTCTCAGTTGCATGAACGTTCGCCTGCTGTTGTATCCATTGCGGAAGTTCGAGTCTCCTCTCGCGCGCAGGAAGGATTCGAACCACCCAATAATAATGTATAGGACTTTTTTTACTTGCATGGGCAGGTTATTGCCGATAGATTGCGTTCTCATATTTCCAAGGCTCCCGTATTACTCGGACAGGGGTGACGGACTAAAAAGATATATTCAAACAGGGAGAAAACGACAATGGCAATTATTGATTCCAGCAAAGAAAAAGGCTCAGCCATTGACTCGAGAAAAGAATTAATTAGGGCAATTGATGTTTTAGCATCACGTGGCGGTATAACGAGAGATCGTGCGGTTGCAGCATGGTATGCGACGACCATGCTTGGCATTGATGAAGATGATGCAATTGATGCTGCATCAGTCGACGGGCCGGAAGATGCTGGATGTGACTTTATTTTCATTGATGATGAGCAAGAAACTGTTGAGGCCGACCGAAAACTGACCCACCAATAGGAGTTGTGCCGATCCAAAATTGACCCTGGTGTTCTACTTGCTCTGCCTAACTTTTAGGCAGGAGATAAAAGGTGATCACTATGGAAATGATTGGGAAGATACGACGGATGTATTTACGCGACCGACTGTCGCTGCATGAAATCACGAAGCGCACGGGCTTATCGCGCAACACGATACGCAAATGGCTGAGAAGTCCCAAAGAGACGGCCCCTCCGACCTACCGGCGAAGAGAGAACCCGAGCAAGCTGAGCGCGTTTCACGATCTGCTGGAACAGGCTCTCAAAGCCGATGCCCACCGCGCCAAACAAAACAGACGTACCGCCAAGGACCTGTTTGCGCAAATCAAACTGGATGGATACTCGGGCAGCTATAGCCGCGTCACCGATTTCATCCGCGAGTGGCGTGGACGGGAAGGCAAAACGCCGCGAGCCTTCGTCCCGCTGAAGTTTGCACTGGGCGAGGCATTCCAGTTTGACTGGAGCGAAGAAGGACTGGTGATCGGCGGCATCTACCGGCGCATCCAGGTGTCGCATCTCAAGCTGTGCGCCAGCCGTGCATTCTGGCTGGTCGCCTACCCGAGCCAGGGGCACGAAATGCTGTTCGATGCCCACACGCGCTCCTTCACCGCCCTGGGCGGCATTCCCCGGCGCGGCATCTACGACAACATGAAGACCGCCGTCGATAAGGTCAACAAAGGCAAGGGGCGTACCGTCAATGCGCGCTTTGCCGTGATGTGCGCGCACTACCTGTTCGATCCGGACTTCTGCAACGTGGCCTCGGGCTGGGAGAAGGGCGTGGTCGAGAAGAACGTCCAGGACAGTCGTCGGCGCATCTGGCTGGATGCGCAGAACCAACGCTTCGGCTCCTTCACCGAACTCAATGTGTGGCTGGGCGAGCGTTGCCGGTCTCTCTGGAGCGAGTTGCGCCATCCGGAATACAAGGGCTTGAGCGTGGCCGAGGTACTGGAGCAGGAGCGCGCCGAGATGATGCCGGTGCCCGCCCTGTTTGACGGCTATGTGGAGAAACTGTCGCGGGTATCCAGCACCTGCCTGATCACCGTGCATCGCAACCGTTACTCGGTGCCGTGCGAACTGGTCGGACAAATGGTCAGCACCCGGCTCTATCCGCATCAGATCAGCGTGGTGGTCGGAGACGCCGTGGTCGCCAGCCATGACCGCCTGACCGAACGTGAACACATCCGCTACGACTGGCAGCACTACATCCCGCTGGTGGAACGCAAACCGGGCGCACTACGGAACGGCGCCCCCTTTGCCGACATGCCGAAACCGCTCCAGCAGTTGCGACAGGGGTTGATGCGCCACGAGGGTGGGGACAGGATCATGGCGCAGGTGCTGGCGACCGTGCCCGCTGCCGGGCTGGGTGCGGTCTTGGTGGCGGTGGAACTGGTGATCGAAACCGGCGCGCTCAATGCCGAACACGTCCTCAACGTGCTGTCGCGGCTGAATGCCAGCCCATTGCCTGCGTGCGTGGAGACGAGCTTGCAACTCAAAGAGGCACCGCTGGCCGATACCAGTCGGTACGACAACCTGCGGAGTGTTGATGAAGACGAAGCAGTAACCGACGCAGTGGGGGTGAGCCATGATTGATGTCACGACAGAACTCAAAGAGCTGCGGTTGCATGGCATGTCCAGCGCCTGGAAGGATTTGATGGACCAGGGCACGACATCGACGGACTCTTCCCGATGGCTGATCGAACACCTGCTGCAAGCCGAACACACGGATCGTGCCATGCGCTCGGTGAGCCACCAGATGAATGCGGCCAAATTCCCCGTGCATCGCGATCTGGCGGGATTCGACTTCGAATCGTCATCGGTCGATCAACCCTTGGTCAAGCAACTGGCAACGCTGGAATTTACCGATACGTCACAGAATGCGGTATTTATTGGCGGCCCCGGCACCGGCAAGACGCATCTGGCCACGGCCATCGGGGTGTCCGGCATTGCCATGCATGGCAAGCGAGTGCGTTTCTACTCCACGGTTGATCTGGTCAATGTGCTGGAGCGGGAGAAGCGCGATGGCAAGGCTGGCCGGCTTGCCATGAGCTTGGCACGTATGGATCTGATCATTCTCGATGAACTTGGATACCTGCCGTTCAGCCAAGTCGGCGGTGCCTTGCTGTTTCACCTGCTGTCCAAACTGTATGAGCACACGAGCGTGATCATCACCACGAACCTGAGCTTCTCGGAATGGTCTAGCGTGTTTGGCGATGCCAAGATGACCACGGCGCTACTGGATCGACTCACCCATCACTGTCATATCGTCGAGACGGGCAACGAGTCATACCGGTTCCAGCACAGCAGTACGGCTGCGAAGTCGCGCATCAAATCACGGGAGCAGAAACACAAGGGAAGCAAAGAGGTTCCGGCTGACGAGCCGTTTTGAGTTGGGGCGGGAGGGAATTCATAACGGGCAACGCCCGTTGTGAGTTCTATCTCGCATTCTGGGGACACACAAAAAGGAGAACTTCAAGACCCAGCTATTGGTACACTTACCCACAGCTGTTGGATCAAAATACA
>JAJXUF010000074.1 GCA_021783175.1 Pseudomonadota bacterium
TTGAGGAACTGCGAGCGCTTCCACCAGAAGAGGCTATGCGTAGGGTTGGCGGCACTGTTCTCGCATTGCTTGATCTCAGCAGCAAGGTCAAACTGGGTATAACCAGTCAAGGGGGTAAATCATGAAAACGTTTAGAAAGTCCGCTTCGCCGTACGTTTACACGCCCCTGAACCAGCACGTGGACGCCTTTGCGTGACATGAAAAGGCATATCCTCTTCGCAGTTCTCGTTCTTGTCATACTAATTATTTCATCCGCAATCTTTTACCTATACATCTACCCAGAAGTTTCTGCACCCACCGCCGACTGCGTCTCAAGAGGGTGTGATTCAGACTTGGGAAACGCGCTGATGGGCACAGGTATAGTGGTGGCAATTATTATTGCTTTGCTATGGGCAAAACTACGGTAGAGGTTTTGCATTCCATGTGAAACTTTGTCATCGATGCGTGTATCAGTGTAGGTGCTATGACGCCAGCTAACCCGACCTGAAAGAAATCTCAGATCCTGATCAAGGAAGGTCAGACTGGCCCAAAAGCATTGATTGAAGGTGTTACGAGATGCTTGAAATCAATTATTCCGACAAGAATTTTACTGAAGCCGCAATGGCGGCAGCAGATCGGAGAGAGTCCTTCTATGTGAATGTTGAGGGAAAACCAGTCAAGAGAATTTATCGCGCGGCTCGTCTGTATAACGACTTCTATGAGCAATATGTGGTGAAGCGTAGGCCAAAAGAATTGGTTGTACTTGGACGATTTATTTTCCACGTATTTTTTGCAGTGAATTTTTGGTCTGTATGTCTTTATAGGCAAAGTGGTAGAGACAGGGCTGATTTCCAATTAATAGATGGTACCCATTTGCGAATATTTTTTGACTTTTTGGAAAAAATGTAGCTCATCGAACGTTGCGACCGACAGCTGCGTCGAAATAAACGGCGAAAAAATTGGTTCACCAGTTGTTTGGCCTGTTACCTTCGACGTAAGGGGCGGGTCATGGTCCCCTAGCGGCCTCTAGGGCTAACCTGCGCAGACGACAGCATTAGGTTCGATGCTGGAGTTCATTACCAATGCCGGTAAGCTACCGGTCCCTGAAACTGCCGCATGCCCAATGCCTGCTTTTGGAATCATCCGATTTTGGCAAGTCGGAACCTTTTGCGGACCCTGGCCTCTAGCATGCTACTCCGGCGGTCGACTAACTGCTGCCCGTGTCGTTTCTGCCAACAGACCATTCGAGAAGCTGCTTCCAATCGATAACCCGCCATATCGTGCCGCACATGTAAACAGTCGGCGCGCAGTGACACTAAGCGACTGGCCACGGGATGGTTACTGTATCAGTGGTAGCTTTGTGGAAACAATCCAACAATGTTCATCCTGATCAAAATTGCCCCGCGGGGTACGCGGCAAGAACGTGTAGCATTTCCATGATCGAACGTCCATCAGCATCAATAACTCGAAGGTGATAGAACCCGGGGCCAGAGGGGGTAAACTGGGTACTACGCAGTGCCTTAATACTAGGCAGAGGGACACCATCCATAAGAAAAGTCAGGGGACGCACACCGCCTGTCACGCGGATAGTGATTGGTCCGAGCGCTCCGAGAGCAGCACCCGGTGGCGGATACGCGATCGCGAGCGGTGCATGCACAGGGGCTTCCGTGAGATTGAGCGGTGAGGGCGGAGGCGTGGACACTCGTGGGTCAATCTTCAAAAGGCCGAATACCTGCGCGAGTATAGGCACTGCACGATCGATGGCCGCCGCCCCTGGCAGTGCGCCGCCGTCCGGCCGCCCTACCCAGACGATGACGACATGGCGTTGGTCGAATCCGATCGCCCAGTCGTCGCGGTTTCCGGAACTCGTGCCCGTCTTCCAGGCAATTCCGGTGGCTGTGTCGCCAGGGAGCGGGCGGGTGAGAATGTCGGCGATCTCACGGACGATTGAAGGGCTCAGGAACGGAACAGACGGGTGACGCCTGCCCGCAGTCCAATGTAGGTGCTCAACCTGGCCGTCGGTGGCGAGTGCAGCATACAGGGCCGCGAGGTTCTGCATGTTGATGCCCGCTCCGCCCAGAACAAGCGGCAGGCTCGGCGCAGCTCCTTCCGGCAGAGCAAGCGGGATACCTGCGGCGGCGAGCTGCGCCGCGAATCGGGCCGGACCGTAACGGGCCATCAAGGACACGGCGGGAAGATTGAGCGAGCGCCGCAGTGCCGTCGCTGCAGTCACCGTGCCCATGAACTGGTGCGTAAAATCGTCAGGTCCATAATCAGAGAAATCCTCTGGTAAATCCTGCACCCTGCTGTCGGGTCCGGCAAGTCCGTCAGCGAAGGCTAGGCCATAAAGAAACGGTTTGAGTGCCGAGCCGGGCGAGCGGATAGCTGTTGAGAGGTCGACGAAGCCATCGCGTGATGGGTCTGCAAAATCACCCAAATATGCGGCGCGGACGGCGCGGGTCCGGGCATCCACAATCATGATGGCAAGCGACTCCGCACTGGGCATCGACACGAGAGCGCTGCGCGCAAGACCGGAAAGGGCGTCGTTCAGGGCCGGGTCAAGCGTCGTTCGGGTGCCGGAAGCCAGATGTATGGTCTTCTGGGGAGATTGCTGGGGTAGAACATGCCAGTGGCGAGGAATGGGCGCCTTCTCGGCACGCCCTGCCTGACGGGCGGAAATCACACCCTCCTTGGCTGATTCGCTCAGTATGCGGTTGCGCGCGAGCATTGCGGCATGCGGGTGGCGATCGGGGCGCAGGGCCTCGGGGCGTCGACATAACGCAACCAGCAAGGCAGCCTGAGCTGGTGTCAGGCTTCGCGGGGACTTGCCGAACCAGATTCGGGAGGCCGCCTCGACACCTACAATGTTGCCGCCGAAAGGGGCGAGAGAGAGCCACATACCGAGAACGTGGCGTTTCGAGTAGCGTACATTCAGCCAGAGTGCCTCCACCGCCTCGCGCATCTTGACCGGCAGGGTGCGTGGCGCGGGGTGTAACAGGCGGGCCACCTGCATGGTGAGCGTCGAGGCACCGGAAACGACGTGTCTCCTGACGATGAGTTGGCCTGCGGCACGCAGAATCGCCAAGGGATCAACCCCGGGATCGTGCCAGAAGCTGCGATTCTCAATCGCGACCAGCATCTGAATCATAAGCGGATCGACTTGCGCCTCACTTGTCGTGAATTTCCACTCTCCGCGCGCATCCGGGTAATAGGCGATCGGAGTCCCATCCCTCCCTTCAATGATCCGGCCCCACATGGCGGAAGGCGTGGTGTAGGACGGCATCGGATAGGCGGTGCCTGGGACGAACGCCGTGCCAGCAATCGCCAGCGTCACGCTGGCTGCGAGGGTCTTAAGGCGCAGCAGCCGAGGCATGATCGTTAGGAGTGTCGACTGGCTTTGGTGTTGGCGCTATCGGTGTGCCCGGTGGCAGGACCACGACTTGCCGGTCGGCCGTCGTGCCGCGCAGATCTGGATGGTAGAGATCGACGAGGCTTGCTCCTGGAAGCACGAAGTGGCCTTGCGTCACGGCGCGAACCTCAACAGCTGTACGAAATTCCTGGTCATAGCCATTGTCGGAGCAGGTGACCATATTTGAACAGGGTGGGTACAGCGTGAATGCCGCCATGTAGCGGTCATCAGCCGCAGCACGTATGTCTGGCGCAGTGAGATTATTAAGCCATGGCATGCTGCTGGATACCGCACCATTCGAAATGTTACCGGCCAATTCCCAGCCTGCAGGCAGGCCCGCAGTCAGGATCGCATGATGCGGAGCAGAATCGGTCGCCCGACCGCTTATCACCATGACGAACACAGTATTTTGGTCAAGCTGTGATATGTCTAGCGGCTCGCCGTTCTTCGTGTAGAACGAGACGTGCAGGCTCATACCGTGGGACGAGGCGACCATAGGTGCGGATGGGATGCCGCTCGTCACAACAGTCGCAGGCACCGGCTTTACACCACGGTTGGTCACGCTGATGTTCTGGTAGAGTGGCCGAGTCACAGCGTGATCAGAAGTCAAAGCCGAGCCATCGAGGATGAGTGAAAGCGTCGTCGGTTTGCCACCGAAATCCGCGGCGGCGAGGCCAGCGGATGCCAACTCCTGCGCGTCGAGGTCGTCAGGTGAAATGCCGGGGCCAGGGAGATCTGCTGCAAGCTTCGCCCATTGGCTCCGCAGCAAGCCGGTTTCGCGGATGATCGCAGGAACAGCCCAGGCGTCACGTAGCGGCGTGCCGTAGCCATCATTCCAGTCCAAGCCCATCCACCAGAAGAATCCCCCGCGATTGTGGAGCTTGAGGGCAGATTCAAATGCATCCCGTGCCTGGCCTGGCTCGCCAATCATTGCGAGCGCCGCGCCAAGCTGGGCTCGCGCCAGCGGATGGGCGACTTGGCCGAGGCTATTGCCCATCACCCGGATGGCGCCGGCCGGAGCCTGTCCATCCAGTGCCAGCACATAAGCAGCATAGATTTGCGCCTGGTGGGCCGATGGATCGTTGTAGACTTCGTTCCGTAGCCACGCCAGCGCACTATCGAGCGGTGGCGCGGGGACCTCAGCGCCGGCTTTCCGGGCACGCAGCAGGAAATCTGTCGCGTAAGCGGTAAGCCAAGGCTGGGCATCCTCTTGTGAGGACCAGAGACCGAACGCACCGTCATAGCGCTGATCGTCGAGCACATCCTCCACGGCTTGGGCAAGACGCCCGCGCCGGTCTGGACCCGCTGCCGGCCCGGTCAACGCGGTCAGCGGCATACCGCGGCTCACACTTTCATCCACGAAACGGTATCCGATGCCGTGCAGCGCCTGCATGAAGCCAGCAGGATCGAAAGGGAGGTGGTTACCGAGAGTCATCGTGGCTTTTGTTGAACCAGGTACGAAGGGCTTGAGGTCCGGCGCGAGTGTCGCAGTGCCACCCGGTGGGATCTCGGTAGAGACCAGCCTTGTCTCAGGGGCACGAACCAAATGGACCGAAATCTTCCGGAGGCGATGCTGGACGTAGCCATGATTTCCGGTGACGTCGAGAACGACGCTCCCGGTGCCGAGTGCCGTTGCCGTAAGATTGGTGTGCAGGGTGATGCGCGCATCCTTCGTCAGATCGAGGGAGGTGGTATTGCTGCCACGAACGGCGCCGCTGCCTGTGAGATGGACCGTGAAGTGGCCCGAGGGTAAATCTAGATCCTGTAGCATGATGCCGATCCGGGCACGGTCATCTGGCGACAGAAAGCGCGGCAGAAGCAAGTCGGCAATCAACTTGTGGCGCAAAATAACGTCGGCTGATGCGGATCCAACTGCACGACCTTGCCAAGCTACAGCCATCAGCCGAATCTGGCCGTTGAAATCGGGGAGGTGCAGGGTGATGCGGGCGATACCATCCGGACCAGCCTCCACAGGGCCTGCAAAAAGCGAGACGATCTTCTGAGGGATCGGCGGTTGTGCTGGACCAAAATTTCCACCGCCGCCGACATGCAGCGAGGTAGCCGCCCCGGTGGCCGGGCGCAGCAATGCGTTATAGTCATCTGCGATGTCAACGCCCAGGCTCCGCTTGCCGAAGAAATGAGCAGTCGGGTTAGGCGCAGCGAAATCGGTCAGCATTAGAATGCCCTCGTCCACGGCATCGAGCGTGACAAAGGCCCCCGGCGCAGTCTTGACTGTAAAGACGACATTGCGGCCTGGCCGGTAGAGCTTTTGGATGTCGAAGCTCACTGGCAGCTTTCGGTTTCCTGGACGAAGGCCGAGCCAGGTCAGACCGATTGCTCGGTCCGGCGGATTGCTCGCTTGTGCCGAGCGATATACATGCACGATCGCATAGGCACCGGCACCCCAATCGGCCGAGACCGGCACGTTGAGATCGACGCCGCCCGCTGCCAGAACGAAATTGCGTGTGCTGATTACCTTGTTGTTGGCGATTACGAGGGTCGCTTGGCCGGCAAACGGCGCGCTGATGTGCAGATGGGCGACATCGCCTGCTACATAACGCTTCCTGTCACGGGCCACGGTAAGTCGTGTCGGGACGCCTGGTGAGCTCGATGTGATCCAGCCTGAGTAGAAAATCGTCGAAGTGGCGGCCATTCCGCCGTTGTGTTCGAGAAGGCGTAGTCGGTACCGTCCATACGGTAGGGGCGGCAGTTCAAGGTGATAGGGTTTATCAGCGGTGAGCGTAATTGTTCGGTTGAGTACTTTACGATTGATATATGTGTAGCGCCAGCGCGCGATGGAGGCATCCCAGAGTACTTCCCACTCGTAATCCTGCCGGACAAGGGAAAGGTCGACCGTCATGGTGGTTGCCTTACCCCTAGGATCAACCGCGACAAGATCGAAAGATGGCTTGGCGCCATGGTCAACCGCGCCATTCTTGAAATCCGGCTTAATGCCAAGCAATGGCCCCGCAGGCGTGATTTTCAGCGTCTCACTACGAGTCACCGCACGGCCCGAGGGATCGTTGATCGTCACGTTAACCTTAGCCTGTAATGCATGGGTCGCATCGGGCAGCTGGGTCAGATCAATGGGGACCGACGTTGCACCCGTTGCGTCGGTTTCTGCCAGATCGGGTTTCAGCATCGGTGTGTTGAAAATCTCGCTGTGCAGGCCGAATTGATACTCTTTGAACGCGGAGAATGGCGCCGGATCCTTCTCGATTGATACCGCAGCCACGCCCGTGAGGTCGGCGCCTGGCGCGCCATAGAGAAATCTAACCTTGAGGGGCAGCTGATTGATTTTGCCAGGGGTCAGCGCGCCACGGGGCAAAAAATCAAGCGCGAGCCGTGCCGGCACAAAGGCAGCCACCGTGAAAGTGCGTTTCGCAAGGGCGTGTGCCTTGTCAGAAACTGCAAGTGCAACGCTCCATGCGCCGGCCTGTGCACCTGGCGAGAGGCGAATAGGTTCGACGAGTGAAGAATCCTCCCTCCACTGCACGACCTGATCGGAAAATACTTGGCCACCGGGACGTCGGACAATCAAATGCAAAGGAACGTCGAGCGGCTTGCCGTTCGGACTGCGTAGCAGGGCACCGACATGCACAGTCTCACCAGGACGGTAGATGCCGCGGTCTAGCCAGAGATAGGGGTCGATTGGGCGTGGTTCGGGCCGTCCAGATACGCCACGATCAGTTAGGTCAAATGGCGCAGCATTGAGGTCTACCAGGGTGAAATCTCCATTCCTGGCGGTGATGTGCAGCGCCGCCGGCACCTGCCCCCCCGGACCGGCAAGCAGTGGTGCCGCGAAATGGACGATGCCGTTTGAATTGGTCGTTGCGGTCGCAAGCACGGCATTATCGGCCGCGATGAGCGCAACACTCGCAGAATAAACGGGTTGCCCATCGGTGAAATGGCGCAGTTGGACGGTCAATCCATCCGTGCCGCGCCAAGTGGTCGGTGCGATATTTGTGCGCAGAACGAGCTGCACCAAATTGAGGCCACCGTCGGAGTTCGGCGTTCCGTCATCCGGGGCAAGCGAGACCGCATAAAGCCCAGGCTTCGTCATGACGCTGGCTAGCGGCAAGACGGTGTGCATAAGTTTGTTGTGCGCAAAGCTGGGAACCGCCGCAGAGCCGGTAAAGACGATAGGCGCCGTGTTGCCGTTCAGTATGTTATTCCACGCGTTCGGATTAAGCAGTGGATGATTCGTGAGGAAGCCGAGCAGACTGCGCTCGGCAACACGGGAGATCTTTACCTTCACCTTGGAAATATTGACGCTGCTAAATCCGATCGAGGGTGGGCTGCTCGCCGGAATAATGTAATGTGTCGGATCGGCGATCAGTGTTGGCGTCCGGTTTGTTAGACTAATTCGTACGTTACTCGCCTTCTGGAGTTTCGTGCCCGCAACACCGGGCAATCCGGGATGCAGGGTAACGGTCGTCGTCTTCCCTGGCGGCAAGCCGGCCAGGCATAGCCGGCCATTGTCTTCGGTGATGGCGAGATTCTGGATCGCAGGCGTGGTAGTAACGTAGTCGCCAGGGTGCAACAGACCGCGCGGGAGCCCGACGGTGAAACTGATGCAGGCCCGCGCGGGGAAAGATTGCGGTTGCGTATCGACTTTGCGGACCTTGAACCCACCTTCGACTTGGCTCGCAAGCATTGCCCGGGAAGCATGGTCATTAGGATAGGTAGAGACGATCATGCTGAGCAGACGGATTTCTGCTGCTCGGTCACCTAGACGATCGAGTGCCTCGCGCATGAGGGAAAGGGCGTGATAAGCCGAAGTCGGCTCATCCGATGCATTCGCGCGGTATGTGAAGCCGATATAGGCTGCCTCCAGGGCCTCTTGTGCCGAATCGGTGCCGCTATTCAGGTCAGCTTGCGCGAGGGCAAGCCAAGGAGCCGGGATAGTGGCTCGGCCAAGCTCGATCCGATTTTCGGCCGCTGTCTTTATGGAGGGCCAGTCCTTCGCTGTCAACGCTGCCTGTACTGCGGTGTCAGCCGCCGCGCGTTTAGCCTGAGTAGACGCGAATAGGGCCCCACGTACTCTGGTCAGACTGAAACGAAGGTTGAGTGCGTCAGCCTGCAGACCTGGGAGTATTTCGTTGATAAAAATCTGAGCGCGTTGCCCTGGCGTTTTTTGAAATGGGGCATCACTTGCTTGGCCAGCAAGCGAAACTGTCTGGTTTTTCGCGGACAGCGCGATATCGGAATGAAAGAACGCAAAACAAGCGGCCAAATAAAACAAAGCGTGACCGAATTGTGGGCGCATCAGAGTTACTCCCTGTACTAGTGGCGACCTGCGTGCGGCCACCGAGTTCTGTGTTCGTCCTATGTCCCTGTCTCATGCGGGGACGAAAGCCGCATAAACATATTTGCCATTGAGCGTGTGCGGTTTAAATTGTCACCCCTAGGCAGGCACCCTGTGCGACCAGAAGATTGAGATTCCAGATTGCTGCGAAGGTGGAATGCGGATCGAGCCACACTTGCATTTTCTTCCCCAGTCGCTCCCCCACAAATCCCCCCACTCCAGTAAGAAATGTCCGGAAAGGATGCATGCGATTCATTTTTATCGCTATCCAGTGCAAACGCCCACCAACCGTGTGACAAACCAGGACGGCGGTGGAGCGAAAGGCACGCCATCAATAACAGCGTGAAAGACCCCGTGTGCCGAACGACCATCTGAAGAAACGATTGCTTGCGCACTAACATATATGACCGGATCACCCGGAGGCTTGCAGACCGTCTCTAACACATATAAGCCGTTGGCGGCATCAGACCGCACGACTTTCCATGGATCACATTGCTTTTCGTGACGTGGGATTTTGACCACAGCTACTACATCCGCTGTCTTGGCGCAGAAGTTCTCGTGGTAAACGCGTTTGCCGGTCATCGGGCTAAAGAACCAAGTCGTTGATTCCCATTCTCCTTGCGCGATGGGCGTCGCATGGGTAAGTGTGCTGGAACAGCCTGTGACCATGATTGCAAACATGAAGAGGCGAGCATGCACTCTCAGAGGATCGCTCTTGCATGTAACGGGACTTACCATTTGTTGGCGAAGTAAGCAGTCCATGAAGGCTTTTTATTAGCTTTATTGCCAGCTATGGCTGCCGATCATGTCTGAATGGCATGCTCCGGCTTTGCATTCAAGTAGTCGGCTGCGAAGATATTCGCTACGCTTGCGGTTGATTTCGTAGTTGCATTCCACGTTGATTGCGCCAGGGTTCGTCTGGCAGGTCCGGTCCCGGTACTTGATCCAGTCCCGTTCAGCTTGCTGAAGCCGTACCCTGTCTCTCCCTTGGAGAAAGCCGTACAGTGCCTTGTAGGCGACGTTGAGCTGCGTGTCGGATTCGACAAAAAGCTTACTAAAGCAGTAGGTCTTGTCGTAGGGGCTGGTGTACTTGTCACATGTTTCCGCAGCACGTGTGCCGTGGAAGCAGAACACTGCAAATGAAGCAAGTAAGACCGTGATGGCGCGTTTCATCGAGAAGCCCATTTTTTTGATTAGTAGAGATTGCCGTTAGCACCGACACGCGCTCAACTCGGTTTTCTTTTGCAAATAGGGCCAATCGTTTGCCGTTAACGAAGGCTTGGTGCGGCAGCGCATCATAGAAACGCTTGGCGAGTCCGTTAAGGAATGCAAAAACGTCTGTCCGCGCTTTGCGTAAGCACGCCGCCTGCAGATCAAAGGACTGCGCCCTTCGTCAGCCATTACCCCCCTCACTGGGTTTTGTTTTGCGGCATGATAGGTGAAATACGACGCAATAAAATTACTCGAAGCTTAAGTTATGTTCGCTTAGGGACTGTTTGATTTCAGCTAGTCACTATCGGCCACGCACTGGAAGAGTTTATTTACGCGAGAATCGTCCGCTTTCATGCTGAGAAGAAATTTGCTGGCACGGGCATTGCTGTTAACCAATTAGAATTAGCCTGTACCCAGTAGTTGCCTATCATGAAGACCCAACCCAACTCATCACCTTGCCGGCGAACAATGACCTAGTGGTCTTATGAGCCACGGGCGCATGTATTGGACGACGCGTAAGCGCTTCATGGAATCCGAGGAAGTATCCCGCCTCTTGGAGCACGCCTGACATTCAGCGGCATTATTGTTGGACGCGGCGGAACCGACATAGACAGCAAGAGTTCAGGGTTGCGCAATCGCAAGAGACGCCGGGTTCGCTCCCGCAGCAAACGGACTTCCCCGGATGAGAGTCAGTGCACCCGTAGCAGGAGCGGCATGATAGGCCGATACGGCTATTTGACCCCCACCCCCCTGATACACGAAAGTGCCCGTGGGGTTAAGCGTAACGGAAGGTGATCCATTTCCTATCCGAAAAGGACCACTTTGAATTTTTGTGAGCGCACCTGTAGATGGGTTGATGCGATAGGCGTATACATCGTTGCTGTTTCCGATCGTCATATAGGCTCTGGTGCCTGCGGAGTTGATCACGATAGGGCCTTGTATGTGTCCAGTGCTGAACGGACTGCCAGGGATGTGAGTGAGTGCACCGGTGGCGGTATTGACGCGAAAGATTGAAAGAGTTTTTCTACCCGCCATATAGGCGAAAGCGCCGTGGGGGCTAATCGTGATTGACGCGGCACCGTTTCCCGGACTGGTCGTCACCGGTATAAGCACCCCAGAGGCGGAGTCAATGCTTAAGATCGAGACCGCTCCCTCATCGCCAACGACGTAGGCAAAGGATCCTGCCGGATCAATTGTGATCGACAAAGGGCCCTGCGCCACGGGGAAAGGGCTCCCTGGAATTGGGGTGAGAGCGCCGGTAGAGGTGTTAATGCGGTAAGCCAGCACAGTTTTGCTATTTTGACTCCCCACATAGGCAAAGGTGCCTGCAGGGTTAATCGCGACACGACTTCCTAGATACCCCGTACTAAACGGGTTACCCTGGATTGGAGTGAGTGCACCGGTGGCAGCGGTGATGCGGTACCCCGAGATAGTTCCGCCGAAATAGTTCTGCACATAGGCAAAAGTGCCACTGGGGTTGACCGTAATCATGTCGGTGAGTCCGGTCACAAATGGACTCCCCGGGACTTGGGTGAGCGCACCCGTGACGGCGTTGATGCGGTAGGCAGAAACCGTTCCACTGCCGGCGTTCGCGGCGTAGAGGTATTGGGGTCTCGAGGACGTCGATTGAATTTGAGGGGTTGTGGAACACGCCGTCATCGACAAGATCACCAGCAAACCGAGAACTCGCTTGGCGTGCGCGTTGAAATCATACTTTGTCGGACCCATTTTCATCTTCTCCCTCGTTAAAGCCTAGAGCCGCTTCACGGCTGCACGACCGTAGCTAATGCTGGCTACTTCCCGTTGCGAGGGGCAGCCGGGAATTTTGCCAAGCACGCCAGTAATGGCATTGATGCGGTAACCTGAAATTCTCTCGCAATTGGCGACATAGACGAATTACGACTTGCGGACGAGCACACTGATTTGGCCTGGCATTTAACGGAGTGAGGAACGATGGTCTACTGAGCCACACCCGCCTGAAATCTTATCCGTGTCGGCAATGCGACGATCGCGTTCGACGCATCGCCGAGCTGTCCGTGATTGTTGTATCCCCAACCCCACAAATGGCCCATGCTGTCCGTGGCATACGCGAATGCGGAGACAAAGTTCGGACTCCTGGCCGACACGCTGACGATCGATGCAGATCCAAGGTCACCAGGAAATCTCACCAGTGCGGGCGGATTGAAGCGATTGGCTATGTGTCCACTGCCCAATTGACCATACCTATTGTTGCCCCAGGCCCAGAGCCGTCCTGCGCTATCGATGGCATATGCCGCATATCCGTCCGCTCCCAGGCTGACGATGGAGTCCCCGCGCAACGCGGGCGGGAACTGAACACGCTGCGGAGTGAGTTGCGCTGCGCTCGTATCTTGGCCTAGCGCTCCATAGCGGTTGCCTCCCCAAGACCAGAGGCGCCCAGCGCTGTCGATGGCGTAGGAGGCGCCATAACTGTAGCGCGCGGCGACCACGCTGACGATGGAAACTGAACGTTGCCACCAGTGCGTAGGAAACCGAACCTGGACAGGTGTGGATTGACTCGTGGTCGACCCGACGCCGAGCCGACCATTTTCGTTATTTCCGCATGCCCAGAGGCGGCCAGCGTGATCCAAGGCGAAAAAATCGCCGCTGCTACCGGTCACGAAACTGTCGATTGATACCGCCCCAGCGTTACGGGGGAAGCGAACCTGCGCCGGATGCATTGTGAAGTCAACATTCACCGAGCCATTGCCTAACTCACCGACGTCGTCGTCTCCCCACGCCCACAGACGACCGGCGTTGTCGAGAGCGTAAATCGCGATGAAACCGCCCTCGTCGTTGTAGACTGCGACGCTGGTGATCGAAGCATGCCCTAGAGCAGCAGGAAATTTAACTCGCACTGGGGTCTCGTGACCCGTCAGCGAGCCATCGCCGAGCTGGCCATTTTCGTTGTTTCCCCAAGCCCAGAGACGGCCAAGACTGTCGACGGCGTACACAGAATCGAAGCCTTCGTGGTTAGCCGCGATGCTGACGATCAAGGCAGTTCCCAGTGCGGCCGGAAAGTCTACCCGCGTCGCGGTTAAGTGGTTCTCGATATCACCAAATCCAACACCCAGTTGTCCGTGGCGGTTGTATCCCCAGGCCCAGAGATGGCCGACGCTGTCCAAGGCATAGACGGAGCCGTCTTCAGTGACGGTCAGCCGGATAATCGCAGCGTGCCCCAGCTTGGCGGGGAATTTGACACGCACCGGAGTTGGACTGTCGATGATCGACCCATTGCCCAACTCGCCCACCTCGTTGCTTCCCCAAGCCCAGAGTCGTCCAGCGCGATCGATGAAATAACTTGACGCACCATTGGTCGCAAACCGATTACTTAGGCTTGGCTTTGGGGCGACAAAAACGGGTGTGGCCTTCAGGGCGGCGGCTGTTGCTGCGTTTGCCGACGGCATCAAGATGAATACCACAAAGAAAGCGATGACCGCAGAAACGAAGATCCGAGAATTTCTTGCCATAGACATATTAAGTGAGGGGGCTCCAGAGCGTCGCGCGTATTACGGCCAATCCGCGCGCAAGCTGATGGAATGCGTACTCTTTTTGCGCGTCCGCTGCGAGTTATCTGGACATTATAGGGTTACTGAGGATCGCTCTCAGACAGCGCAATCAAGCTTTACACAGGTCGGCAATTTCAGAAGGGGTGTTGCAAACGGGTACGACTGGCTTGCGATGGCTGCGCTGCTTGCGCTGGGCGTTGTGTTTTTTTATTTTGAAGTGGACCGTATTCCGGTCGGACGCTAAACAAGATGCACGTAGACCCGAGTTCATGTCCGCTTAGCTAGACATCTACGACTGGACGGGGAGGCTGTGGCTAAGGGGAAGGCTGCGTAGGCAGATGGAGTGGCATATAGGGGGCACGTTTGCGAGCCGCTTGTTGGTCTTTGCGATAGCGCTTTTTATGATCGCTTCCCCGGCACGGGCCGATTGCCCCGTAATCCGTGTCGCGACGGTCCAACTTCTCTCTGGCGGACGCCCGCTGGTCAAGGCTTCCATTGACGGCCATTCAGCAGAGATGCTGGTCGACACGGGCGCCCAATATACGGCGGTGACGCCTAAGATCGCCGCCAGCCTGGCCTTACCCCGCGATCCCGGGCAACGCATGATGGTTCATACGATTGGCGGAAACGGAGTAAGCGCGAACGTCATTGTGCGAAGACTCAAAGTTTCCACGCTGAGTTTTCCGGACCTGAGCGCAACAGTGGTGGGGATTCCACCTATGGCGAACGGCTTTAGGCCTGATGGAGTCATTGGGGCGGACGCACTTAGCCAATATGATCTCGATCTCGATATACCCCACCGGACCCTGACGTTTTATCAGACGGCTGGATGCACCCCGATCTCACCCCCCTGGCATGGGCAGTATCAGACGGTTTCGGCACGGGTGGAAGGCAGGCGTTTCATCATCCCCGCCACGCTCAATGGGCATCCCATGCGGGCGCAATTCGATACTGGTTCGAGGGGGGAGACGATATTGCTTGTCGCCGCCCATCATATCGGGATCACTGGCAGCGAATTGGACGATGACCCATCCGATACGTTCCTGAGCGCCGGAATGCATCAATATAGGGTGTACCGGCACCTTTTCCAGACGTTTGGAGTTGGACAGGAGACGTTTCGCAACCTGCGGCTCGACGTCGCGGATTTCAGGCAGCCCGGCATCGACATGCTGGTCGGCGCGGATTACATGCATGCACGCCGTTTCTTCATCTCCTACGCAAGCAGTACCCTGTTCATCCAAAGAGAAGGGATGACGGCCCAGCCGGCTGCTCCGCCATTGCAGGGCATGCGGCACGTATATCAATGCCGCCCGACCCTAGAGATCCGACGTATGCTTGCGCCGGGGCACCCCATCCTCGTCAAGCACCCCCCGATCAGCCTACCGGCGAGCGTAAGGGCCGATCATGTTACAGGATGCGTTGCGGCGATGTTCCATATTGGGGCCGATGGAATGCCCGTTCACATAAAAGTGGTCAAGGTGCATCCGGCCAGCTATGGCCTGCGGAGTTGGATAGTTCAAACCCTCTCACAGGCGAGGTTCGAGCCCTCGACTGTAGGATCAGCCTGGTACTACGAGGCGATTAGGTTTCATGCCCAGTGAGGTATTTAAAAGCGGTAACCAGCAATGACAATAACCCGGAAAATACCGAGGCACTAATTCGCGCACTTCATCCACACAGTGCCACTATTTCGAGATCGTTTTGCAAAAGAGGCATACGGAAATAATGGCTATATCATTGATTTATAATGGCCCCGAGTGACATTATTTCCGTTCGCCTTCAGTAGGTGATGAAAGCGAACGAAAATAATGTCACTAGACACACTTTCGTGGCACTGCGTGGAAAATCCAGCCTGAGGCGCGAAAACATTCTGGGAACGGTGTACTGCTGCCACCTTTGTTTGTTCTTCGCGATCTATAGGATGCCTATCCCGATGGCGCTAAAGGTTCATTTGAAATGAAGCGCATTCAAACCGCATTGATTTGTTGCAGCAAAGCGCTGTTCCTCGCGAGTGTTTTCGGTGTCTCTGCCTGCAGCACCGACTCAGCAAAACACGTTGTCTACGACACTCTCCAGAACTACAGCCAACTACAGTGCCAAAAGGTTCCGTCAGCCAATTGCCCGAAGGGCAAGAGCTACGAGGACTAT